>JBGOUJ010000509.1:0-5776 GCA_041477005.1 Terriglobia bacterium | reverse complement strand
CCGCGGACGAAATAGACCTGCTCGCCATCGGGCGCGATCACCGGCGAGAAGGCGTGGATCGGCGGGCCGCCGGTCAACTGCCGGATCTCTGCGTCCGGATAGCCCGCCTCGAAGAGCTGCGGCTGGCCGCTGCGATAGGACGTGAACAGGATGGCCCGCTGGTCCGGCGTGAAGGAAGCGTGCAGGAAATAGCTGGGATGATTGATCGAGGGATGCGAGGTGATCTGGTGAACCACGGCCCCGGTCTGCGGGTCGCGGCCGAGGGAGTGCTCTGATGGAAAAATGCGCCCCTTGCCCCACATGCTAAAAAACCATTCACATCGGAAATGTTTTGAGGCAAAATAGCTTTATGCCCCGGTATCGCATCTACTATCTCAGGGAATCGCAACGCCAGCACTTTCGCCACGCGCCGCCGGCTGCGGTTCCCCCCAAGCTCAAGATGAAGGACTACCAGCCGGAGGGCGAGATCGAGGCCTCCAGCCCCTACGCGGCCTGGAAGCAGATGCGCGAGGCCGGCGGCGAGCGGCGCCCGATCGAGGTCGGCGACGCTCTCGAAACCGACGCCGGCGCCCTGCTCCTCTGCCGGTACGTCGGCTTTGAAGAGGCGCAGTGGTTTGTGCCCGAGCCGCCGCCCTCGCAGCCCCTCGAAGCCCCGCCCGTCGAGGCGCCGCCCGTCGCTACCCCGAGCGCGGCGCCGCCCCCAGACGGCTGATGGCTTCGCCGAAGTAATGGCGCACCGTCGACAGGAACGCTTCCGCCACCGGGCATATGTATTTCTGGCGGTGATAGATCAGGCCGAGCTCCCGGTAGATCTTCTCGCCTTCCAGCGGGATCACCCGCAGCGTGCCGGCTTCCTGCTCGGCACTGGCAAAGGTCGCGCTCATCAGCGTCACGCCCATTCCGGTGGCCACAAACTTCTTGATCGTCTCCACGCTGGCCAGCTCCATCGAGATCTTCAGGCGGTCGCCGAATCGGCGCAGGTGACGGTCGAGCTGCAGCCGGGTCTGGCCGGTCTTGGGGTAAAGCAGCGGGTATTCGATCACCTCTTCGAGCGGCACGGCCGCCCGGCGGGCCAGCGGGTGATCGGGCGGGGCGAGCACCGCCATCTCGTCCCGGTGAATCGGCAGCACGTGCAGGTGGGCATGCTTGAAGGGCAGCGTGACCACCCCGAAATCGACGGCGTTTTCCAGCACCTTCTCGATAATCTTTCGGGAAAAGTTGCGCGTGATCTCCAGCCGCACGTCCGGGTACTCCCGCTTGAATTGCAGGATCATCACCGGCAGCACGTAGAGCACGGTGGCCTCGTTAGCGGCGAGCGCCACGCTCCCCTTGGGGTGCAGGCGCATCGCTTCCAGCTCGGCTCGCGCCGCCGCCCGCAGCTCGCGCAGCCGCTCGCCGTAGCGCAGCAGAATCCTGCCCGCCACGGTCAGCTCCACCTGCCGGGCGTGGCGCACAAACAGCGGCTGGCCGCACTGCTTCTCGAGCAGCCTCACCTGGGTCGAGACGGCCGGCTGCGTCCGGTAGAGCCGCTGGGCGGCGTGCGAGAAACTCCCCGCGTGCGCCACTTCTACGAAGGTCGCGATCTGTTCGAAGTCCATTCCGGATCTTCGGGAACCACTCGGCTAGACCGTGTGAAGCAATCGAGCCGGCCGGAAGATTTCGCGCAAAGACGCCAGGAACCCAAAGCAGACAAGGAAGTTTCTCCCGGCGTACTTGGCGTCTTGGCGTGAGACCGGCATTTTCTCCTCATCTTCCAGGGGAGCGGTTACCTCTCAACGATTGCACAGCGTCGCAGCCGTGCCTATACTGAGAGATCGTAAGTGCTCAGCCGCAACCCTCGGAAAGCGGCGCGCCCTCCTGCCTGCCGGCGCCCGCCGCAGTAGCGTTCCAGGGACGGCTGAAGACTTAGAATCATTGTTCCACACTTAGGCAGGCGTTGCCATGGATTTTGATCATCTCCGCAGCTTCGTTGAGGTCGCCCGCCTGAAGAATTTCTCGCGCGCCGCCGGCAAGCTGGGGCTGACCCAGCCCGCCATCAGCACCCAGATTCGCCAACTCGAAGAACAGTTCGGCGTGCGGCTGTTCGACCGGATCGGCAAGAGGGTCTTCCTCACCCAGCCCGGCATCCTGCTGCTCGATCACGCCGGCAAGATCCTCAACGTGCAGAAAGAGGCCTTCGACGCCCTGCGCGACCTGATGCCGGCGCCCGCCGGCCACCTCAATCTGGGCGCCACCGAAGCGAGCTGCCTTTATCTGCTACCCAAAGTCTTTGCGACGTTCAAGAAGAAACATTCCGAGGTGAAGATCACCGTCTATCGCAACTTCACCACCAAGATCGTGCAGAAGCTGCAGCAGGATTCGGTCGACCTCGGCTTCGTGAGCCTTCCGGTGGATGTTCGCGAGATCGAGACCATTCCGTTGTTCCGCGAGCCGGTGGACGTGGCGGTGCCCGCCGGCCACCCCCTGGCTTCACAGTCGAGCGTCACGGTCGAGGAGATCGCCCGCTACCCGTGGATCTTCCCCCGCGCCAGCCGCACGCGACAGATGCTGGACGAGATGTTTGCCGCCAGCCGCACGCCGGTCCACGTGACCATGGAGCTTTCGGGGGTGGAGACGATCAAGCGATTCGTGGCCATCGGCCTGGGGATCTCGCTGCTCAGCCCCAGTTACGCCGCGGCCGAGGTCAAGGCCGGGACGCTGCGTCTGATCCCGCTCTCCGAGCCGCGGCTCGAGCGCCAGCTCGGCTTGGCCTATCGCACCGACCGCTATCTCTCGCGCTCCACGCAGGCCTTCATCGACATTGCCAAAAAGCACTTTAATCGGCTGTAAAACGGGACATCCCCCTCGCACACCCGCAGGCCATCGCCCGCCGCCATCGCCCACCGCGCGAGGGTGGGGAAAAGGGAAAAAGGCCACGCAGCATCCTGTCGTGCTAGAATCATCCCGTATCGTATTTCGCTTTTTGGGGAGTGAAACCGATGTTTACCAGAAGAGATCTCACGCTGTGGGTATTGGTGTGCCTGGTGATCGCCGCTCCAGCCGCGGCACAGGTCACCACTGCGGAGCTCGTGGGCACTGTCACCGACTCCAGCGGCGGCGTCGTAGCTGGCGCCAAACTTACTCTTGTCAATCCCGACACCGGCTTCTCTCGCGAAGCCTCTACCGACTCCGGCGGCGCTTACAGTATGACCCTGCTTCCGCCGGGCAGCTACAGCCTCTCGGCGGAGGCGTCGGGTTTCCGCAAGCTAATTCAAAGTGGCATTAGCCTCCAGGTCAACCAGCGCGCCCGTGTGGATCTTGCCTTGCAGGTCGGCCAAGTCACCGAATTGGTCGAGGTGACCGCCTCCACCCCGCTTCTGGAGAGCCAGTCGTCGGCAGTCGGTAATGTCATCAACGAGCAGTTCGTCAGCGAGCTTCCCTTGAACGGCCGCAATTTCGTGCAGCTCGCCATCCTCACGCCGGGGGTAAACGGGACGGGATTCTCCGTGTCCGGAACCATCCAGAGCGGAACCCGGCCGGACGATCGCCGCCCCGGCACCGAGATCTTTTCCAACGGCAACCGCGAAGGCTCCAATAACTTCCTCTATGACGGCGTGGACAACAATGAGCGCCTCATTCAGTTGATTGTTATCCGGCCGTCCATCGAATCGATTCGTGAGTTCAAGGTGCAGACCAACCTGTTCAGCGCCGACGTGGGGCGCAACTCGGGCGCCGTTGTCGACGTGGTCACCAAGTCCGGCACCAACGCCATCCACGGCAGCGCCTTCGAGTTTCTCCGCAACTCGGCGATGGACGCTCGCAGCTTCTTCAACGTCAAAGGAACTCCCTTCCCGTCGTTCCGGTTCAACCAATACGGGTTCTCCCTGGGCGGCCCGGTCTATCTGCCCAAGGTCTACAACGGCCGCAACAAGACGTTCTTTTTCGTCGATTGGGAGGGTTACCGGCGAAATCAACTGCAAAGCTCCGTCCGCTCCGTGGCCACGGCCAAGATCCGCAACGGCGATTTCAGCGACGAGCAGCGGATCTACGACCCTCTGACCCAGGCGGCCGACCCCACGAGCGCCACCGGTATCCGCCGCACGCAGTTCCCCGGCAACGTGATCCCGCGCAGCCGGTGGGACGTCCCCACCGCTCGCCTGATGCAAGCCTTCCCGCTACCCACCAGCAGCGGCCTCATCAACAACTACCTCTCCAACCTGAGCCTGACTCAGAACTGGGACCAAGGCGACGTGCGCGTCGACCACCAGTTCACCCCCAACGACAACGTGTTCGCCCGCTGGTCCATCCAGCACACCACAACCACTGCGCCCTACACCTTCCCCGCCGCCCCCATCGAGGGACTGCCCAATCCAATTGGCGTGGGCAATGAAGATTCGTTCGCGGGCCCGGCGTTCAATCCGGTGCAGCACGCCGTCATCAGCTACACCAAGGTGATTACTCCCACTCTGGTCAACGATTTCCGGATCGGCTTCAACCGCTTCGTCCTCGACTATACCGGGGAGGGTTTCGCTCCGGGCGGCCCGAATCTGGGAAACCTGGTCGGCATCCCCAACGCCAACGCCCACCCGCTCCACACCCTGCTGCCGATCTTCAATCTGGGCACCTACGCAGGCGTCGGCCACTCGCGCTCGCTGCCCATCTTCCGCCGCAGCAACACGTTCCAGTACATCGATAACGCCACCTGGACCCGCGGCACCCACACCCTGAAGTTCGGCGGCGACGTCCGCCGGCGCCAGATCACCGAGTACCAGACCAACCGCGGCAACGGCCGCTTCAACTTCGGCCGCGGGTTTACCACCGACATCGGCAGCGGATCGAGCACCGGCAACGAGCTGGCCAGTTTCCTGCTCGGCTACGCTTCCCTCATCGAGCAGGACTTCACGCTCGCCTGGGTGGGAGTGCGCGGCATTGAAACCGGCGTCTACGTCGCTGACGACTGGCGGGTCAACCGGCGTCTGACTCTCAATCTCGGGCTCCGCTGGGATTACTACAGTCCTTTCACCGAGGTGGCCAACCGGATTGCCAACTTCGACGTGGGCACCGCCACCGTCAAAGTCGCCGGCCAGGATGGCGTGGATCCGCGGGTCGGCATCAAGCGCGATCTGCGCGACTATGCGCCGCGGTTCGGCTTCGCTTACCAGCTCACCAACCGCACCGTCCTCCGCGGCGGCTTCGGCCTGTTCTACAACCCCAGCGGCAACGGAGGCGTTTACCTGCGCCTGCAGCGCCATGTGCCCTTCGGTCCCATCTATAGCGTGACCAACCCCGACACCCAGATCGGCAGCCGGGTCAGCGACGGGTTCCCGGCCCCGCCGGTGGTGGACCTCGCTTCCGCGAAGAATCCTTCCGGCGGCGTCATCGGGGTATTCCCAGGTTTCACCAGCTCCTATGCGCAGCAGTTCAACATCGGCGTCCAGCACGAGATCACGTCCATGCAGTTGATCGTGAAGGGGTCGCTGGTCGGCAACCTGGGCCGCCGGCTGGGCACTACCATTGACCTGAACCAGCCGCTCCCCGGACCCGGAGCGGTGAATCCGCGGCGGGCTTTCTTCGGCGTGCGGCCCGGTTTGGCCGGCATCAGCTACGCCGTTTCCGACGGCTTGTCGAACTATTTCTCGGGCCAGCTTTCCGTCGAGAAACGCATGAGCCACGGCGTGAATCTACTGTTCGGCTATACCTGGTCGCACGCCATCGACGACGTGGCCACGGAGTTCGGCGGCGGCACCGGCACGCCCCAGGACATCCGCAACCGCCGCGCCGACCGCGGTAACTCGGT
>JBGOUJ010000508.1:0-5778 GCA_041477005.1 Terriglobia bacterium | reverse complement strand
GATCGTGGCGGGTCTGGCGGTGGTGCTCGTCGGCGGCGCTTTCTTTTACATCACCAGCTCGCAGCGCGAACGTCAGCGCGCGGCAGCCGATGTTGCCCGTCTGACCCGCGATGGCGAGTTTGCTTCCGCCTTCATCCGGGCCAAGTCGGCGGGCGGCGCGATCGCCGAAGAGCAGTGGGCAGCCATGTCCTCGGTGGTGACCATCGAGACCACGCCCCCGGGCGCCGAGATCCGCTGGAAGAACTACTCGACGCCAGAGGCCGGGTGGCAGTCGCTCGGCAGGTCTCCGCTCGCCAAGGTGAGAATCCCGGTCGGCGTACTGCGCGTCGAGGTTTCCAAGGATGGTTTCGAGACCTTCGATGGAGTTCTCATCAGGTGGAATGCCGATTTACACGATGCTGCGGCTGAGGGCAATCTGGGCCACTACGGGAATCAGATCCGGTTTGACCTCAGCAAGCCGGGAGCACTTCCCGCCGGCATGGTGACGGTTCCGGCTGGACCATTCGGAATCGCCAGCGGCGGATTTCGGCCCTTTCCGATGGATGCCTACCTCATCGACAAGTACGAGGTCACCAACCGGCAGTACAAGGAATTCGTCGACAAGGGCGGCTATCAGAGCCGCGCCTACTGGAAACAACGCTTTGTCCAAGATGGCCGGGAACTGACCTGGGAAGAGGCGATGCGCCTGTTCCGGGACGCGACCAGCAGGCCCGGTCCCGCGACCTGGGAAGGCGGCGCCTATCCCACCGGCCAGGAACAGTACCCGGTTCGCGGCGTCAGTTGGTATGAGGCGGCCGCCTACGCCGAATTCGCCGGCAAGAGCCTGCCCTCTCTTTATCACTGGCACAAGGCGGCGCTCGTCCGGCTGGCGCAGCTCATCGTTCCGCTCAGCAATTTCGGTGGCGCGGGGCCCGTTCCGGTGGGGCGGTATCAGGGCCTCGGCCGATTCGGAACATACGACATGGCCGGCAACGTCAAAGAGTGGTGCTGGAATGAGGCGCAGGAAGGCACACGCTACATACTCGGCGGCGCCTGGAACGAAGAGCGCTACAGCTTCGGCGAACTCGATCGCCGTCCCCCCTTCGACCGCTCGGCCAACAACGGCTTCCGCTGCGTGCGCTACTCCCAGCCGCTGCCCGATCACTTTGCTGCCCCCCAGATCCAGCAGACTCGCGACTACACCACCGAAAAACCGGTTCCGGATGAGGTCTTCGAGATCTACCGCTCGATGTACCTCTACGAGCGCAGCGGTCTGGATCCAAGAGTTGAATCGGTGGACCAAAGCCCGGAGGCCTGGCGCAAGGAGAAGGTGACGTTCCGCGCCGCGTACGGCAATGAGCGTATGGCCGCCTACCTGTTCCTGCCCAAGTCAACTCAGCCGCCCTACCAGACAGTGGTTTTCCTTCCGTGGGCTTCGGCCAGCCAACCGCCGTCCAGCGCCAACCTGGTCTGCATGGAATGGCTGGACTTCGTGATCAAGAGCGGGCGCGCCGTGATGTACCCGGTCTACCAGGGGACCTACGAGCGGAAGATTCCTCCGGCGACTTCAGACATCGCGGGCAGGGACCTCACCGTGATGCACGTCAAGGATTTGGGCCGCTCGATCGACTATCTGGAGACCCGGCCTGACATCCGCAAAGACCAGATTGGCTATTATGGCGCGAGCTGGGGGGCGATGTTCGGACCGTTCCTCGCCCTCGAGGGCCGCATCAAGACCGCCGTGCTCGCCGACGGCGCATTTCCCTCCGGCCGGGGGCGTCCGGAAGCCGACCCCATCAACTTCGCCCCGCGGGTCAAGATCCCGGTCCTGATGATCAATGGCCGTTACGACTTCGTCTTCCCGGTGGACAAAGTCCAGAAGCCGATGTTCCGCTGGTTCGGAACGCCTGAAAAAGACAAGCGGCACGTGGTTCTGGATACGACGCACTACGCGATGGTCGCGCGCAACGAAGTCGTCCGAGAAGTGCTGGGCTGGCTCGACAAATATCTGGGGCCGGTGCAATGATTGTACATCCAGCCGCCGTCTGTGCTCTAAGGATAGAAACACACGCTTTGTAGCGCCGCAGGGCACCTTGCTGCAAATTTGCGGCAAGGTCTGGAGTTTCTACATTTCTAAGCAGCGGCAGCGGCGACCGCGTGTTGAATGGACCCGAGCAGGCCAGGGTCTTCCACGAAAGGATTGTAGAACGTGGATCGTGGGCCCCGAGCCCCAAGGCTTTCCCTCGGCCGAGAATGGACCCGAACAGGCCAGGGTCTTCCCACGATCCACGTTCCACGATCCACGTTCTGGCGAAGGGGCCCGAGGCCTGACCAAGGTCTCACGCCGGTCCCCGAGCACCAAATCATCGCGGCTTGGGATAAGGCTTGTCGTACCCTCGGTTGTCCCACCACAGGATCCGGTTCAACACTTCCTCCGGCACGTCGTCCGGCTCGGCCCAGTTCATGGCCAGCGACTGCCGCGCTGCCCAGAGCTGCCGGCCATCCAGCGCCTTCAGCGGCGGGTTCATCTCGTCGAGAGCGATCTTCGGGATCAGGCGCTGGTACGGCGTCAGGTCCGCCTCCGGTGTGAAGACGCTGCTCATCGCCCGGGCGCTCGCGTCATAGCGCGTGTGCGGCGGGATGCGGAAAATGTCCTCGATGGTCCGCACCATGCTGGTGTGGTCGTAGAAATTGGAGTCTACCGCGCCCCGGCGAATGTTCGGGCCGATCGCCAGCGCCACCGTGCGATGGCCGTCCACGTGATCGAGACCGTTCTGGGCGTCGTCCTCGACCACCAGGATCAGGGCTTTCGCCCAGAAGCGGCTCTTCGAGATCGCTTCCACGATGCGCCCCAGCGCCAGGTCATTGTCGGCCACCATGGCGCGCGGCGTCGGCGAGCCCGGACGCGTGCCGTTGGTGTGGTCGTTGTTCAGGGTGAGCACGTTGATGTTGGGCAGCTCCCCGCTCTTCTCCCGCTCGGCCAGCTCCCGCAGGTACTCTTCGGCCCGGATCTGATCGGGAATGCTGGTCGAGTTGTTCGGATAGCGGGCGCTCATCAGGGGCTGGAGCGCCGGCACGCCGGCCCGGCATCCGACTTCGTTCTGCCATTTCCCTTCCTTATAAAGGCGCCAGTACTCGCTCCAACTGCGCTGCCCGCGCTCGGTCATGTCCACGGCGCTGTTGGTCGCCGGGTCCCACCGCGCCGGCAGGCAAAACTCGCCGTAGATCCGCACGCTGGGTGGCCGGCCGCCGCGGGGAGCGCCCTGCCAGAAGAAACCGGTCGGCGCGATCGTCAGGGCGTCGCTCATGTTCCAGGCGTAGCCCCGTGGCGAGGCGGCGAAGGCCCGCTCCACGTAATCGCTGACGAACGCCTGCATCAGCCAGTGGTGCCCGTCGAAGCTGATGGCCCCGCCGGAGTGGAAATTGTCCAGCAGCACGTACCGCTCGGCCAAAGCGTGATGGTTGGGCGTGACGTCCCGGCCGTAAAAAACGAGCTTCGGGTCGCCGTTGCCCTTGCCCATGTCGCCGAGCACCTGATCGTAGGTCCGGTTCTCCTTGATGATGAAAAAGACGTGCTGAATGCCGAGCGAGGCGAGGTTCGAGACGCCTCCGGCCGCCTCGAATTTCGGCGTGTTGGCCGCCTGCACCTCCCGCGTCCCGGCGGCGATCTGTGGCGGCATCGGCGCCGGCAGCTTCACCAGCGACCCTTCGTATTCCCTCGAGTTGAACGTCCCCTTGCCATCGGCCGTATTGCCCACGCCCTTGATATTGATCACGCGCAGCGCGCCTTGGCGATCCACCGCCACCGCCGATGGAAACCATCCGGTGGGCACCGCGCCGGCCACCTTCCGCTGCTTGCCGGCTGTAGTCACCACCGCGATCGCATTGTTGCCCCCGCAGGCCGCGTAGAGCGTCTTTCCATCCGGCGCAAAGGCCACCCCGATCGGCTGGCTGCCGAGCAGCGTGGAGCCGTTGTCGGGCCAGGTCGGGATCCGTACATCGGTTCGGGCCAGGCTGCTCGTGTCGATGAAGCTGACGGAATCGGAGTGGCCGTTGGCGACGGCCAAGGTCTTGCGATCCGGGCTGAGCGCCATCCCGGAGGGATGCAGCCCCACGGCGATCTCGCGCACGGCCAGCGTCTCGGGGTCCACCACGCTCAGGGTCCCCGACGCCGCAGCGCCGGTCGCCGGATCGCTGACCACCTGCGAGCCGCTCGACGGCGCCGCCGTATCGCCCGTGCGGAGCCGCCGCCCGCCGAGGTTGGAGACAAAGATCTTGCCCTGCTGGGGAGCGACTAACACGCCGAACGGCGCCATCCCCACTTCGATCTCCCGCTTCACCTGCCGCGACCGCGCATCGATCACGGCCAGGGAATTATTGCGGCTGAGAGCCACGTAGGCCGTCTGGCCGTCGCTCGAAAACGCAATCCCCGCCGGCACAGGATGCCCGGTCAGCTCGATCCGGTTTGTCCCGGCGCCCCCAGGGCCGCCCGTTGTGCCCGGCCGGCCGATCTCATCGAGCTCCACAATGAGGATGCTGTCCGGCCCGTTCCGCGAGGTCTCGCTGGCCCAGATCTCGCGGTCTCCCGGGCGGAACGCCAGACCCGTGTAGGAAGTGGACCGCGCCCGGATCTCCGCCACCCGGATCCCCGTCGAGCCGTCGAGCAGCAAGACGCTGCGCCAGTTGAGCACCGCCAGCAGCCGCCCCCGCGAATCAAAGGTGAGATCCACCGGCCGCCCGGTAATCTTCGTCTGCTCGCCCCACGGTTCGAGCAACTGGTTCGTCGGCAGCAGGTAATAGCCGGCAGCCTGCTTCCCAATTGCCGCGTCGCTTTTCAGGATCGAGAATACGAAGCTCTCTTTCCCCGCAAGAATCGCCCCGGCCAGGGCCAGAATGAGGAACCCAAAGGATCGTCTCCGCATGGTCACCCACAGGCTAGCGCATCGGGACAGCGTCTTCCAAGGAGTGCCCGACATGGTTCCGAGCCGCGACCGTCCGAGCCGCGACCGTCAATGACCGGTCCCGCCAGAGGCGCAACCGCCGCTCGTAAAACCGCTCCCTCCCGGTCGCGGCAATGTCATGCCGCCGGCCGGCCGCCTCGGCCGGCCGCAAATCTTTATCGGCCCCCCGCGTGATTGCAGCAACCCATCATTCCGCAGGTAGCAGTCAGAACTTTGCCTGCCGGTGGCCGCGTCGCAAATGCACCGGACGTCTTGGCGATCAGCACCGCGCCGGCCAAGCCGAGCGCGAGCGCCAAGGTACGAATCAATTGTTGTGTCATATATTCAGAGCCCAATGTAGCAGGCCAACATATTCGGCAGGTTTCAGGACCTTTTAAAGTTGGTTACAAAAGGCGGTCCCGGACCTTGATTTCCCCTGTTAATGTTCGATGAACGGGGTGCCGTGCCGCGATCTCGAGCAGCCGCGCCCGCTGCTCCTCGCTGAGCGGCCCCTCCACCCGGATCGCCCGGCGGATTTCGGTGACGAAACCTTCCTGCGATTCGCAATCGGCGCAGTCCTGGGCGTGGAGGCGCGAGTCCTCCAGCTCGACCCTCACCTTCTCGAGCGGCCAGCCCTTGCGGCGGGCATAGAGCAGCAAGGTCATCGAGGTGCAGTTCCCCAGCGCCGCCAGCAGGTACTCATAGGGATTCGGCCCCGCGTCGTCCCCGCCCCCCTCGCCAGGCTCGTCGCCCCGCAGCGTGTGCCCCCGGACCACCACGCGCTGCTCCAGGTTTCGAACCGATTCCACAATCACTTGGGCCATGCCGGCCATTGTATGATGAGGAGAATGCATTCCCT
>JBGOUJ010000507.1:0-5780 GCA_041477005.1 Terriglobia bacterium | reverse complement strand
GGCGCCTCTTCGCGGCTCAGAGTTTTCGCGGTCAGGAACTCGGCCACCGTGCGCCGCTCGGCCGCGCTGAGCGCCGTCCCGTGCTCTTTCATCGTCCCGCTTTGGAGAGAGTGGACGATCGCCTCCGGCGACATCTGCCGGAGCACGGGCGTGGCGGGGGCGCGGGTCGGCCCCGGGATGTCGTGACAGCCGGCGCAGTGCTCCCTATAGAGGGCCGGACCTTGCAGTTCCGGCTTCGCCACTGGCAGTTCCGGCTTCGCCGCTGGCGGTTCCGGCGTGCCCGCTTGCGGCTGCTGGGCCGCGCCCAGGGCTACAAAGCAGATTGCCAGGCAAACTAGAATGCTCCGCCGCAAGAGCATAAACTTTCAGTCTACATCCAATGTAGAATCGGGACATGACATACCAACCCAACCGCCGAGAGTTTCTGGGCGCTTCCGCTGCCGGACTGGCCTCGCTCGCGCGACCGGCCGCCGCCGAGCGCCTGCCCATTCGTAAGGCCGTGCTGCTCAGCATGCTGCCGAAAAGCATGAGCTACGCCGACCGTTTCCAGCTCGCCCGCGACGTGGGGTTCGAGCAGATCGAATGCCCCACCACGCCCGACCCGCGGGAAGCCGAGGAAATCAAGAAGGCCTCGGAGAAAACCGGGCTGCACATTCACTCCGTCATGAACATGGCGCACTGGAGATATCCCCTCTCGTCGAGCGATCCGGGCGTGGTCGCCGAAAGCGTGAAGGGCATGGAGACCAGCCTCGAGAACGCGCACCTGTGGGGCGCCGACACGGTCCTGCTGGTTCCGGCCGTGGTGAATCCACAGACCAGCTACCAGGATGCCTGGACGCGGTCGCAGCAGCAGATACGCAAGCTGATTCCGCTGGCGCAGAAGCTGGGAACGATCATCGCCGTCGAGGAAGTCTGGAACAAGTTCCTGCTCAGCCCGCTGGAGTTCGCCCGCTACGTCGACGAGTTCCAAAGCCCGTCTGTCAGGGCCTATTTTGACGTGGGCAACGTGGTCCTCTACAGCTTCCCGCAGGATTGGATTCGGACGCTCGGAAAGCGGATCGTGAAACTGCACTTCAAGGACTTCACCTTCAAGGACCGCACGGCCCGGTTCGTGAACCTGCGCGACGGCGAAATCGACTGGAAGGAAGTACACAAAGCCCTTCAGGAGATCGGCTACAACGGTTCGGCGACGGTCGAGCTGAACGGCGGCGATGAGGCCTACCTGAAAGACGTCGTCCGGCGCTTCGACCTGATCCTGTCGGGAGCGTGATCCCATGGCTTCCAGGTATGACGCCCTCATCATCGGCACCGGCCAGTCGGGGCCTTTTCTGGCCGCGCGGCTGGCGGCCGCCGGGCGGCGTGTGGCCGTGGCCGAACGGAAGCGCTTCGGCGGCACCTGCGTCAACACCGGCTGCATCCCGACCAAGACCCTGATCGCGAGCGCCCGCGCCGCCTACGTCGCCCGGCGCGCCGCCGAATTCGGGGTGACCATCGGCGGCCCGGTCGCCGTGGACATGAAGAGGGTCAAAGCGCGCAAAGACCTCGTGGTCGAGCGCTCGCGCGAGGGCGTGGAGAAAGGTCTGCGGGAGGCGAAGAACTGCACGGTCTACGAGGGCCACGCGCGCTTCGAGGGACCCCACACGGTGCGGGTGGGCGGCGAGCTGCTCGAGGCGGAGCAGATCTTCATCAACGTGGGCGCACGGGCCGCCGTGCCGCCGATCCCAGGCCTCGACGGCGTCAGCTTCCTGACCAACTCCAGCATGATGGACGTGGACTTCCTGCCGCCGCACCTGGTCATCCTCGGCGGCAGCTACATCGGGCTGGAGTTCGGGCAGATGTACCGCCGGTTCGGCAGCGAGGTTACCATCGTGCAGCGCGGCGAGCGCCTGATCGCCCGCGAAGACGACGACGTTTCCGACGCCCTGCGGCAGATCCTGGAAAGCGAGGGCGTTAAAGTCATCACCAGTACCTGTGATTTTCAGATCGAGAAGCGCGATGGCCGGATCGCCGTCCGGATGACCTGTGGCGGCCAGCCGAGGGAAGCCGCCGGATCACACCTGCTCCTGGCGGTCGGCCGCGTGCCCAACACCGAGGATCTCGGACTGGACAAGGCCGGCGTCGAGACCGACCGGAACGGCAACATCCAGGTGGATGACCAGCTCCGGACGAATGTCCCGGGCGTCTGGGCGCTGGGCGATTGCAACGGCCGCGGCGGCTTCACACACACTTCCTACAACGATTTCGAGATCGTCGCCGCCAACCTGCTCGACAACGACCCGCGCCGCGTGAGCGACCGCATCACCGCCTACGCGCTCTACACCGACCCGCCGCTGGGCCGGGCCGGGATGACCGAAAAGCAGGTCCGCGCCTCCGGCCGCAAGGCCCTGATCGCGACGCGGCCGATGACGCACGTAGGCCGCGCCGTCGAGCGGAGCGAGACCCAGGGCTTCCTGAAAATCCTGGTCGACGCTGAAACCAAGCGCATCCTCGGCGCTTCCATGCTGGGCATCGAGGGTGACGAGATCATCCACTCGATCCTCGACGTGATGTATGCCCAGGCTCCCTACACGGTGATCCAGCGGGCCATGCACATTCACCCCACGGTCTCCGAGCTGATCCCCACTCTGCTGGGCGACCTGCGCCCGTTGTAAGGGAACAAATTCCGCCGCGGCTCGTATGGCATAGTGAGGGAGCCGCAACCAGAAGGGAGCGGCTGCCGAGGTGAAGAAATGTTCTGCACCAATTGTGGTTTGGAGTTGCGCGAGAAGGACCGCTTCTGCGCCCAGTGCGCCACGCCGACCGGCCTGGTAGCCCCGCGCCGGCTGACCCTCCCCCCGGAAGGCAAAAAGATCCTCGGCGTCTGCGCCGGCTTCGCGCGCTATTTCGCGACCGACGTCACGCTGATGCGCATCTTCTGGCTGGCGGCGGCCCTGACCACTGGAGTCGGGTTCCTGGTTTACCTGCTCGCCTGGCTTCTGATGCCGAAGGACACACCCGCCGCTACAGCCCCGGTCACCGAAATGGTCCACCAAGCCGGGTAGCGCGCGGCCCGCCCATCGCGGCCCAGGCGCCGGGGCGCCCCGCGACCATTTTTGCCGTCGTGCTCCTCTGTGCCCGCAGGGCCGGTTGAGTTGGAGCGGCGCGTAGTAGCCGCGCTCGCCGGGTGCGGCAAGCCCCGCATCGCAGCTTGACTTATCGGACGGCCTGCTCTATAGTCAGACTAGTCTGACTAGTTTTATGGCTAAGCGCACCAACAGAGCGGCTGGGACGAAAGACCAACCATGGCAGATCCAGACGGCCAAGGCCCGTTTCAGTGAGTTGTTCCGGCTGGCGCGGTCCCGGGGGCCACAGCGAGTGACGCGGCACGGAAAGGAGGCGGTCGTGGTTCTCCCCGCCGAACAGTTCGACCAGCTCACGCGCCGCGCCCGGCAGCCGGGGAGCCTGGTCCAATTCTTCGCCGAATCGCCGCTGGCCCGAGCGCGGGTTGACGTGAGCCGTGCGCCGGACTATGGCCGGACCATCAAGCTGTGAGCGGATTCCTGCTGGATACCAACGTAATTTCCGAGCTGGTAAAAGGCCGGCCGGAGCCGAGGGTCGTGGCGTGGATCGAGGCAACCGACGAGAGCCTGTTGTACCTCAGCGTGCTGACGCTGGGTGAGATCCGGAAGGGAATCGCCGCCGTGGCCCCGGGGTCCCGTCGCGCGGCGCTGGAAGCATGGGTCGAGACCGACCTGCGGCCTCGATTCACCGGACGCATTCTGTCTATCGACGAAGCCGTCGCCGACCGCTGGGGCCTGATGGCAGGACGGGCGCCGGCGCGTGGGAAAGCTGTTCCCGTAATCGACGGTCTGCTCGCCGCCACGGCCCGGCATCACAACCTCACGCTGGTGACCCGCAACACGGCAGACGTCGCCCCGACCGGCGTGGCGGTATTCAATCCTTGGGAAGAGTGACTGCGCTGGATCGTCCCGCGGGGAAAGACACAAGATGCCCGGCGGCCGGCCGCCCGCGGGGAGCCACAGCATCGTCTCGCTTCTAAAAACAAGAAGACAGAAGTCAGGAGCCAGAAGCCAGAATGAACACCCGGCCAAACGACAGGTGTCGCGCAAAGACTTCAGACGCGCTGTTTTAATGCGGTACCATTTTAATGCGGTACCATGCGGTACCATGTGGTTCATGAATCCCACTCGAAGAAACCTGCTCCAAGGGGCGGGCCTCGGCTCACTGTGGAGCTTCTGGCCTCTGTCGAAGCTGGCCGCCGCCACCCGACCCGCCGCCAACCTCTACCAGGAGCTGGGCGTCCGCCCGGTCATCAATTGCAAGGGCGCTTACACGGTGATCGGCGCTTCCCGGCAGTGGCCCGAGCTGCACGCAGCCATGGCCGAAGCCTCGAACCACTTTGTCTTCCTCGAAGAGCTGCAGGAAAAAATCGGCGAGCGGCTCTCGAAGCTCATCGGCTCGGAGGCGGCCATGGTCTCTACCGGCGCCGCCGGCGCCATCACCCTGGGCACGTGCGCCTCCCTGACCGGCACGGATGAAGAGAAAATCCGCCTTCTGCCTGACCTTGCCGGCATAAAGAGCGAGGTCTTGATCCAGAAGCGGCACCGCAACAACTTCGACCACGCCATCCGGAACACCGGCGTGAAGCTGATCGAAGTGGAGGGCAAAGACCAGCTCCTGAGCGCCGTCAACGACCGGACGGCGATGCTCTACTACCTCGGGGGCTCCGGCCACCTGCAGGACGACACTGCCGTCTCGATCGAAGACTGCGTGGCGATCGGAAACAAAGCAGGCTTCCCGGTGATGGTCGACGCCGCCAACCTGCTGCCGCCCTGGGAAAACGTCCGCCAGCTCGCGGCGATAGGCGTGGACCTGATTTGCATCAGCGGCGGCAAGCACATGCGCGGACCGCAGTGCTCGGGAATTCTGGCCGGCCGCAAGGACCTGATCCGCGCCGCCCTGCTCAACTCGAGTCCCCGCGAGGATGCCCTCGGCCGGCCCATGAAAGTGGGCCGCGAGGAGATGATCGGCGTATGGCTGGCGGCTGAAAAATACGTCAAGCTCGATTTCGACGCGATGCAGCGCCAGTGCGCTGAGCAGGCCGAGTACCTGACGCGCGAGTTGAAGAAGGTTCCGGGCATCGATTTGAGCTATGCGCCTTATGAAAAGAGCCGCCATGTCCAGCGTGTGGTGGTGCAGTGGGACGAGCAGAAGATGGGCCTCACCACCGAGGAGTGCGAGCGGCAGTTGCTGGCCGGCGAGCCGCGCGTTGCGGCGCTGCGCCACGAACCGCAGGGCATGACGTTCGTCTTTTTCCTGGGCGAGCTGGGCGACGAAAAAGCGGTCGCCCGCCGGCTGAAGGAAGTCTTCGCCACAGCGCGCCGGGGCTGAGCTGATGAGCGTTACGCGCCGCCAGGCGATCCGAGCCGGGGCCGCGGCGTTCCTCTCGAGCGCCTGTTCGGCCGGAACCGTCCCCTATGAAGACCACCTTGGAACATCCACCGGCCAGCGGCTCGGAGAAGGGGGCGGAGCTAAAGCTGAGGCAAGAGCCGCCGCCCGGTCGGTCCTGGAATTCGCCGTCCGGTCTCTGGCACCGCAAGACCACGGTCATCGCGGCGCTTTCAATCGCGGCCATCCTTTTGCATCTGGTGCTCCACTTCGGCTTCCACACCACTCCGGGCACTTACCAGATTCCCTTGCTGGCCACGCTCGCTCTCGGCGGCCTGCCGCTTCTCTATGACCTGCTGCGGAAGCTCCTGAAGCGGGAATTTGGTTCCGAT
>JBGOUJ010000506.1:0-5780 GCA_041477005.1 Terriglobia bacterium | reverse complement strand
CGAGAACACGGTGCGGCCCTGGTTCATGAACCATTGTGGGCTACCCTCAAACTCGCTTCGGGAGCCTGTCGCCGTTCAAATCGCGGCAAGGCCAAAATCGCCGCAAGCTGCTGAAGCCCAAGAGCTTATCAGACATCGCAAAGTACTTTACCGGACACTAGTGACTCGCAATCTCAAGGACCGCCCGGAGCAGATCGTGCAGCGCAATTTATGGCCTCTAGTCGCGTCTTATCTGCCCGGTGCGCTCATAGCCGATCGTACGGCGTTGGAGAACCGCCCGGCATCCGATGGTTCGGTGTTTCTCATCGCCGGTCACAAGCGGGATATCGTCCTGCCTGGGCTAATCTTACGACCCCGCAAGGGTCCGCCGCCGCAAGAGAGCGACCGGCCCTTCATCGGCGACTTGCGCCTCGCCTCGCCTGCTCGTGCGGGGTCGGCATACGCGATATGCAGGGCCGAGTGCACTTCGCCGACGTCGGCAACGTCGAGGTGGTGGCCGCGGAGGTGGTGGCATGATCCGGCCAGGCGCCCGCACCCTCTACGAGCTCGTGGTCGAGGGGCGACCAGCGCATTCTGCTCGCCTACTGCAGCAACCGCGGCCGACGACGATATGGGAGGTTGCGCGCAAGCACGGAGACCGGCTGGTGGCACTCACCGGCGCCGAGAACATCGTCCTTCGCGAAACGCGCGGGCGTTGGAGCGACTTGGAGAGCAGCTACGCTGGGCACCGTGGTGTGCCGGGCGCGCCGAGGATCTTCTGGAGCAGGCAGCGGTATATACGAAACGGTTACAGGCCTTCAATCGGGAAGCCTGCATATGAAGAAGCTCGCTTGCGCGCGTGACTGTTGTGCTGAAGACGCCGGATGGGCTGCGCAACTGGGGAAAAGATTTCCAACCCCATATGAAATTTGGCGGGCCCCGAGACACCGTGAAGCTGCGCGCACAGGATGTTGCGAAGGCGTCACGGAGCGACGTTGACAAAGCCGCGAAGGCGGGGCGGCATTAACTGCCGTCAGCTATCGGAGCAGCCCCGTCTGATCCTGCTTCCGTTCAGGAACAAGGGTCGCGGGAATATGGTTCATGCGAAGGTTCCCAAAGAACCTTTCGCCTACATGAAAGGCCGTCACCGAGTGGAACGGAACGGAGTAAAGAGCAACTTCAAAGTTCGTCCCGTCTCTGTCCACGATTGCAAGGCCGCGTCGCTTATCGTAGAAAGCCATCGCTCCGAGGAGCAGAGTACGCGCCCGCGTGAGCAGTTCCGGGCGGGATTCTCCACGCGCAGATGCCAACACATACACGAAATCCGGTTTACTATCCAAATGGACAGCCGTGAAAGACATCGCCGGACGCGGTGCGGTCTCTACCCTCGCCATGAGCCCGGCAAAGTGCTGCCCGAGTAGCGCCCGCTCTGCCAGTCGAAGGTCACACAGTTCCTCTTGCACCCGCAGATAGTTCCTCCGCTCCGTGGGAGGGTCGAAACGGGATTGCTCCTCAGTGGATAGGTCACTCAGGTATTCGGGGTTGCGCTCCGCCAAGCAGTCCGCCACGCGTTCGATCAATCCAGAATATCGATCCGCTTCCGCTTTGTGGGCTAAGGCCGTGCGCAATTCGCCGGCGCGCGCCGCCATGACGACGGCGGCGTCATCCGTGCCAATACACTGAGTGAAGCGCTCCCCGTTGAGGAGGTAGTACGAGAAAAGGGACCTCTCCTTCCCGATCACGCGCAGCGATTCCACTGGTAGCGTCCTCCGCGCATCCAGATACGTTACGATCTCAGGAAGGGTCCGAAGTTGTTCCACGAGATTGCAAAAATCACTTGCGCCAAGATACGAGACTGGCGTGCCGGCCGCCATGAGGGGAAGCTGGTCCGGTAGCTCTACAGGTTCGGTCGTTTCAACCAAAACAATCGCGTGGCTCGGCTTCAGTTCGCCGGGCGTGAATTGAACTTTCCCGCGCCGCGGATGGTCACACCAATACGTGCCGTTTGCGATGGTTCGGAGGCCGCCTTGGATCTGGCTTAGTGCGTGAGCAGCGGCTTTCGCGGCCCACGCTGCTTCTCGCTCCAGCGAACGGGTTCCGGGGGCCTGCTGGCATTTTAGCGACAAGACTAACGCCTGATCTCGGAGAACCAAGAGAATATCCGTGACTTCCTTTTGCGTCTTGTCCGTCCATTGAGGGCTGCGGTAGACACCTTCGCTGATCAGCGGCTGGCTCGCCAATTGCGCGATAAATGCTTCCGCCCAGTCAGTCCGTTGGGTAAACTGCTGCGCCATCGTATCCATTCTAAGTCCCAGCGCAGGCAAGCGCTACTTGGGGATGGTGAAGCCGATCTGGGTTTTCGTTTTGATTTCGTCAACGCCGAGCAGCAGCGGGGAGTAGAGCGGGCATTCTGAATAGTGCAACGGCGTCACGAGCGCCCAGGTCCACCGCCAATCGCCTCGGTGCGCTCCTTCCGCCTCCAGATTCCGGTGGGCCACGTCCACGTCAATTTCATCCACATGGTAGGCGAGATGGGAAGCGAACCAGCCGAAGCGATCGAAGGAAACCTCGGGACAGAACTTGTGAAAATGTCGTGGTTCATCCACCGGACCCATTACTTGGGTTGCCTGCTCGGCGACGACGGGCCAAAGATCTGATCGCTTCCAGTTCTCCAAAAGCCGCTGATCCTCATCTGGATCAATCGCCGTCGCAACCCCCACTTCACCCAACAGCGAAACGCTGGCGTAGTAGCGCGGGCAGCGATGGACTGAGGCAAATGGGCAGCGGGGCGACAGTTCTTGGCAGCACTGATCTCTGTGTACCACCTCAGATCTGGCTGGATCGTGGGCAAAGTCGCTCTCCCCGACTGTCCTTTGAATTCAGTGTGGACGAACCGTAGCCCGCCGTCAAGACCCTGCCTTCTGGCGTCGGTTGGCGTTCGGAGAGCCTCGCTTTTCTCGGCTCTCCGTGCGTAAGTCGTTTAGAATGTGCCCCCTGGTGGTTCACTATCGGTCATCTTCGGGCGGCGCGCGCGGCCATTGCTGGCGCGTTGCGTGTGCACACACTTGAAGCCCGCAACTCTATGAAAACTTGGTAGCGCTAACGGGATTCGAACCCGTATTTGAGCCTTGAGAGGGCTCCGTCCTAACCCTTAGACGATAGCGCCATCGGGAACTTCCTACATTGTAACACCGGCCCCGGCCCCGCCCCGCGGCTTCCGGCGCTCGCTCGCACCCGACTCAACGCTGCGCCAGGTCGGCCAGGAACAGCGTCCGGGCGGCCTTTTGCTCTTCGGGCATCAGAGGGCCGAGCCGGGCGGCCCTCTCCGCGAGATCGCTCTCTTGCTGGAAAATCCGCTGGACCTGCTGGAAGCCGAGCAGAGCAGCCTCGACCATCTCCGGTGGATAGCCGCCGGCGGCGTCGATCATCTCGTTGACCCGCGCCAGAATCGTCTCGCCCGCCGTAACCCGCCGCTCGGCTTCCTCGATCAGATCGCCCAGGGCCGGATCGCGCACGCCCGGGCGCAGGTGCGGGCCGAAAGCGGCGCTCAAGTGCCGCCAGCGATCGAGCACAACCAGCGCCCCGTAACGGCCGCGGTCGAGACCAATCTCGTAAGTGAAGCCGCTCCCCTTCCCGCTGCCTTCGAGGCGCTTCAGAAACGCGGCCGCCGCATTCAGCTCGCCCGCCAATGCATCCACGAACGCCGACACGCAGCCGACATACTGCGCCTCGGAGAGCGACGGCTGCCGGAGAATATTCAAGGGATTTGGCCCAAGCCACGCCGGGGCGCCCCGGCCCGGATCACGTGGTCGCGTAATCCTTGAGCGCTTCGCCCACCTGGGCGGAATCGATCTTCTCGCCCTGGTTCAGGCGCTCCAGCAACTGGTCGATGATCTGCTTGCCCTCATCGGCACGGTGGTTCTTCAGGAACCCGTCGTAGAAGCTTTCGCCCGCCATGGCGCGGTTGATCTCCCACTCCTTGTTGTGATCGTCCAGCTCGGTGTAGTAGACCACCCGGTACTTGCCGGTGTAAGTCTTCTCCCGATAGATCTCGAACATCAGCTTGTCGGATTCGAAGGCCATCCCAGGAATTTTATCATTCCACGCAGCCGCCCGCCCTGCCGGGGGTAATGCTCGGCGAGGGCATACCCCCTGCCGGGCCGGTGCAGAGGTAAGATGGGACTCTTCTATGAGACCCATACTGCCGATCCTGCTGGTCCTGGCCGCCGCTGTGCCGTTCGGGGCGGCCGTCCGTCCCGTTCCGCCGCCGGGGGTCGCGGTGCCGGCCGCCGACCGCGCCCAGCTCGAAGCGGGCCTGGCCGATCTCGGCCGCACCATCGACAAGCTGCGCGGCTCGCCGCTGCTCCCCGACGTCGAGATCTACTACTACGCGGTGCGCTACGCCTGGCAATACAACGAGTTCTTCAAGCCCGAGGAGACCGCGCACGCCAAGGAACTGCTGAAGCAGGGCCAGGCCCGCGCCGCGCTGCTCGCCGAGGGTCATGCCTCCTGGACCGCCGCGACCGGCCTGGTGGTCCGCGGCTACGTCTCGAAGATCGACGGCAGCGTCCAGCCCTATGGCTTGGTGGTCCCGCCCACCTACTCGCCGGACCGGCCCCATCGCTGGCGCCTCGACGCCTGGTTCCACGGCCGCAGCGAAACGTTGAGCGAGGTGAACTTCCTCTACGACCGCCAGCGCAATCCGGGCGAGTTCACGCCGCCCAACACCATCGTCCTGCATCTCTACGGCCGCTACTGCAACGCCAACAAGCTGGCCGGCGAAGTGGACCTGTTCGAGGCGCTGGATGCCGTCAAGCGGCAATACCCGGTCGACGAGAACCGCATCGTGGTCCGCGGCTTCAGCATGGGCGGGGCGGCCGTCTGGCACTTCGCCACGCACTACGCCGGCGAATGGGCCGCGGCGGCGCCCGGCGCGGGCTTCAGCGAGACGCCGGAGTTCCTCCACATCTCGGCCAAGGACGCCGCAGCCCTGCCCTGGTGGGAGCAGAAGCTCTGGCATCTTTACAACGCCACCGAATACGCGGTCAATCTCTTCAACTGCCCCACCGTGGCCTACAGCGGCGAAATCGACGCCCAGAAGCAGGCCGCCGACGTCATGGAGCGAGCCCTGGCCGCCGAGGGCATGCGCATGACTCACGTCATCGGCCCCCAGACCCCTCACCGCTACCACCCCGACGCCAAGGTCGAGATCAACCGCCTCATCGACGCCATCGCGCAGCGCGGACGCGACCCCTATCCCCGTCAGGTGCGCTTCACCACCTGGACCCTGGCCTACAACCGGATGAAATGGGTGATCGCCGACGGGCTGGAGAAGCATTGGGAGCGCGCCCGCCTCGACGCCCGGATTGCGGACGACCACACCGTCCACGTCTCGAGCAGCAACGTCACGGCCTTCTCGCTGGAGATCGGCGCCGGCGGCTGCCCGCTGGACGCCACGCAAAAGCCCACGGTCATAGTCGACGAGCAAAAGCTGACGGCGCCGGGCCCGATGAGCGACCGCTCGTGGCAGGCGCACTTCCGCCGCTCGGGAAAGCAGTGGACCGTGGTCGAGCAGGCCGGCCCCGGTGACGGCCTGTGGAAGCGCCACGGCTTGCAAGGTCCCATTGATGACGCTTTCCTGGACCGCTTCCTCATCGTCCGCCCCACCGGCCAGCCGCTTGCGCCGGGCATCGCATCCTGGGTGACGGCCGAGCAGAACCACGCCATCACCGAGTGGCGCCGCCAGTTCCGCGGCGAGGCGCCGGTGAAGGACGACGCCGCGGTCACCGACGCCGACATTG
>JBGOUJ010000505.1:0-5786 GCA_041477005.1 Terriglobia bacterium | reverse complement strand
CCCATCCACCCGGCGAAGATCTCGTTCTTCACCGGCGGATAAGAGTTAGCCCACGAGCGGCCGTCAGCCGCCCAGGCCACGGCGATCTGGCCGCTCGGAGCCGGGCTGACCGCGAGCCGAAAATCATTGCGGCCGGAGGACTGGTCGAGCGCCGCCGGCGCCGACCAGCTCTGCCCGTCGAAGCTTGATCCGAAGTATTCCCAGTGGCTGTATGCCTGCAGCCGGATGCCCCGCAGGGAAGGACTCCAGACCTCGTCGATCTGGATGGAGCGATGGCGGAAGAAGCACCACATGCGGCCTTTCGCGTCCCGGACCAACTGGGGCTGCTCGTTAAATTCGCGAAAAGCAGCCGCCGATTCCTGGAGCGGGCGGGCCGGCTCCATCCACTGGCCATTCTCGAGCACCGCCATGCGGACCGCCCGCTGCTCGTAGAGGGCCTCCCCATGTTTCTCGCGGACCAGGAAGCCGGTATCTTTGCCCCAATCCGCGCCGGCCTCTTCCCACGCCACCCACGGGCGCCCCAGCGCGTCGCATTGGACGCTGGCGTGGGCGTGAAAGCGGGAGGAGGCGGTCACCGCCTGCTGCGGCAGGTACTGCTGGCCGTCGAAGGCCCGCAGATAGATATTATAACTGCCGTTGTCGTAAGCATCCCACGCGAAGTAGAGGCGGCCCTGCGGGTCGGCGGCCAGGGCCGGCTCCCAGGCGTCGGCGCGGTTGTCGCTCACGGTCGCGGTCTCGCTCCACAGGTTGCCGTCGTAGAACTTGGCCTGGATCTCCGCGCGGCCCTGGTTCCACCCCTGCCAGACCAGCCACAGACGGCCGCGCCCGGAAGGCGGCGCGTTGAACAGCAGGCGGTGAAACATCTTGGGGCCGGAGGTCGTGGTAAGCGGCTGCCAGTCGGACCAATTGCGCCCATCGTAGCGGCTGGCGGCCAGGTTCCAGGTCTCCCCGTCCCGCGAGCAGGTCACCAGCCACAGGTCACGCGCGCCGAACCGGGCGAGCGCCGTGCGGAAGAATACGCCCGGCTTTCCGACCGGCATCGGCTTCTGCCCGAGCGGCGCGGCAAATACCTGCTCCTGGCCCTTGGCGTAGCCGATCCAGGCGGCCCAGGCGCGGCCGGCGCCGTCGATGGTCAGGGAGGGGTTGTCGTCCTCGAAGCCATCTGCAGCGGTGAGCTTCCACGGCGTCGCGACGCGCTCGACCACCACGCGGCCATTCAAGAACGCGGCCGGCTTTCCGAACGGCGCGCTTTCGGCCGAGAAGGCGAAGTTGCCGTTGGCGGTGGTGACGCGGATCTCGGCGCCCGGACCGGCGTCGACCGTCACAACGACGCCGTTCGCGAGCATCGGCCCGGGCGGCGCCGGCGCGTCGGGATCGGCCGGCACCTCGTGCTTCGCTCCCAGCCACCACATATTCGGCGGGACCACCGCCCGCCGCCGCGTCGAGCACTTCCACGACTTGCCGTCGGGCAGGACCTGGTCTTCCTTGTAGAATCGCCAGCCGGTGAGCGACAGCACCTTGCCCGACGAGACATCGATCGAGCCGTCCCAACGTCCCGGCTCGGCATCGGTTGCGCCGAGCGTGATCTGGAAAGCCGGCGCAGGCGAAGCGGTGGAAAGCTGGGAAAGGTCCAGGCCGCTCGCGGCCCGCTTCGAGCAGCCGGCCAGCAACGACAAGAGCAAAACGGATAGGAGGATTCGCATCGGAAGGTTGCCGAAAGCCACGCTCCATAATACAGTAGCGCTATGCCAACCGTTTCGCTGAGCCGGCGGGGACTGCTCCTGGCAGCCGCCGGAGCGGCGGCGCCGCTGCTGCCGGCGGCCGGCCGTTCCTCGCTGAAGATCACGGCGATGGAGGTGGTCGTGGTCAAGGTGAACGTGCGAGGGAACTGGATCTTCGTCCGGCTCAAGACCAATCGCGGACCGGCGGGCCTCGGCGAGGCGTCCCAAG
Source organism: Terriglobia bacterium (assembly GCA_041477005.1). Taxonomy (GTDB): domain Bacteria; phylum Acidobacteriota; class Terriglobia; order Bryobacterales; family JACQDG01; genus JBGOUJ01. Next base: position 3,836 of record JBGOUJ010000505.1, on the reverse strand, counting down.
GCGGCGGCTTCCGCGGAGAAGGCGATCAACAGATGCAGTCCAAGCTGGCCGAGTTTTTCGAGCTGGTCCGCGACCAATCGCCGTTCGAGATCGAGGCCTACCGGCAGCGGGGACGGGAGAAGGCAAAGGCCGGCGGGCGGACAGCAGCCACCGCTTTCTGCGCCATCGAGCAGGCGCAGTGGGACCTGGCCGGCAAGGCGCTGGACGCGCCCGTGCACGAGTTGATGGGCGGCAAGCTGCGGGATCGGCTCGACGTCTACGCCAACATCAACCGGGCGACCAACGAAGACCGCTCTCCGGAAGCGTTCGCCGCCAACGCCCGCCGGGCCGTCGAGGGGGGATTTCGGGCGGTCAAGGCGGCGGTGTTCGACGATTTCCCGAAGCTCACGGCGCCGCCGGCCGAGATCGAAAAGGCAACCGAGCTGGGGATCGCGCGGGTGGCGGCCCTGCGGCGGGCGATCGGCCTCGAGCGCGATCTGCTCATCGACGTCCACAGTCATTTCGACCGCGCTCGGGCCGTCGAGGTCGCCCGGCGGCTCGAGCCGCACAACCTCTACTGGTACGAGGAACCCGTCAACCCCGAGCAGCTCGAGGACACGGCGGCGATTCACACGGCGGTCCGGCAGCGGATGGCCGGCGGTGAAGTGCTTTTCGGCATGGAGGGTTTCTCGCCGCTGTGCCGGCGGCGGGCGCTCGACGTGATCATGCCCGACGTGAAGCACTGCGGCGGCATCCTGGAAGCAAGGAAGATCGGCGCCATCGCCGAGCTGGACGGCGTGGCGGTCGCGCCGCATAACCCCAGCGGACCGGTGGCCATGGCGGCCAGCGTGCAATTGTGCGCCGGCCTGCCCAACTTTCTGATCCTGGAATACGCCTGGGGCGAAGTCCCGTGGCGCCAGGACCTGATCACGCCGCCGGAAGAGTTTTCAGCCGGCAAGATCCACGCGCCCGACAGGCCGGGCTTCGGTGTGGAGTTGAACGAGAAGGTGGTTCATGCCCACGTCTGATATCTTAGTCACAGAGACACAGAGGCACAGTGAATCAAAATCGCATTCGCGCGGCGCCTCTGTGGCTCTGTGGCTAACATGACAGTCAACCTTGTAGCCTTCGACCTCGGCGCCGAGAGCGGACGCGCCATGCTGGCGCGGCTCGCCGGCCCCTGCCTCACGCTGGAGGAGGTCCACCGCTTCCCGAACGGGCCGGTGCGAGTGTTCGACAGCCTCCACTGGGACGCCTTGCGCCTGTTCGATGAGATGAAGAAGGGCCTGGCAGTGGCGGGACGCCGCGCCGGCGGTGAGATCGCCTCGATCGGGGTCGACACCTGGGGCGTCGACTACGCGCTGCTCGGGCCGGACGGCGCGCTACTCGAGAATCCCTACCACTACCGCGACCCCCGAACCAACGGCATGATGGAGAAGCTATTCGCTGTGGTGCCGCGCGAGGAGGTGTTCGAGCAGACCGGCATCCAGTTCATGCAGCTCAACACCCTCTACCAGCTCTACGCCGCGCGGCTCACCCGGCCGCACCTGCTCGAGCAGGCGCGGACGCTGCTGCTGATGCCGGACCTGTTCCACTACTGGTTCAGCGGACGGGCGACTGGCGAGTACACGATCGCCACGACGACGCAATTCTACGACCCCCGGCAGGGCGGCTGGGCGAAGGCGATGCTCGAGCGGCTGCGTCTGCCGGCCGGGATTCTGCCCGGGATTGTCCCGCCGGGGACGCGGCTGGGACCCTTGCTCGCGCCGATCGCGGCCGAGGCGGGTGTGGGGGCCGTGGAGGTCGTGGCCCCGGCCAGTCACGATACGGGATCGGCGGTCGCCGCCGTGCCGGCTGAAGGGGAAGATTGGGCCTTTCTAAGCTCGGGCACGTGGTCGCTGCTGGGAGTCGAGGTGCCGGCGCCGATCATCAACCAGGCGACGCTCGAGGCGAACTTTACCAACGAGGGCGGCGCGTGGGGCAAAATCCGGCTGCTAAAGAATATCAGCGGTATGTGGCTGCTCGAGGAGTGCCGGCGGGAATGGGCGCGCGAAGGGAACAGCCTGCGCTACGCCGAACTGTGCGAGGCGGCGCTCGAAGCGAAGCCATTCGCGGCCATCCTCGATCCGGACGATCCGCCGTTCCTCAGTCCGGGCGGGATGCCGGCCAAGATCGCCGAATTCTGCCGCTGCACGAGCCAGCCCGCGCCGGAAGGCTGCGGGGCCATGACGCGAGCGATTTTCGAAAGCCTGGCCCTGACTTATCGCGCGGTCATCGAGAGTCTCGAAAAGATCCTCGGCCGGCGCCTCCGCGTGCTCCACATCGTGGGCGGCGGTTCGCGCAACGCCGTGCTGTGCCAGTTCACGGCCGACGCGACCGGCTTGCCGGTGATCGCCGGGCCGGAAGAGGCGGCGGCCGTGGGCAACGTACTGCTGCAAGCGATGGCGCTGGGCTACTTGGCGACGCCCGCCGAAGCGCGAGAGCTGGTCCGGCGATCCTTCGAGCCGCGAACGTTCCTTCCCGGCCCGCGAGCGGCCTGGGACGAAGCCGCCGCGCGGCGCGCCGGGCTGCTTACCGGAGCCAGCCTGTCCACCAAGTCATAGACCGCTTGGCGTACTTGCGGCCGATGTCGGCGGCTTGCTGCCCGGCGCCGCCGATCCTGACGCCTTCCGGAATCCTGTCGATCACGTCTCGTGCAGTTCGATCGCTTGGTTGATACGCTTCGGCGTCTGAGCGGCACAAACAGATTCGCCTTCCCTGGTGTGCCCTCCGAGGCTGGGTTATACAATGGGACTGCATGGACCAGCCGGTTTTGGTTGCCGACGATCGGCGTGTGCGGCGCGGCGTGGTCACGGCCCTCGTCTGGATGGCGGCCGCGGCCGCGCTGATCTGGGTGCTGCACGGCTTCGAGTGGCGGGAATTCGTCAACGATCTGGCCTTCATCGACTGGAAGTGGGTCGTGCCGGCGGTGGCTTTCGACATCCTTTCCTACGTCTGCCAGGCGTGGCGCTGGAATTATGTTCTCAAGCCGCTGGGCGCCCCCTCGCTGTTACGCTCGACGCAGGCCATCTACGTGGGCCTGTTCACCAACGAGATTCTGCCGCTGCGGGGCGGCGAATTCGTGCGGGCGTTCTTGGTCTCGCAGTGGACGGAGCTGGGTTTCTCCGTGGTTCTCGCCTCGGTGGGGATCGAGCGATTGCTCGACGGAATCTGGCTGGCGGTGGGCTTCGGCATTACCGCGATGGTCGTGCCGCTGCCTCCGCTGGTACGCGACGGGGCGAACATCCTGGGGATCGTGGTGCTGATCGGGGTGGGGCTGCTGATCGCCGTGCTGGCCGAGGGGCTGCGCGTGACCCATGCGCTGGAGCGCACGCGGGCCGGCGGGCGCGGTCTGTTGTCCACGATCCTGCACTTCATCGACCGCCTCTTTGAGGGCATGCAGCAGATCGGCCACTCGGCTTCTCTCTACCGGGCCGTGGCGACCAGCTTCCTGCTGCTCATCACCCAGGTGCTGGCGCTGTGGGCCATGATGTGGAGCTTCGGTCTGTATCAGTCCTTCTGGGTGGCCTGCACCGTGCTGTTCATCCTGCACCTGGGAACGGCCATCCCGGGCGCGCCGGCCAACCTGGGCTCCTATCAGGTCTCCTGCGTGGCCGGACTGATGCTGTTCGGGGTGGACAAGACGACCGCCGCCGAGTTTTCCGTGGTGATGTTCGTGATGCTCACGGCGCCGTTGCTGGTTTTAGGGCTGGCGGCGGTGCTGTTTAGCGGCCTCTCGCTGCGGGATCTGCGTCACCACGTGCGGCAGAACTTCAGCACTCGGTGACGCCGGCCCCGGCTGCTATTTCTTGCCTGCT
>JBGOUJ010000504.1:0-5787 GCA_041477005.1 Terriglobia bacterium | reverse complement strand
CCAGTGCCCGCGGTTGCGGCTGGTCTCGATATGGGGTACGGGCACCGACAACATAGACCTGGTCGCGGCGAAGCGCCACGGCGTCACGGTCACCAATACGCCCGGCGTCTCCGCCGTCTCGATCGCCGAGCACTGTTTGGCTTTGATGCTAGCCGTGGCGCGGAACATTCCGCACGTGGACGCCCAGACCCGAGCGGGTCACTGGGTGCGCGGCGGCTCGGTCCAGATGCACGGCAAGACGCTGGGCGTGGTGGGCCTGGGAGCGATTGGGCGGCAGTTCGCGCGGATCGGCGCCGGAATCGGCATGCGGGTGATTTCCTGGACCTACCATCCCAAGCCCGAGCTGGGCTTCGAGCACGTTGAAAAGGACGACCTGCTTCGCTCGAGCGACGTGGTCAGCGTTCACCTGCGGCTTACCCCTGAGGCCAGGGGCTTTCTCGGCGCGCGTGAGCTGGGCCTGATGAAGCCGGGCGCGATCCTCATTAACACCGCCCGCGGCCCGATCGTGGAGGAAGCGGCGCTGATCGAGGCCCTGACGACGCACCGGATCGCCGGCGCCGGGCTGGACGTCTTCGACGTGGAGCCGTTGCCCCAGGGGCACGTGCTGACCCAATTGCCGAACGTGGTCCTCACGCCGCACTCCGCCGGCGTGACGCCCGAAGCGCTGGAGGCCGGCCTGCAACTCTCGGTAGAAAACATTTGGAACTTCCTGGCGGGGAAACCCACGAATGTGGTGGTGTGACAGGGACCACTTCTCTTACGACGTCGATTCCTCTCTTCTTAATTCGACCCAGGGCCGCTTTCGGGCGCCGGCAGGTAATAAATCCAGATCGACTTGCCGACGCGGCCGACGGGCTTGCGCTCGCGAAGCCACTGGAAATGAGCCGGCGCCACATCGAGACCCATCAAATGATTGACGCTGATCGCGGTCCATCCCGGCTGCGGCCCGGCGGCGCGCAGAGGTGCGTCGTCTATTCCGAACCGGTACGGATGGCTCTTGCCGAAATAGCCCAAGTGAACCCTGTCGATGCGCCGCGCGCGCATATATTGCCCCAGCCGCGCCAGATCCTGGCCCCAGTCGAGGTTGCTGTCGAGTAGGAACCGCTCTTCCCTGCCCCGCGCGATCTCGTTGAAGTAGGCCAGGTAGTCCGGGTGGGCGATGACCGATTCGCCCGCGTGCCAGACGGCTAGAAGGGTCGCCAGAATCAGCACCGGCCACGGGCGAAACGGCAGCCGCTCCCGGTCGGCAAAAAGACCGGATCCCAGGATGGCCAGGAAGGGATAGATCGCCAGAATGTGCCGGACGCCGATATTCAATCGGGCCGCCATGCTCACCCCGAGGATCACGGCCACCGCCAGAAGCGGGTAGATGGTTTCTTGGGCCGTCCCGCGGTAGCGGCCCCAGGCCCATAGGCCACCGCCGAGCGCCACCAGCATAAGCAGGGGAAGCGTGCTCTTGACAGCCACCACGACCGGAAAGTAATACCACCAACCGCTCGTGGAGAATTTTCCCAGCAGATAGGCTTGATGGCCGCTCTTGTTGTGGAGCAGGATCTCGCCCACGCCCGCGCTGAACATCGGCGGCAGCAGATGCAACCGCAGGACCCTTTGCGCGAGGTTTTGCGGCGGCGGCAGAGGGGGAGCGTGGTGGCCCGGCGGCGGAGGAATCGTGGCCTGGAACAGATAGCCGGCCCATATCGCGATCCAAAACAGTAGAACGAACGCCGCGGCTCTCGTGGCAACGGTTCGAACCACTTCCCAGCGGACCAGTCCCAGGCCCTCGTGCCTCCAGCGGCCCACCCGGGCGGCCAGAAAGAAAACGATGGCCAGCGGCGGCAGAAAGAAGAGCCCCGAGAATTTGCACAGCGCCGCCAGACTGAAGGCGGCCGAGGAAGCGAGGCAGTAGCCAAGCCCCGGTTGGCGGCTCCAAAGCCAAAAGCAATACGCCGCGACCAGGACCGTGGCGGCGGAAGAAATATCGATGGTGGCCAGCGAGGCGTGGGCGATGAGGTTCGGCGAGCAGACGGCGAGCAGGCAGGCCGCCACGCCCGACCACTCGCCATAGAGTCGCGAGCTCCAGCGATAGACGAAGTAAAAAATGATCAGAGCGAATACGAGATTGCCGGCGCGAGCCAGGGCCAGCGATTTCCAATAACGGGAAGGCTCGCAAAAGGTCCAGGTCCCGGAGTCCCAGGGGTTCTCGCGCGGGTTAAAATGCAACCCCGAAAAATAATACGGCAGCACGCCCAGCACGAGCCGGCTGAGAGGCGGGTGCTGCGCCTCGACTACGTAAGACCCGGTCGCCAGAATTTCCAGACCTGCCCGGATGTGGCCGGATTCATCGGTAATGTCATTGAAGACGCGGTAGGTGAGTACAATGCGGCCGACAAAGATCGCCAGTAACGCGAGCAGCAGGCCGCGCCGCATTCAATCGGCCCAGACCTTCATCAGGACGTAGCCGAGCTTGCCGGGGCCGGGGTCCATGTGGTGGGCGGTGTTGCGGGGGATGAGCACGATGTCCCCGGGGCCGATCTGATGGGTGCGCGCGCCCTTCACTGCGTCGCCGCGGGGCTCGCCGGGACTCTCTTCCTTGACGTTCTGGATCTCGCCGCCGAGCTGGGCGGTCGCGGTGCCGGTCTGCAGGAAGTAAATATCGACGCAGCCCTTGTGCGCTTCCCAGGGGCCGGCGTGGGCGGGGTAGATGACGTAGTTCATGGTGAAATTGGGGGCGGAGTGGATGGGCTGGTTGGTGGTGAACTTCACGAAAGTGGCGTCGATCTCGGATTTCTTCAGAACGTCGGGCATCTTGCGGGCGGCGGGGCGGATGCCGGGACGCGGGGGAACGTTTTCGCCGGTCGGAAAGATGCGGACCACGACATACTCCAGGCGGCCGGAGCCGGGGTCGAGCTGGTGCGGCGTGTGGCGGGGAATATTGATCATATCGCCGGGGCCGATTTCGTGGACCCGCTGGGGCTCGCCCAGCGTGACGCGGCCGGAGCCGTGACGGATGACGAGGACGTCATCGGAATCGTCGTGGGTCTCGCGGGGGCCGGGCTTGCCCTGCTGGACCTTGAGCCATAGGGCATAGTTCGGCATCTGGTGCAACGGCTGCTCCCCGCGCGTTCGCGAGAGCATGGAATCGATGTCGGCGCCCTTGACGACATCGTGAATTTCGGCGCCGGCCCCGGGACTAACGGCCACCACACCCGCAAGCAGCAAAACGGCACAGTACGGTCGCATGTTACTCTCCTGTGGCTGTAGGATACTACGCGCCAGCTCTGGAGACCAGGAACCGCGGAAAAGAGCCGGCGACGCCTATCGGGACCGAAATCATGGATAATACGGAACGGTCCCCATGCCCCGCGCTCTTTCGATCCTGGCGCACCCCGACGACGCGGAATTCCTCTGCGCCGGGGCGCTGATCCGGCTGCAGGACAAAGGCTGGGAGATCCATATCGCTTCCATGACGCCGGGGGATTGCGGCAGCCGGGAGCTGCCGCCCGCTGAGATTGCCCGCGTGCGGATGGAGGAGGGAAGAGCCGCGGCGGCGATGATTCGGGGCACGTATCATTGCCTCGACTGCCGGGACCTTTTGATTTGCTATGACGCACCGGCGATCCAGCAGACCGTGGAACTGATCCGGCAGGTGGATCCGGCGATCGTGATCTCGCATTCGCCGCAGGATTACATGGTGGACCACGAGATCACCAGCAGGCTGGCGCGCAGCGCCTGCTTCGGAGCGCCGGCGCCGAATTTCCAGACCGGCCGCCTGCCCGGCGCGCCGGCCGTCGATCGCATCCCGCACCTCTACTATGCCGCCCCGATTGAGGGCGCCGATATCTTCGGCGAGCCGGTCCCTTTTTCCCTGGCCATCGACATTTCCGACGTGATCGGGTTGAAGGCCGACATGCTCGCCTGCCACCGCAGCCAGCGCGAATGGCTCCGCGCCCAGCACGGCATGGATGAGTATCTGGAAGCCATGAGGCGGTGGTCGGCGACGGTCGGGGCGCGGGTTGGGGTGGAGTGCGCCGAAGGGTTTCGCCAGCATCGCGGCCATGCTTATCCGCAGGATGATCTTCTGGGCGGGCTTCTGGGAGGGATGAAATGCTGAAACTGGCCATCGCGCTGGCGGTGCTCTCGGGCGTAGTAACCACGCCGGACGGCAAGCCGGTGGCCGGGGCGCGCGTCGGGGCCAGCCCCTTCGAGCACAACCTGGAGACGGTCTTCGCCGTGTCGAACGGCGCCGGCCAATACTCCTTCGATTTGCCGGCCGGCGATTACGTGGTCTACGTGGATGCACCCGGCTTTGAAATGGCCATCGAGGCGGCTAAGCCCGCCGGCCGGCTCGATTTTCGGCTCGAGCCGGGCACGTCACCGGCTCTTTCGGAGACCTACCTCGTCTCGGCCCGCACCACGGAAAGCCCGCTGCTCAACGAACAATACCGGCAGATCGAAAGATACTACGACCGGCTGATCGCCGAGTCGGAGGCGAAGCGCGAATCCAAATGGAACCGGGACTTTTCCTCGCTCGAGCGCTACCTGGCCTCGGTCGAGCCGCACCGCAAGCGGTTCATCGAGTGGATGGGCGGCTTCCCGGCCGAGAAAACACCGCTCCACCCCCGCCGGGAACTGCTCGGCGAGAACGAGAGTTACCGGACCGAGCGGGTGTGGCTGGAGGCGGTGCCCGGCGTCGAGGCCTACGGCATGCTGCTCACACCCAAGCGGCCCGGACGCCGGCCGGCCTTAATCTGCCAGCACGGGATGGCCGGGTCGCCGGCGATGAGCGCCGGCGTCTCCGAGCGCGACGACTACATGCGGCGCTTCGGGGCGCAGGCGGCCGAGCGGGGCTACATAGTCTTTGCGCCGTACATCATCAACGACGCGGCCCAGCGCAGCCGGCTGCACCGCAAGGCCATCTCGATCGGGACCACGCTCCAGATTCTCGAGCAGTGGAAGATGGTGCGGGTGGTGGATTTCCTCCAAACGCTGGCCCCAGTCGATCCTTCGCGCATCGGCTTCTATGGCATTTCCTGGGGCGGGCGTACCACGCTTTACGCCGCGGCCGCCGACACCCGCCTAGCCGCGGTAGCCGTCTCCGGCTACTTCAACCAGACCACGAAGAAGCAATTCGAACCCTCGCCTTATTCGACGCCTTACATCGACACCCCGGAAGAGTACGCCTTCTTCACCAATCTGATCACCGAGTTTTCGGACGCCGACCTGGCTTCCCTGGTCGCCCCGCGGCCGCTGTTCATCGAGTCGGGCACGCTCGACACCGCGGCCTACTTCAAAGACGGCTTCATCGAGTTCACCCGGTCGCGAGACATCTACCGGCGGCTGGGGGCCGGCGACCGGATCGAGTTCGGGCTGTTCCGAGGGCTGCACCTGATCCACGGCACGAAGGCGTTCCTGTTTCTGGATCGGTGGTTGAAACCGTAAGGAGCCGTTGCCGCATGTATCCGCTGTCTCGCCGCGCCTTCCTGGCTTCGGCCCCGGTCGCAGTGGAACGGGTTCTGAAAGGAGCCGGCGAGGACCTTTCGGTCGCGACTTTTCACTTCAACGTCACTCCGCCCCTCGGGGCTCCCTTGTGTCTTGGCGGTGTAAAGGCGGCGGCTGAGATCGTGGACCGGTTGAGCGCCCGCGGCATTATTCTCTTCGCGGCCGGTCAGGCGCCGATCGTGCTCTGCGCCGTGGATTGGGTCGCGATCAGCAATGAAGGTCATGATGAATGGCGGCAGAAACTGGGGGCGGCTGCCGGCACGCCGGCGGATCGGGTAGTGGAGCATT
>JBGOUJ010000503.1:0-5798 GCA_041477005.1 Terriglobia bacterium | reverse complement strand
CGGGATCTACCCAGGCACCGAGCTCAACAATCGCTACTCGGCGAACGTGGTGGATATCTGTCCCGTGGGCGCCCTGACCGAACGGGACTTCCGTTTCAAGGCCAGGGTCTGGTACCTCTCCAGCGCCCCCACGGTCTGCAACGGCTGCAGCCAGGGATGCAATATGGACTTGCACTACGTACTCGACAGACCCCACCTGAACGATGGGGCTCGCGTCGTGCGCGTCAAGCCCCGCTACAACCCGGATGTCAACCGATGGTGGTTATGCGATGAGGGGCGCTACGGCCTTGGATGGATCGATCGCGCACGATTGGACAAGGTACGCGGGCCGTCGGCGAATGCGGATTGGGAGCAGGCCCTCACGGCGATCGCGACGGCCCTGAAAGGCGCACGGATTGGCGTCATCGCCTCGGCCCAGCTCACCAACGAAGAGCTCTTTCTGATTCGGGAGATTTTCAAGAGCGCTCTCGGCGCCCACGTCGGCGCTTCTGTTCCTCAGGCGCCCGGGCTGGGTGACGACTTCCTGATGAAAGCGGACAAGAATCCCAATACGCTTGGGGCAACCCTGCTGGGCCTGGCCGGCCCGGGCACCGCAGCCAAATTCCGGAATGACGCACCCGACGCCGCGCAGATCGTGGACCAGGCGCTCGCCGGAAACCTTGACGTCCTATGGGTTATGGGCCACGACCTGGTGGAGTTCTTCGGGAATGAGAAGGTCCGCGAGATCTCAGCGAGGGTGGGTCTCTTCGTCTTCTCGGGTACGAACCAGAACGCGACCGTGCCCTTGGCCCATTGGGTCCTGCCCAGCGCAGCCTACGTGGAGAAGGACGGGACCTTCGTGAATTGCCACGGCCTGGTCCAACGCATCGGCCGCGCTTTTCCCCCGCTCGAGAACTCCCGCGAGGACTGGCGCATCCTCCTGGATTTGGCCGCGAAGCTGAATCTGCCGCTCGATTGGCGGGGACCGGAGCAGATTTTTCTCGCGCTTGCCCAGGCGTCGGCGCCCTTCGAGGGATTGAGCTACGAAACCATCGGGGCGCATGGGGTTGACGTGGCGGCGGCAAAGCCCGCGCCAGGGGCGGTCGCGCCATGATCGAAGTTTTGCTGATCAAGCTCGTGCTGGCCGGAATCGTCTTTTTCGCGGCCTTGAACCTGGCGGGCTTTCATACCTGGGTGGAGCGGAAGCAGTCCGCCCTCATCCAGGACCGGATCGGGGCCAACCGCGCCGACATCTTTGGCTTTCGGATGCTGGGAATGTTCCACGGCGTCGCCGATGTCATCAAAATGTTCACCAAGGAGGATATCGTCCCGGCCGGCGCGGATAAGACCATCCACGCTTTGGCTCCTTTTTTTTCGGTCTTCTTCGCTCTGGTGGCCTTTGCCGCGATCCCGTTTGGAGACCGCCTCATCCTGGGGAATCGGGTCATCGACCTGCAAGTCGCCCACATCAACGTGGCGCTGCTTTACATCTTTGCCATGCTCTCTCTGGAGGCCTATGGCGTGATCCTCGCGGGCTTTGCCTCGCGCAATAACTACGCCATCCTGGGGGGGTTAAGGGCCACAGCGCAGATGATCTCCTATGAGATCGCACTGGGCATCGCCATCCTCGGCGTGATCATGGTTTATGGGACCATCGACCTGGCTGAACTGGTGCGGGCCCAAGGGCGGATGCTTGGCGGCTGGCTTCCTCTCTGGGGCATCGTCACCCAGCCGGTGGCCTTTGTCGTCTTCGTGACCGCCGCCCTGGCCGAAACCAAGAGGCTTCCCTTTGACCTGCCGGAAGGCGAGTCGGAAATCATCGGGTACTTCGTGGAGTATAGCGGAATGAAGTTCGGGATGTTCTTCCTCACGGATTTCCTGCAGACCATCATGGTGGCGAGCCTTTCGACCACGCTGTTTTTCGGCGGGTGGCAAATACCCTACCTCATGCCGGACGGCTTCCACTTCCCTTGGGGTGGCGTGCTGCTCGTCCCCAATTTGATCTATGTCCTGCTCGGGGTGGCAAGCTTTTCGGTCAAGGGCTTAATCTTTTGCTTTGTGTTCATGCAACTGCGTTGGACCCTGCCGCGATTCCGCTACGATCAGCTTATGAGCCTGGGCTGGAAGGGGCTATTTCCGATCGCGGTTGTCAACGTTGTGGTAACAGCCGTAGTGCTGGTCTTTTTAGGGAAGGCGCCTTAATGACTGTAAAAGTTGTCCGCAGGCGCGAGCTGACTTTCTGGGAAAAGCTCTACATCCCCCAGATTCTCTGCGGCCTCAAGATCACCTTTACCCACTTCTTCCGCAACCTGTTTCTCCACACGGCTCACCTCCTGGGCCGTTTCAAGAACCTTCCCGCCTCTGTGACCATCCAATTTCCCGAAGAGCTCAGGCCGCTCATGTCGCGGTTCCGCAGCCGCCACCGGCTCACCCTCCGCGAGGATCACACCCCCCGCTGCGTGGGGTGCATGCTCTGCGAGACAGTTTGCCCGGCCAAGTGCATCACCATCGTGCCCGGTGAGCACCCGGACCCCAATATCGAGAAGTACCCGGTCCGGTTCGACATCGACCTGGGGGTCTGCGTCTATTGCGGGTACTGTGTCGAGGTATGCCCGGAGGACGCCATCCGGATGGACACAGGAATCCTCGACTTAGCGGCCTACTCCAGGGAGGCCATGCGGCTTGACATCCATGAGCTGATGGACCCCGGGCTGCGTAAACCGATCAACCACTGCGATCTGAAGTTTCCCCACAGGTGCGAGCTAAGCGGCGGAGAGATGAAGGGTGGCTGGGACGGCATCCACGGAGCATAGGGCAAGTTGGGCAAGTTGGGCAAGTTCTTGGGACTTCGTGCGCCTGTCCGCCGATGTTAGACTTCGTGGGAAGCCGCAGGAGGAATCCTATGCCCGGACGCGTCTCTCGACGGGCGGTCGCAACGGCCGTCGGCCTGATCGTTTGCTGGGCTGCCGAAGCGGCCGGGCCGGAGCGCTTCACCATCGAGCAAGCGCTGAGCTCGCCGTTTCCTTCGTCGCTGGCGGCGGCGCCCGGCGGCGGCAAGGTGGCCTGGGTGCTCGACGCCCGCGGCGCGCGAAACATTTGGGTTGCCGGGCCGCCCGACTACCAAGGCCGGCAGATCACTGCCTACACCGCCGATGACGGCCAGGAAATTCTCGACCTGGCCTGGACGCCCGACGCCCGCGCCATCGTTTACGTCCGTGGCGGCGCCGCCAACCGGCAGGGCGAATATCCCAACCCGACCAGCAATCCCGAGGGCGTGGAAGAAGCGGTGTGGGTGGTCCCGGTCGAGGGGGCGCCCTCCGGGCCCGGTGAGCCGCGGCGTCTGGGCGAGGGACACTCCCCGGCCGTCCAGCCGAAAGGCGGGCGGGTCGCCTTTCTGCGGAAGGGCCAGGTCTGGGCGACGGCCCTGGAGAGCAAAGAAAAACCGGCCCAGTTGTTCCACGCGCGCGGCGACTGCCTGTCGCTGCGCTGGTCCCCGGATGGCTCCCAGCTCGCCTTCGTCAGCAATCGCCGCGACCACAGCTTCATCGGCGTCTACGACCTCGAAGCCAAGACCCTTGTTTACCTCGACCCGAGCGTCGATCGCGACAGCAGCCCGGTGTGGTCGCCGGACGGCCAATCCATCGCCTTCCTCCGCGTGCCGGCCTCCCATGAACTGTCCCTCTTCGGCCCGAAGCGCAGCGCCGAGCCGTGGTCGATTCGTGTGGCCGGCGTCGCCGACGGCCGTGGCCGGATGGTGTGGCGGGCCGAGCCCGGCTCGGGCAGCGTCTTCCACGGCGTCGAGGCCGAGAATCAACTGCTGTGGGGCGCCGGCGACCGGCTCGTGTTCCCGTGGGAGCGCGACGGCTGGAACCACCTGTACTCGGTCCCGGCGCAGGGCGGCCGGGCCACGCTGCTGACGCCCGGTGAGTTCGAGGTGGAGCACGTTTCGCTCAGTCCGGACCGGAGAGAAGTTCTGTTCTCCTCCAACCAGAGCGACGCCGACCGGCGGCACATCTGGAAGGCGGCGGTGCAAGGCGGCCGGCCCACCGCCCTAACCACTGGAACCGGAATTGAATGGGCGCCGGAAGCAACCAGTGACGGCGGGGCCCTAGCCTTCCTGCGCTCCGACAGCCGCCGCCCGGCCCGCGCCGCCATTCGCATCGGCTCCGGCGAGCCGCGCGATCTGGCCCCCGGCGCCATCCCCGCCGATTTCCCGGGGCGCGCCCTGGTCGAGCCGCAGCCGGTCGTTTTCTCTGCTGCCGACGGCATGCAGATCCACGCCCAGGTCTTTTTGCCCACGAGCAGTCTGCCCACGAGCAGTCTGCCTTCGAGCAGTCTGCCTTCGAATGGGGCCGCCGGCGAGCGCCACCCTGCGGTGATTTTCTTCCACGGCGGATCGCGCCGCCAGATGCTTCTCGGCTGGCACTATCGCGACTACTACCACAACGCCTACGGCATGAATCAGTACCTGGCGAGCCGCGGCTACGTGGTTCTGGCGGTCAACTATCGCAGCGGCACCGGCTACGGCATGGAGTTCCGCGAGGCGCTCAACTACGGCGCGCGCGGGGCGAGCGAGTTCAACGACGTGCTCGGCGCCGGCCTGTACCTGCGCAGCCGGCCGGAGGTCGATGCCCGGCACATCGGCTTATGGGGCGGCTCCTACGGCGGCTATCTGACCGCCCTGGGCCTGGCGCGCGCCTCCGATCTGTTCGCCGCCGGCGTCGATCTGCACGGCGTCCACGACTGGAACACCGAGATCCGCAATTTCGCCCCGAGCTACGACCCGGACGCCCAGCGCGACGCGGCTCGCCTGGCTTTTGAGTCCTCGCCCATGGCCTACGTCAAGACCTGGCGCTCCCCGGTCCTGCTGATCCACGGCGATGACGACCGCAACGTGCAGTTCAGCCAGACGGTCGATCTGGCCGAGGAGCTCCGCAAGCAAGGCGTGACCTTGGAGCAACTAATCTTCCCCGACGAAATCCACGGTTTCCTCACCCATGCCCGCTGGCTCCAGGCCTACCACGCGGCGGCGGAGTTCTTTGATCGGTACCTCAGAGATGGGAAGAAGTGAAGTAGTGTCGCGGCGCGTCAATCCCCAGGCTGTGGAATCAGTAACTTAAGAAGCGCACCCCTTACCCTTCCATCCAACGAAGTGTATGCCAACATAATCGTTGACAACAAATTTGTTGGCATTCGTACATCCCACGAGATAAGTAGGCAACCGGCAGGAAGAGAGCTTGGCCCGGCGCAGCTTGGCCGTAGCTTCCTCGTGCTCCTGAAAAGTCTGCTTCTCCATCAGGTCGGTCGCTTCCTGGTCGGTCACGCCCATCGTGTGCAGGCGGATGTCCAGGATGGCGTGGCCAGCACCCGCAGCTCCTCTTTCTGAAGGGTGAGCCGCAGCTCGGGCGCGCTGTCGAGGAACCCGGCGTCGAGCATCATCTGCGTGGCGTACTGAGTGCCGGTTCCCCGTAATTGTCTCGCGGCCGGTTCCCCGCGAGTGAATCGCGACCCGTGCCTGGCGAGTGAATCGTGGCCGGCGCCCCGCCAGTCAATCGCGGGCGGCGCCGCGCAGGTGCTCCTGCAGGATCTCTTGATGCGGGACCGGAGGGCCGGGGTGGGGTTGACGTCGACGATGTAGCAGTTCCCGTCCTGGTCCACCATCGCGTCCAGCACCCCAAAAGATAGTTGCAGGTGACCTATCAACGCCAGCGACTGACTGACCAGGTTTTCCGGATAGTCGTTTCCATTGGACACGGTCTCGATCGGTCCGCCGGAAGCCGTGAGCAGCGAGAAGGTTCTCCGCGAGTTCTTCGCCTTCT
>JBGOUJ010000502.1:0-5800 GCA_041477005.1 Terriglobia bacterium | reverse complement strand
TACCGTAAAGCTATGCGCATCATGCGCATGGCGGCGAAATTCGGCCGCCCGGTGCTGACCTTTCTCGATACGCCCGGGGCCTACCCCGGCGTGGACGCGGAGGAGCGCGGGCAGGCCGAAGCGATCGCTTACAATTTGCGCGAGATGGCCCGCCTGGAAACGCCCATCATCGTCACCTGCATCGGGGAAGGCGGCAGCGGCGGCGCCCTGGCGCTTGGCGTGGGAAACTTGGTGATGATTCTCGAGAACGCGATCTACAGCGTAATCTCGCCGGAGAGTTGCGCGGCGATTATCTGGCGGGATGCCGGCAAGGCCGAGCTGGCGGCCGAGGCGCTCAAGCTGACCGCGGAGGACTTGCAGAAGCTGGGCTTGGTCGATGAGATTGTGCCGGAGCCGGCCGGCGGCGCCCACCTGGATCCCGATGGCGCCGCCCGGTCGCTGCGGGAGGCCTTGGAGCGCGCGCTGGACGGCCTGTCGCCACTGCCGGGGCCGGAACTGGTTTCGCGGCGCTACACGCGCTTTCGCCAGATGGGGAACTTCTTCGCGTGACGCTGTGCGCCCCGGCTGCCTCAGCTCGCGGCGCCGGTGTCCCCGGCGAAGCCTCCGTCGGAAAGTGATGTTGCGGATTTCGAAAAGACGGGCGCCCTAAACTCATGTCCCGAAAATCTGTTGCCATCGTGGCAGGCTTGGCAGCGCTGGTGGTACTCGCCGGGGGAGCGCTGCTTTACTCTAACCGGAGCCGGCCCAGCCAGGCGACGAGCAAAACGGCTCCCTATTACCTTCGCACCGGATTCCTGAGCAAGTTTCTGCAGGAGTCGAACACCGGCCCCAGGGGCGTGGAATCCATCCACGTCCCCGACGGCTTCGTAGTGGAAGTGGCCGCGGGGCCGGAGCTCGTCAACTACCCGATGTTCATCGCCTACGACGACCGCGGCCGGCTGTTCGTCTGCGAGTCGTCCGGGCGTAACGAAAGCGACGAGGACATGCAGGCGAAGGCGGAAATGCGAATCCGCCTGCTCGAGGACACCAACGGCGACGGCGTCTTCGACCGCGGCAAGATTTTTGCGGACAAGATCAGCATGACCATGGGGGCGTTGTGGTATCGCGGCAGCCTCTACGTGGGGGCGCCCCCCGATTTCCTGCGCTTCGACGACACCAACGGCGACGGCGTCGCCGATCGTCGCGAAGTGATCATGACCGGCTGGCCTCTGCATTCCAATGGCACCACGCTGCACGGCCCGTTTCTCGGCCCGGACGGGCTGATGTACCTCACCTACAACCTGGGACACTACCGGATCGACACCCGAGAGGGACGGCGCATGGAAGGACCGGGCGGCCGCGTCTGGCGGATGCACCCCGACGGGAGCGGCCTGGAATGGATCGTCGGCGGCGGTTACGACAACGGAATCGAGATGGTCTTCAACGCGGCCGGCGAGATGTTCGGGACGATGACTTATTACCGCAACCCCAAGCTCGGCGAGCGCGACGCCTTGCTGCATTACGTGGAGGGCGGCGTCTACCCCAAGGTCACGCCCATCGTAAACAAATACAAGCGCACCGGCGACCTGATGCCGGCCATGACCAAGTTCGCCCGCATCGCCCCCGCCGGCCTGCTGCTGTACCGGGGGGCAAACTTCGGCCCGGAATACCAGGGCAATCTCTTCAGCGCCCAGTTCAACCCGCACCGCATCCAGCGGCACATCATGGAACGCGATGGCGCGACCTTCCGCACCAGGGACGAGGACTTTCTCACCTCGAGCGACCCCGACTTCCACCCCACCGACGTCACCGAAGACGCCGACGGCAGCCTGCTGGTGGTCGAGACCGGCGCGTGGTACCTGCATAGCTGCCCGGTTTCGAGGGTCGCGAAGCCCGAGTTCAAGGGAGCCATCTACCGCGTCCGGCGCAAGGGAGCGCCACGGGTCGAAGATCCCTGGGGGCTGAACCTGAAACTCGAGACGCGACCGCCGGCGGAGCTGGCCAAGTCCCTCGACGACCCGCGGCCGGCGGTCCGCGACAGGGCAATGGACCTGCTCGTCCAGGCCGGTGAGCCGGCCGTGGAGCCCCTGATCCGCATCCGCGAAACGCACGCCTCACCGGACGTTCGGGCCGCGGCCGTCTTCGCCCTGGGCCGCATCGCCAAGGGCAAGGCCGGCGAAGCCGTGCGCGCGGCGTTGAGCGATTCCCATTTCGTGGTCCGGATCGCGGCCGCCCACATGGTGGGGCTGGCTAAAGATCGGGACGCGGTTCCCCGCCTGATGCAGATAGTCCGGAAGGACGAGCCTCCCGCGCGACGGCAGGCCGCCACCGCCCTTGGCCAGATCGGTGACGCTCAGGCTGTTCCCGCTCTGCTCGCGGCCGCGGCCAACCCGGAGGATCGCTTCGTCGAGCACTCCATCATCTATTCGCTAATCACGCTCGGGACTCCGGGCCCGCTGACGACAGCACTGCGGAATCGAAGTCCCAAAGTTCGGAAGGCGGCCCTCATTGCCCTCGACCAGATGGAAGGCTCGCCGCTGCGGCGGGAACAGCTAGCGGCGAACATCAACCACGCGGACGCCCAGCTTCGGCTCGCCGCGTTGTGGGTGGTGTCCCGCCATCCGGATTGGTCGGGCGAAGTGATTAAGCTGCTGCGATCCCGCTTCCGGGCGCCGGCGTTTCATCCAGAGGAAGCGGCCGCCGTCCAGGAGACGCTCGTGGCCCTCTGCGACAACGTCGAAACCCAAAAGATGATCGGCGATGTCCTCGCCGATTCCTCGGCCGGCGCGACCCAGCACATCTTCCTTCTCGACACCATCGACCAGTGCGCGGTCAAAGAATTCCCCTCGGCCTGGACCGAGCGGCTAGGGGATGACCTCGGCGGCAGGAACGCCACCGTACGCGCGCGGGCGCTGGCGCTGATCCGTTCCCGCCAGCTTGCCGGGCTCGACGACCAACTGGAGCAGATCGCTGATAACGGCCGGGAGTCCAACGACCTGCGAACGGCGGCGCTCGGAATCCTGGCTTCCCGCCGCCCGGCGTTGCCCGAGCCGGGCTTCCGCTTCCTGCTCGGGCTGCTGCGACCGGAAACCGACGCCGACTTGAGGCAAACCGCGGCGCAGATTTTGGGCCGGGCGAAGCTCAACGACAGCCAACTGCTCGTCCTGGCGCGCGAGCATCTCTCCCAGGCCGATCCGTTGATCCTGCCGAATCTGCTCGACGCTTTTCAAACCACCCACGGTGAGGAAGCCGGGAAAGCGATGATTGCCGGGCTGCTCAACTCGCAGCAGCCGGCTGACGGCATCGCCGCCGAGCGTATCCCCGAGCTGTTGAAAAACTTTCCTGCCCCGGTGCAATCCGCGGCCCGGCCGCTCCTGGTGCGCATTCAAAAGGAGAAGGATTCGCGCGCCCAGCGCTTGAAGTCGCTCGAGCCCCTCCTGACCGGAGGAGATCCGGACCGCGGCCGCGAGGTATTCTTCGGCAAGAAGGCCGGCTGCGCGAGCTGCCACACCATCATGGCCGACGGCGGGGACGTCGGTCCCGATCTGACCGGCGTCGGCGCCATACGCTCGGGCATCGACCTGCTCGAGGCTGTCGTCTACCCCAGCGCGAGCTTCGTTCCCGGCCACGAAGTCTACCGGGTCGAGACGGCCCGCGAGGTCTACACGGGCGTCCAGGGCGAGAGCACCCCGGACTCGGTACTGATCATCAGCGGCCCCCGTGACCGCGTCCGCATCCCGCGAAAAGAAATCGTCTCCATGCGTCCGTCGTCGGTCTCATTAATGCCGGACGGCTTCGCCGAAAATCTTACGCACAAAGAGCTATCGGACCTTCTGGCCTTCCTGGAGTCCCAGAAATCGAGGGCCGTCGCCGCGGTCCATTAGGGATCGAGCGCCAGCCTACTCACCGCGAACCGGCGCCAGGATGCGTGACGCTTGTGGAGAAGTGTGGTGCAGGGTATGGGTGGCTACCATCACGTTCTTGGCCGGCTCGGCCGTCAAGGGCTCGCCGGTCTGCGGGTTGGGGTCGTAGAACGGAGCGCCGGTACTGGCCACGCTGATCCGGATTCGATGTCCCCGGTTGAAGATCTGGCTGAGGAAGCCCACGTCAAAAGCTATCTTGTACACCTCCCCCGGCTTCAGGAACACCTCTCGATCCCAGGCCTCGCGAAACCGGGCGCGGCGAACGCCATCAATGATCAAGATCGACCGGCCATCCGGATAAACATCGGTCACACGGACAATGAAATCCGCATCCCGCGCGGTGGACGAGACGAAGAGTTCCGCCCGGACCTTCCCGGTCCACTCCACAGGGGCCGTTAGGGGGTCGGTGGTGAAGGTTCGCACATCGGGATGCTTTTCATGCTCGCGGGCGTCCCGCGCGCCCGGAAAAGCGCGTCCGGGGATGGGCGCCGGATTGGCCGGGTCGCTGGTGTAGGTGGTTGTCTTCGGTCCTTTCGGCGACTCGGTCGAAAGCCGGCCGGATGGGCCCGAAGCTGCGCCGTGCAGATAATACGCCGTCTCACGAGTCGGCGCCGGCCAGTCCGCGGCGGTGCGCCACTGATTTCCGGGAGCATCCTTTTCACCTTCACCGACAGCGCCCATCACGTAGTAGCGGACCACCGGATCGCGCTCCACCCCGGTGTCCATTCCTTTCAGATAGTGATCGAACCAGCGGATCATGTGCTCGTAGACCGGGAAAATCGAGTTGGCGGGATAGACGAGCTCCCCCACCTCGCTGGACCGTTTGTAGCCCGTGCCATGCAGCCACGGACCGATCAGCATCTGCTGCTTGCCGCGGGAGCGCGGCCCGCCGTGATGCTGGCGGCCCGCGTAACTCTCGATCGAGCCGGCGTCCATAAAGTCGTACCAACTGCCGATCGTGAAACAAGGCACATCCATTTTGTCGAAGTGTCTGGTGGTGTCTTCCAGTTCCCAGAACGCGTCGTACGTGGGGTGCCGGAACATCTCACGGATGAGATTCACCGCGTCCTGAGGGTCTCGGGCATCCGGGAAGCTCATCACCCGGGTGGTTCCGCCCCGGCGATAGCCCAGGTGGAACAGGCTCTGGCCCGTGTCGGTCATGTATTGCGCCACCAGGTTCGGCGGCTGCGTGACGGCCAGAAAGTTCTGCGCATAGCCGGCCTGGGATCCTCCGAAGGTGCCGATCTTGCCGTTCGACCAGGGCTGTTTCGCCAGCCACGCCACGGTGTCGTATCCGTCCTTTTGCTCGCCCCACCCCAGCGCCCGGTAGCCAACGTAGGTCCCTTCCGAAAGATGCGTGCCACGGAAGTTCTGCGCGGCGATCACATACCCCTTCAGGGACAGCGCCGCGTAGGTCTTCCGGCTGGATGCCCCGGTGATATCGGCGTACCGCTGCTCATACAGGACCGGCCAGGGTCCCTGCCCCAGGGGAAGATAGATGTAGGTAGACAGCTTCTTCCCGTCCCGCATGGGGACCATGACGTGCTGCGCGGTGACGGGCTCGACGTTTACGTCCTGCGCATGGCTCGATCCAAGGAAGACCACTGCTGCGAAAACGAAAGACACCCGCGCCGGGCTGAATAGCATTTTGATCTCTCCTGTAATGAGCCGGGGCTACCAGCGGGCTTTATTGTACTGCCGGATGCTCCCCAAGGAACAGACCCGAGGACTTCCAAACGACGCCCAACTGACAACCGTGGAGGTGGTGCGGAGGCGCGGTGTCTTGCTGAAACACTATCCGGAGCTCAAACAGGCAGTAAGTCTCAATCCCCTTCGCATCGGGGCAGTGATACTTACGGTTGATTCGTTTCCCTCCAGCCTTGCCGGGATGGACCGTC
>JBGOUJ010000501.1:0-5802 GCA_041477005.1 Terriglobia bacterium | reverse complement strand
GGGAGCTGCAAAACAATCGATTTCAGCCGCGAATGCACGCGAATGAGGCCATTGTTTTCATTCGCGTTTATTCGCGTGCATTCGCGGCCATCCATTCCTTTACACCTTCTCATCCTTTACAGCTTCTCACGGTGAATCAATGCCTTCCTTCATGAGGACACGGCTTCCCGTTCAGATGATCCTCAAACTCCTGCCTGAATTTCTTGACAATCGAGATCGTCGGCAGCGCCGCTGCGTCCCCCAGCGGACAAAACGTTTTGCCGAGCATATTCTGCGCCAGCTCCCCGATCAAATCGATATCGCTCCGCTGGCCGCCGCCCGCGTGAAACCTGGTCAGGATCTTGCCCAGCCACATCGTCCCCTCGCGGCAGGGGATGCACCACCCGCAGCTCTCGTGGGCATAGAAGCGCATGATGCGCAGGGCCATCTTGACCATGCAGGTGTCTTCGTCCATCACCACCACGCCGCCCGAGCCAAGCATGCTGCCGGCCTGCTGCAGCGAGTCATAATCCATCGGCAGGTTGGTCTCGTCGGCCTTGAGCAGCGGGCACGACGACCCGCCCGGGATCACCGCCTTCAACTTCTTTCCATTCGGGATGCCCCCCCCGACTTCCTCGATCATCCGAGGCAACGGGAACCCCATCGGCAGCTCGTAAACACCGGGCCGGTTCAAGTGGCCGGAAAGACAGAAGAGCCTGGTGCCGCCGTTCCTCTTGGTCCCCAGGTTGGCGAAGGCCACCCCGCCGTGAAGGATGATCCACGGCACGGCGCAATAGGTTTCGACATTATTCAGTACCGTCGGGCAGCCGAACGCGCCGACGACGGCGGGGAAGGGAGGCCGGATTCGCGGGATTCCCCGCTTTCCCTCCAGCGATTCGAGCAGCGCCGACTCCTCCCCGCACTCATAGGCCCCGGCCCCGGAGTGCGTGTACAAATCGAAATCGTATCCGGTTCCCAGGATGTTCTTCCCCAGATACCCCCGCTGGTAAGCTTCCGCGATGGCCCGATCCATGATGTCGATTAAGTAGCGATACTCGCCCCGGACGTAAATGTAGCCCGCGTGGGCATCGACCGCCCGCGCCGCGATCAGCGCTCCTTCAATCAACTGGTGGGGATCGTATTCCATCAAAAGCCGGTCCTTGCAAGTCCCCGGCTCGCTCTCATCGGCGTTAACCACGATGTACTTCGGCTTGGGCGATTGCCGTGGCACAAAGCTCCACTTCAGCCCGGCCGGAAACCCCGCCCCTCCGCGCCCCCGGAGCGCCGAGGCCTTGACCTCCTCGATAACTTGGTCCGGGGTCATCTGGGTGAGCGCCTTCTCGATGGCCTTGTAACCGTCGTTTGCGAGGTAAGTGTCGATCGAGGCCGAGTTGGGCAGGCCAAACCGCTTCGTCAGTACCTTCACCTCCAACGGATTCGGCTCGTTATACATCTGAGAAACCAAGTCAAAAGGCAAAAGGTGCGCGGACTCCGTCCGTGTTCCTCTCTTCAAAAATGCGCCCTTCCTTAATTTTTGCTGTCTTTTTCACGTCTTTTTCAGCGAAGCCACCAATTCATCGAACTTGGCTGGCGTCATATTGTGGTGGAAGTCGTAATTCACCTGAACCGCCGGCGCCCAGGAGCACGCTCCCATGCACTCGACCTCCTCCAACGAAAACGACCCGTCCAAAGACGTCTCCTTGTGCTTCAACCCGAGTCGCCTCTGCGCGTGTTCGTAAAGCGATTCCGCTCCTCGCAGCAGGCAGGACACGTTGGTGCAAACCTGAATGTGATGGCGCCCCGCCGGCCGCCGCCGGAGCATTGAGTAGTAGCCCACCACTTCCTCGACCTGCAGCGTGGAAATCTCGAGCCGCCGGGCCACCTCGCCGACGACCTCCGCGGTGACCGCCCCCACCTCGTCCTGGATGTAAAGAAGCATCGGGACCAGCGCCCCCCGCAGATACCCCGCCGGGTAGTGCTTCACCAGCTCGGCCAGCCGCCTTTCCAGCTCCGCCGAAAAGGTCACCGGTCCACGTCTCCCAGCACGAAGTCGATGCTGCCGAGCGACGCAATCACGTCCGCGAGAAGCCCGCCCTCGATCAGCTTGGAAAGGCCTTGCAGGTTGCCGAAGCTCGGTCCCCGAATGTAGCAGCGGTAGGGCCTGGGCTCCCCGTCGCTTACCACGTAATAGGCCATCTCCCCGCGCGGCGATTCGATGGACTGGCAGAAATCGCCCGCCGGCACCCGGAATCCCTCGGTCACGATCTTAAAATGATAGATGAGGGCCTCCATCTGGGTCTTCATCTTCTCGCGGTCGGGCAGGACCACGTGCGGCGCATCGGACTTCACCGGCCCTTCCGGCATCCCGTCCAGCGCCTGGTTGACGATCCGCACGCTTTGCCGCATCTCCTCCACCCGTACCTGATAGCGGGCATAGACGTCGCCTTCGGTCCGCGTGGGGATCTGGAAGTCGAATTTCTCGTAGCTCGAATACGGCTTCGCCTGGCGGATGTCCCATTCCAGACCGCAGCCGCGCAGGATCGGCCCGGTCATGCCCATCTCGATCGCCTCTTCCAGGCTGATGCGCCCGATTCCCCGCGTCCGCTCCTTCCAGATCGGATTCTCGGTGAGCAGATTCTCGTATTCGTCGATCCGCTCCGGGAAGATCTCCATCAGCTTCCGCACCCGCTCGAAAAAGCCCAATGGTGGCTCCAGGGCCAGGCCGCCGATGCGAATGTAGGTGGTCATCATCCGCTGGCCCGAGACCATCTCGAAAAGCCGCAAAAGCTCCTCCCGCTCGCGAAAGCAATAGAGGAATACGCTCATCGCCCCGATGTCGAGGGCGTGCGTGCCAAGCCAGACCAGGTGGCTGTTGAGCCGCGTCAGCTCGGCGAGCATCACACGCATCCATTGCGCCTTGGGGGGAATGGCGAGGTCCAGCAACCCTTCGACCGCCAGGCAAAAGCACAGGTTGCCCATCATCGGGCAGAGGTAGTCCACCCGATCGGTCAAGGTGATGGCTTGGGCGTAGGTTTTGGCCTCCGCGGTCTTCTCGATGCCGGTGTGCAGGTAGCCGATGTCGGGCTGCACTCTTAAAACCGTCTCCCCGTCCAGCTCCAGCACCAGCCGCAGCACGCCGTGCGTGGACGGGTGCTGCGGACCCATATTGAGGGTCATGGTGCGGGCGCCGCTCGCGAGATCGGTAGCCATCAGCGCGGCCCACTAATCGGGTAGTCCTTCCGCAACGGATGGCCTTCCCAGCTCTCCGGCAGCAGAATGCGCCGCAGGTTCGGATGATGGCGGAAGCCAATGCCGAACAGGTCGAAGACCTCCCGTTCATACCAATCGGCATTCCGCCAGATCTCGGTCACGGAGTCGATCTCCGGATTCTCCCCTGCCACCCGGCACTTTACGCGCAGCCAGTCGTTGCGGTCGAGCGAATGGATCCCGTAGACGACCTCGAACCGGGGCTCGACCGGAAACCAGTCCACGGCGGTGACGAAGCTCAGCCGCCGGTACCCCTGCTCTTGCTTCAGAAACCGGCAGGCGGCGACAACCCGCTCCGGCGCCACCCAGACACTCCACTGGCCCTGGTGTTCTCGCGCCTCCACCACCAATCCCGGCTCCAGCGCTTCGAGCGCCGCAATCACCGGTTGTGACTCGACCAATCGAGCACCCCCTTCTTCCACAGGTAGAAGAACCCGGCCAGGATCAGCAACAGGTACAGCAGCATGCTAAAGAAGCCGAACAGCTTCAATTCGCGGAACACGACCGCCCAGGGGAACAGAAACACAACTTCTACATCGAACAGAATGAACAACATGGCCACCAGGTAGAACTTCACGCTGAAGCGCCCGCGAGCGTCGCCGGTCGGCACGATCCCGCATTCGTAGGGCAGATCCTTGGTCTTGTTCTGAACCCGGTGCCCCACCAGGCTGGAGACGGCGAGCATCCCTCCGGCCACCGCCATAGCCAGAACGGCCTGGAGCAGGATAGGGAAGTAGCTCTCGGGGTAGGATTGCGGCATCCGCGGTTATCTCCTGGGATCGCGCCAGTCACACTGGCCGCAAAAGAGTCGAGACGACGCCCTTAAATTTGACTATAATGGACAGCAAAAGAAAGTGTCAACCGCGACCACCGAATTCGAGATCCGGCTCAACGGAGAAAGTTTCCGTGTTGCCGCCGGATCGAGCTTGGCCGACTTGGTGCGCGAGCTCGGGCTTGCCGCAGACCGCGTGGCGGCCTAGCTCGACGGCAGCGTGGTGCGCCGCGGCGAGTGGCCCGAGCGGCGGCTCGAAGCCGGCTCGGCCGTCGAGATTGTGCAGATCGTGGGCGGTGGTTAGGCGCCGGCGCGCCGGCGTTCCGAGCCGCGGCGGACCCGGCGCCCGTAAAGAGGCGGCTTCCGGGTTAAACGGGGGGGAATGGTGAGGGGCATAAGTCTTTTTGATTCTGTAGTTTAAAAATAGGGTTGACAGTCTGGGCGGTTGGCGTTACAGTGCGAAAGCTGATGCTGTCATTCTGAAACGGAAACAGAAGAAATGTTCAAAACAAGAAAGCCAAGAATGGCAACGCCGCAGGCGGCCGATCATTATACGAGCCTGGACGTCTCTCGGGTTTCCGGCGTCAGTCTGCGCCAGCTCCAGTGGTGGGACGAGCAAGGGGTGGTATCCCCGAGCCACACCGGTCACCGCCGGCTTTACCAGCCCGAGGAAGTGATCGAAGTGGCGGTGATCGCCGAGTTGCGCCGCAAGGGCTTCTCGCTCCAGAAGATTCGCCGTGTTTTGCGGTTCCTCCAGAAGGAGATGGGCAAGCGGCTGTTCGAATCGGTCAAGAACGGCGCCGAGATCCATCTGCTGACCGACGGCAAGAACATCTACCTCGAAGACGACGACCGCCGCATCATCAACATCCTCAAGAACGCCCGCCAGCCCATGATCGCGGTGTGCGTCTCCGACCAGATCAAGCGCCTCACCCCCGCGATCGCGCTGCCTCCCAAGAAAGTGGGCCGCACCGAAGTCGCCGCCAAGGCTCGCCAGGCGCGGGCCGCCGGATAACGCCAACGCATTCCGAGCCGCAACCGTTAGGGGAGGCGGTTTCCCGCCATCCGGAAATCGCCCCGTGACGGGCAGGAAGTTCCTGTGGGCTGCTTCCCGGTTGTGGTACGCTTTCCGCATGGCCCACAAAGCGTCCAAGAGAACCCGGGAAAGCTACAACATCCAGATTGGGTTTCGCGGCCGGATCGTATTGCCGGCGCCCGTGCGGCACAAGTTAGGACTCCAGGAAGGCGACCGCATGGTGCTGTTCGTCCAGCCCGATCACAGCCTTCGATTGGTGAGCCTCCAGCAGGAATTGCGAAGGCTGCAAGGGATCTATAAGCAGGTGGCGCCCGGCAGAAGCCTTTCGGAGGAGCTCGTAGAAGAGCGACGGCAGGAAGTCCGGCAGGAGGAGTCATGAACGGGATCCCGTCGGCCGTCCTCGATTCCTCCGCCCTGCTTGCCTATCTTCGAGACGAGCCGGGCGCCGATCAAGTTCGGGAAGTGCTCTCCCAAGGAGCGGCGATCAGCGCGGTGAACTGGGCGGAGGTTCTTACCAAGCTGGCCGACATCGGCAAGGACCCGCACCGCGAAGCGGTAGAAATCCTCGAGGGCGGCGTGCTGGCGAGCACGCTGGTCGTCATGCTGCTCGACGAGCGGGTGGCGCGCGAGATCGCGCATCTCCGGCAGTCCCACAAGAGCGCCGGCCTCTCCTTGGGCGATCGGGCCTGCCTGGCGCTGGCCAGCCTGCTGGGCATTCCCGTGGTGACCACCAACCCCTCCTGGCAGT
>JBGOUJ010000500.1:0-5803 GCA_041477005.1 Terriglobia bacterium | reverse complement strand
TGGCCGGCAGCGCCCCGACCGGGCGCCGGCCTCAGCAGCCTTCCGGGCCAACGAATCTCAGCACTAATCTTCGATTTTCGGGATGCCCCACCCCGCCGCCAAAGCGGTTATGACCTCAGAGGAAAGACTGGGAACTGCCAACCTTTTGATACCCCCCAATCGGTTACAAAATAGAACTTTAGTACTAGCAATCTAGGTTATAAAGCCGGCTTGACGGTACTAGAACCACCGAGCAGAATGTACTGAAGAGGCTTAGATGAGACTCAGTGCTTCCTATTCGACAACGGCGAAAATCCTAGGGATTTTTCTGCTTCTCAGCCCTATTTCCGCTCTTGCGGCCAACGGCCGCGACTTTGCCGGCTTTTATGAACTGACCCAGGCGATAGATCTGGGAGCCGAGGTGCGGGTCACCCTTTCGCTTTCGCTCCTCAGTCACATCGACCAGGACGTGATCGGCGCCAGCATCACGCTGGACGATCTCGAGCAGCCGGGCAAGAGCCACAAATTCCCGACGGTGTCGTTTCGACGTCACGAGCGAGTCCGACTGCAGGACACTTTCGTGATTTCGCGGCAGGAGTACGAGCGGTGGCTCCGGGGCGGGAGCCCCACCCTAAGAATCACCTATACCGGTAGCAACGGCAGGCCGCAGCGGCGCGCTATCGGGTTGGCGCCGCTGGCAATGGGGAGCGCGTTTTAGCCATGAGACGATCGGTGCTGGCGCTGTTGGCAGTCCTGCTGTTCGCCGTCGCGGCGTTCGGCGACACGATTATCGACACGGTTGCCGGGGGCGGTCCCAACAACCTGCCTGCCGTTTCCGCCAGCCTCAACAATCCACGCGCCGTGGCGACAGACGCCGCGGGCAACCTCTACATTGCCAGCCCGGCTCAAAGCAGGGTGTTCCGAGTGACCAGCGCCGGTCAGTTGACTGTGTTCGCGGGCAATGGAGACTCCGGCTCCAGCGGGGATGGCGGGCCGGCGACGCAAGCCACTCTCGGCTGCCCCAGGGGGGTGGCGCTCGATGCAGCCGGCAATCTGTACATCGCCGACGAGTGCAATAGCGTGGTTCGCAAAGTCAGCGGCGGCGTCATCAGCACGGTGGCGGGCAACGGCAGCATGGGATCGGACGGCGACGGCGGACCGGCCATAGACGCCTCCCTGGGCTGTCCATTCGGCCTGGCGGTGGATGGGGCAGGCAGCCTCTATATCGCCGACCGGTGCCAGGAGCGCGTCCGCAAAGTCACCGCGGGCATCATTACGACCTTCGCGGGCAACGGTACGACCGGCTCCGGCGGCGACGGCGGTCCGGCGGCCAATGCCGCGCTGTCCAACCCGATGGGGGTGGCCGTGGATGGGGCAGGCAACGTCTACATCGCCGATCACGACAATTACCGGATCCGCAAGGTAACCGCCGGGGCCATCTCCACCTTCGCGGGCAACGGCTCGTCCACTCCGAGCGGCGACGGCGGCGCGGCGACCGCCGCCGGCATCGGCTGCGCGGCCGCAGTGGCGGTGGACGCGGGGGGCAGCGTGTTCCTCGTGAACAACTGCGACAACCTCGTCCGCAAGGTTTCGGGCGGCAACATAACGGCCTTCGCCGGAGACGGCATCTTGACTTTTGCGGGGGACGGCGGCCCGGCGACGGCCGCCAGTCTCGCTTGCCCCGCCGGAGCGGCGGCGGACGCGGTGGGCAACGTCTTCATCGCCGATATGTGCAACAACCGTGTCCGGAAGGTCACCCTGGGAATCATTAATACTTTTGCCGGCAACGGCACTGTCGCTTTTAGCGGCGACGGCGGCTTGGCCGTCAACGCCAGCCTTTCCTCCCCGACGGGTGCGGCGGTGGACGCGGCCGGCAACCTCTACATCGCCGATCAGGCCAATGCCGTCATCCGGAAGGTCAGCGGCGGCGTCATCACGACCGTGGCGGGCAACGGAAGCTTCACCTTCGGCGGCGACGGCGGTCCCGCTCTCAACGCCGGCATCAACCCGCTCGCGGTGGTCGTCGACGGGGCCGGCAACCTCTACATCGCCGATCAAAGCAACAATCGCGTTCGCAAGGTGACCCTGGCCGGCGTCATCAGCACGTTCGCCGGCAACGGAACCACGGTCTTCGGCGGCGACGACGGACCGGCCACTGCTGCCGGCATTTCCTGCCCCTCCGGCCTGGCCCTCGATACTGCCGGCGATCTGTTCATTGCCGACCGCTGCCATAACCGCGTTCGCGAGGTGACGCCGGATGGAACCATCCACACGGTCGCCGGCAACGGAACCTCCGGCTCGAGCGGCGATGGCAGCCCGGCGATCAACGCCAGTTTGGGTTGCCCCTTTGGATTGGCCGTGGACTCCTCGGGCAGTCTCTTTATCGTTGATGAGTGCCAGCAGAACGTGCGCCAGGTGACGCCCGACGGCATCATCCACACTTTCGCCGGCACAGGGGTCCCGGGCTACACCGGCGACGGCGGTCCAGCCACCGGCGCGACCCTGTCTTTTCCTTTTGGAGTAGCCGTCGATGCGGCTGGTGACGTCTTCATCGCCGACAGCAGCAACAACGTCATCCGCAAAGTGGCTCCCGGCGGCGCCATCAGCACGTTTGCGGGCAACGGGAATTTCTCCTTCAGCGGCGATGGCGGCCCGGCCACCGCGGCGACTCTCGCTTGCCCCTTCGGCGTGGCCCTGGACGCCGCCGGCAACCTGTTCATCAGCGATCAATGCAACAACCGGATCCGCCGTGTCAGCGGATCCGGCTCCGTGGTCGTCATTCCGGTGGTCCTCACTTCGAATCCGAGCCCGTCGACCTTCGGCCAGATGGTGACCTTCACCGCGACGGTGACTCCGGCCACAGCTACCGGTACCGCCGAATTCTTCGATGGAACCACTTCCCTAGGGACGGCGAGCCTGGCCGCCGGAAGCGCCTCCCTTTCGACGGCTTCGCTCGTCGCCGGCGCCCATTCCATCACTGCCGCCTACAGCGGCGACGTCACCTTCAGCGGCGGCGCTTCCACGCCCTTCGGCCAGGTGGTGAATAAGGCCACCCCGGTGTTCAGCAATCTCAGCTCGCCGGCGATCCCCGTCGGAACGGCCTCGACCACCTTGTCGGGAACGATCGGCCTGGGCTCTCTTGTGCCCACCGGAGCCGTATCCATCACCCTCAACGGCGCGACCCAATCCGCGAACATACAGAACGACGGCAGCTTCTCGGCATCCTTTGGGACGGGATCTCTGGCCGTAGCTGGATCGCCCTATGCGATCACGTACACCTACGGCGGCGACGCCAACTTCACCAGCGCCTCCGACAGCAGCAAAAACTTGACCGTAACCCCGGCGTCCACGTCGATCACCGTGACCGCCCCAACGGTGACCTACAACGCTGCCGGCTCCGTGACCGTCGCGGTCAGCTCGGCCGGCGGCGTCCCCACCGGCAGCGTTGCCCTGAGCGTCGACGGCGGCGCGGCCTCCTCCCTGCCCCTTTCGGCAGGCTCGGCGACCTTCAGCATCAGCAGCCCCAGCGCCGGTGACCACAGCTTAGGCGCCGCCTATGCCGCCCAGGGCAACTTTGCGGCCAGCTCCGCGACGGCTACGCTGCACGTGAACAAAGCGTCCACATCCACCGCGGTGGCGTCCTCGGCCAATCCGTCGGCCTTTGGCCAGTCGGTTACGCTCACCGCCAGCGTTACCAGCGGCTCCGGTAGCCCGTCCGGCAGCGTGCAGTTCTTCGACGGGACCACCATGCTCGGAACCGGCGGCTTGAGCGCCGGCTCGGCCACACTGGCCCTCAATAATCTGGCGGTGGGTTCGCATTCGATTACCGCGCGGTACCTTGGCGACGCCAACTTCGACGTCAGCGCTGCGGCGGCTCTATCGCAGGCAGTGTCGAAAGCGGCCACATCGACGGCGCTCGCATCCTCGGTCCTTTCCCCAACCGTCGGCCAGCCAGTGACCTTCACGGCGACAGTTTCGACCCTGTGTCCGCCGGCGGTCGGTGTGCCCACGGGAACCGTGCAGTTCAGCATAGACGGGTCACCGGCCGGTGGAGCGGTGGCGCTCGCGGGCGGGACGGCCGCCATGACCACGTCGTCGATGACCCCCGGCCAGCACACAATCGCCGCGACTTACACGGGTGACGGCAACTTCAACGGCAGCACCTCCCCGGGCCTGAGCCGAACGGTTTCCTCGGCCTACACCGGGACGTCGCTGGCGGCGTCCTCCAATCCATCCATCTTCGGCGGCAAGGTCACGTTTACGGCCACCGTGAGCGCAGGCGGCGCCGGCCCGGTTACGGGCACCGTGCAGTTCAGCATTGACGGCTCGCCTTTCGGCGCACCGGTCGCTTTGGCGGGCGGCGCAGCTTCGTTCAGCACCTCCTCGCTCGCCGCCGGTTCGCATACGATCACGGGGGCTTATAGCGGCAATGCAAACTATCCGGCCGGCAAGGGCACGCTGAGCCAATCGGTAAAACCGGCGCCAACGGCGTCGACGGTAACCGTCACGCCCAAGACTCAGCAATACAGCGACCTGGTAAGTTTCACCGCAACTCTGAATCCGGCGATAGTCAATGGACTGGCGCCGGCCCAGAGCGTCACCTTCCTGGTGGGCACTCAAACGATGGGCACGGCCGCCCTGGCTGTGGTCAACGGCGTTCTCACAGCCAAGCTGTCGAACATACCATTGCTGGAACCGACCCCCTTCGGGGCCGCGCCCACCAGGCAGATGGCGCCCGATAAGCATACCGTCACCGCCGTTTTCAGCGGGATCAATCCCAACTTCGCGGTGGGCAATCCGCAGACTTCCTTGACCATCACGCCCGACGATGCGCGGGTGAACTACACCGGTGCGCGCTCCGCTTCGACCGCCACTTCGCAGTCCGGCAACGCGACGGTGACTCTAAGCGTGACGGTCCGGGACACCAGCGACGTCGCGGGAGCGGCGCATGATAAAACACCGGGCGACATCCGCAACGCCACGGTGACTTTCATCGACCGAAACACCAACACGCCGATTGCAACCGTGCCGGTGGGCCTGGTGAGCGCCGGCGATACGGAAACGGGCACGGCGACCTACGAGTGGCCGGTGAACATCGGCAAAGCCTCCTCGGCGTCCTTCAAGGTTGGAGTGGTCGTCGGTGGTTACTACACGCGCGACAACGCGGGCCACAGCATCGCCATCACCGTCTCCCGTCCGAGTGATGAGTGGGTCACGGGCAATGGGACCCTGCTGTTGAAGAACTCGGCGGGAGCGGCGGCAGGGGGGGCCGGCTCTTCGGCGAGCTTCAGCTTCAACGCAAAATTCACCAGCGACGGCAAGAAGTTCCAGGGCAGCTTTCAGACAACTGTCCACAACGGCGGGCGTACCTACCAGATCCCAAGCAGCTCCATCGGCTCCCTGGCGGCCGGGAACGACGCCGCGACATTCGACGGTACGGCGACGATCGAGGACATCACCAACCCGAAGAGCCCGGTCACTCTGGACGGGAATGCCGTGTTTCAGATCAACATGACTGGCAAGACGCTGGGGATCACGGTTTGGAAGCAGACCGGCGGGCTGTGGTTCTCGAGCGACTGGGACGGGAAGAAAACCGTGCCGCTCCAGCCAACCAGCGGATCCCTCACGATCCACTAGCTGGCCGAGCCGGGGCCTTCCGGGGATGACGAGGCGGTGGTCGTCGTCGCGACGAGCCGGGACGCCTTCCGGCCCGGAGGGAGCGGTTACGGTGCGCGGAGCTCGCAGCGGGAGCGACGACGTGTGGTCTTCGTGGAACGGACAGCGGCCCACGAGATTTGCGCCATGCCGCTGCTCATTGTCACGC
>JBGOUJ010000499.1:0-5817 GCA_041477005.1 Terriglobia bacterium | reverse complement strand
TCCCGACCGTCTCCGCCTTCCCCAACCCAAAATGCACGCCCTGGTGGCTGGACGAGGCATACCCCACCGCCGTCGTCATGTGGTTGTACTGATTCCCAATCCGGATGCGCGCGCCGATCCCATCGCGATTGCTCTTGGTCCCGATCAGCTTGAGCCGGATCCAGTTGTTCCCTCCCGGGCTGATGTTCTGCCACAGCTCCGCCGGCTCGCCCAGCGCGGAGACCACCACGTCGATCTTGCCGTCGTTATCGAAATCGGCAAAGGCGCCGCCCCGGTGCGCCCGCACCAGGTCCAACCCGGCATCGGCGGAACCATCGCGAAACGTACCGTCGCCCTGATTGGCGAAGACGCTGTTCGCCAGCTTGTATTGCGCCGCTTCAAACAACTCGATGCGGTCGTTCACGTGGGAATTGGCGGTGAACAGGTCCTTCCATCCATCATTATTGAAATCGAAAAGTCCGTTGCTCCACCCGCTGCGCCCCATGCTGAGCGCACCCACCCTGCTCGAATGCGTCGCCTCCCGAAATCCCGCCTTCCCCTGGTTGTGGAACAGGGGGAAAGTCTCGCTGACCAGGGCCGTCACGCTGATGTCGGGCAATCCATCGTTGTCGTAATCGCGAAAATCCGCCCCCATGCTGCTCACGGTGTTGCCGCTGTCGGGCAGCGCCACTCCGGCCGGCAGCGCCACCTCCTCAAAGGTCCCGTCGCCCCGGTTGTGAAACAGGAAATTCGGCAGCTTGTCGTTGGTGACGAACACATCCGGGAATCCGTCATTGTCATAATCCGCAAACGCGACACTCATGCCCCTGCCGATATGCTGCGCGATTCCCGCTCGCGCGGAAACATCTTCAAAGGTCCCATCCCCTCGATTGCGGTACAAGGTGTTCGGCAATCCTTCGAACCACTTCGGGTGGCAATACACCCGCAAGTCCCGCCCCCGGTCGCCGCAGAATCGGTCGAACTCCGGCGTCCACTTCGCATAATTCACCACAAACAGGTCGAGCAGCCCGTCGTTGTCGTAGTCGAGCCACCCCGCCGCCACCGACCACCTATCACTCTTGATACCCGCCTTCTTCGTTACGTCCTCAAACTTGCCATTGCCGAGGTTGCGGTAAAGGATGTTTCGATAGACGCCCGCGACAAACAGATCCACCTTCCCGTCATTGTCGAAATCCGCGGCCGCCGCCCCCATGGAGTAGCCCGCCCCGGCGACACCGGCCTCCTGGGTAACATCGGTGAATTTCATCCCGCCGTCATTGCGAAACAGCCGGTTGAAGTATTTCTGGGAATCCTTCTCGAGTGCTGGGATCGACGCGCCGTTGGTGAAATAGATGTCGGTCCAGCCATCGCCGTTATAGTCAAACGCGGCGGCGCCGCCCGGCATCGTTTCAATCAGGTGCTTGCTGGGCGTGGGGTGGTTTTCCAGGACAAAATCAAGGCCGGCGCTGCGGGCGACATTGCGGAACCGAATGGGCGCAGGAACCAGAGGCTGCTTCGGGCCGGACTGGGCCACGAGCAGGCCGATCGTCACACCGGCAACAGCGAAAGGCGAACGCTGCACACATAAAGGATGCCACATTCGCCGAGCCGGGGCGCGCTCGGGGCGCAAGGGAGCGGTTGGCTTTGGCTCACGTTTCTCACTTGCGGATCGATACGAAACGGCCGTGCCCTGTGTGGACGGCGAGCGGCACGACCGCCCATGCCGGCCGGGCTGCTCGCTCCTCGCCGCGCGCAGCGTAGACGGGCAAGCGCCTCCTACCAGTATCACTTATCCTCGCGCCCCGTTGGTGTCAAATGGTTTTGGCCGAGGGGGCCCGTGTCAAATTTGCGGGGCGCGAGCCGCGCTTGCTTCCGGCCGGACTCCGCCCGGCCCGCTATGGTAAACTGCGCTTGAGCGCAGCATCTCACGAAGTCGGGCGGAACGCGCTCCTGGCCACTGGCTGGTGGCCGTTGCTTTCCATGAGGCCTGCATTATTACTGGCGATTCTCTGCTTCACGGCCGGCGCCTTCGGCCAGACCTCCGGCCAGGCCCCGGAAAACGTCCGCCTCGGCCTGTTCAGCGCCATGCCCGTGAAGTGGGACCTCGAGGCGAATTGGCGCACCTTTGAGCGCACTTTCCTGGCCCACGCCAACGAAGGCATCGACATTGTTGTCACGCCCGAATGCTTCCTCGATGGCTACACCGCCGCCGCCAAAGACTGGACCCCGGAGCGCTTCGCCCAAATCGCCCAAGATGTAAACTCGAGTCCGTACATCGCCCGAGTCCGCGAATTGGCCGAAAAGTATAAGACCGGTATTCTCTTCGGCTACACCGAAAACGCCGGCGGCAAGTTCTACAATTGCGCCCTGCTGGTCGACCGCAACGGCCGCATCGCCGGCCACTATCACAAGACTCACCTCCAGGCCCACGACCTCCGCTTCAGTCCCGGTGAGAGCCTTCCCGTCTTCGACACCGCCTGGGGCAAAACGGGCGTCCTGATTTGCGCCGACCGCCGCTGGCCCGAAACCGCCCGCGTACTCCGCCTGAAGGGCGCCAAAATCATCCTGCTCCCGTCCTATGGCATGTGGCACCTGGACAACGAATGGTGGATGCGCACCCGCTCCTACGAAAACGAAAACTTCCTCGCCTTCGTGCACCCCAACGTCGCCTTCGTCTCCGACCCCAAAGGCCAGATCATCGCCAAGCTCCAATCCAACGTCCCCGGCATGCTGGTCTGTGACGCCGACCTCTCCCGCGTCACCGACACCAGCCACATCCGCGACCGCCGCCCTGACCTCTACGAAGAGATCACGAAGGCGAAGTAGAGACCGGCCCTCGCCCGCCAGCGGGAAGCACCCCGGCGCCAGTACCCTCGTACCGGCTTGCTACCACCCTCATTGCCTACGAACGTTCACTTGCCTATCAACCCCACATTTACCTACCACCGTCACTTGTCTACCGCCTGCGATGGATTCATGTACTATTGCTTGCATCGCGCACTTCAGGTAAGGTTAATGATTGAGCGTGAGTTCACGCGGGCCCTCGTTGCGCCTCGGTTTCGCTGGGCGGGGTGGCCGTTGGGATAAGGATGGAACGGGCGCTTCGGACGCCCTTGCTTAAGATCTGGGTTGGAAAGAAGGCGGGCTGGTGTATGATAAGCCGATCAGGATTCCAAAATGGAGATCCTGGTTTGAAGGTCGTTCTAGTGAGGCTCCGCCTCAGACCGGCGAGGCATGCTTCGCTGGGGGCCAAAACTTGACTCGTTTGCATCAAGTTTGGGGGCTCAAGGTGAGCTAGCCGATGACATCCCTCACCCACGCCGCCGTCGGCGCCGTCGCGGGCACCCGCATTCGTAACTTTGGGCTCGCCCTGGCTGTCTCCTTCGCAACGCATTTCCTTTTGGACGCAATCTATCACTTCAAGGCGTTCTACGAGCTGGAAGTACCCGGGCGCTGGACCCACCGGCAAGCAACGGTGACGCTATTCCTTGCGCTGGCGATCCCGGGCTTGGCGGCGATGGTGTGGATCTGGCGGCGGAACCGGCAGGTGGTGATATTCGCTGGTTATGGCTGTGCGATGGTCCTCGTGGACCGCGTGCAGCGATGGCAGTGGGAACTGATTTGGGCCTTGCTGCTCACCGCGATCTGGTACCTGCTGGCCCCGAACCCCCTGACCCGCCGCTGGGTGATCTGCGGGTTCGCAGCTTACCTGCCCGACCTCCTGAAATCTTTCATCCCGGCAATCGCTTTCGTACACAAGGCGGCCCACCATCGAACCGTGATTGGCATGGGCGATTGGGTGTCCCGGCTGGGGCGCGGCAACTGGCAGATTCCGCCCTTGCGGGCCCTCGATCCTTATTACCAGATCGGCTACGGCCTCGAAATCCTGATGGAAGCGGCGATTCTGTACGGCTGCCTCTACTGGCTGGTGCGGCATGGCTCAGCGGCAGACCGGTCCACCCTCGGCCATCGGGCTGATCCTATTGATGAAGAGAATCTGATCCCAACCTAGGACAGCCACACCTCACTGGCCAACGAGCGGGAGCGTCACCGCTTGCGCTGCGGCAGGACCAGCAGTGGCCGGTGGGAATACCAGATCAGATGGGAGACAGGTTTCGCTTTTCCGTTGCTACGCCACCCGAAGACGTGAAGGCATATCGGGAGAAGCAGAAGCCCAAGGCCAGATGGATCGCGGCCTCATTAGAGCACTATGAGCCAGTCCCGGTATGCGCTGCCGGATCAAAGAAAGGCGCACTCGTTCCGGGTGTTGGCCCAACATGCGGCAGCAATAGACGAAACTAAGCCGTTCCTCATTGTTGTCCACGATCCACCGAACGGCATCGCCTCGGTTCTTGGCGGACCCGTATCGGAGGTCCTCAATAGCTTGGACCAGGACAGCGCCGGCGAGGCGATACAGGCTTCTATACCGGCTACCTTCCGCAGTGTCTTTTTTCGTCGTTGGCATTGGGCTGCTCTCCAACACCAACAATAAGCTCCTTGGGTGGGCTTTGAAAATAGAGCCGTGGTACCGAATGCAAGCAGTGCCGCGCTCTCAGGGGCGGAAGGACCAAGGTACTACGGTCCGAGGGTTTTATCGGAGGGCTGGCGGAACAAACTGCCCTTCTCGACGCCCGGTTCCCTCAGGTTAAGTAACGTGCCGGCGCTCGGCCAGATCACGCAACGCAGCCGGGCCCGGCCGATCTGGACGGCTGACATCCCGACGGGCCTGAGCTACGCCAGTATCGCCTTCACCACGCTGCCGTGCACGTCGGTTAGCCGGAAGTGGCGCCCCTGGAACTTGTAGGTGAGTTTGGTGTGGTCCACGCCCAGGCAGTGCAGGATGGTGGCGTGCAGGTCGTAAACATCCACCGGGTTTGCGGTGATGTTGTAGCTGAAATCGTCGGTTTCTCCGTAGGTGAGGCCGCCCTTGATGCCGCCCCCTGCCATCCAAACCGCAAAGCAGCGGGGGTGATGATCCCGGCCGTAGTTCTCCTGGGTCAGAGTTCCCTGCGAATAAACCGTGCGCCCGAACTCGCCGCCCCAGACCACCAGCGTCTCATCGAGCATGCCGCGCTGCTTCAGATCCTGGAGCAGCGCGGCGCAGGGCTGGTCGGTCTGCTGGCACTGGGCGCGGATCTCGCGCGGCAGGTTGCTGTGCGCATCCCAGCCGCGGTGGAAGAGCTGGACAAAGCGCACGCCCCGCTCCGCCAGGCGCCGCGCCAGGATGCAATTGGCGGCGAACGTCCCCGGTTTGCGGGCATCGGGGCCGTACATCTCGAAGGTGGCAGGGGCCTCTTTCGAAAGATCGGCCAGCTCCGGCACCGAGGTCTGCATCCGAAACGCCATTTCATACTGGGCCATGCGGGTGGAGATCTCGGGGTCCTGATAATCCTTCAGCGCGATCTCGTTCAGGCGGGCCAGATCGTCGAGAAAGTGGCGGCGCGCCTGCCCATCGTATCCGGGGGGATTCGAAAGATACAGGACCGGATCGGCGCCCGAGCGGAACTTGACGGCCTGGTATTTCGTCGGCAGAAAGCCGCTCCCCCAGGAACGGTCGGCCAGCGCCTGGGTGCCGCCCGCGCCCTGCGAAACCAGGACCACGAAAGCCGGCAGATCCTGGTTCTCGCTTCCCAGCCCGTAGGCGATCCACGCGCCCATGCTGGGCCGGCCGGCCAGTTGGAAACCGGTTTGTAAAAACGTGACCGCCGGGTCGTGATTGATGGCGTCGGTGTGGAGCGACCTAATAACGCAGAGATGATCGGCAACCTTCCCCAGATGGGGCAGCAGCTCGCTCAGCCAGACTCCCCCCTGCCCCTGTTGAGAAAAGCGGAAGATGGA
>JBGOUJ010000498.1:0-5829 GCA_041477005.1 Terriglobia bacterium | reverse complement strand
CCACGAGCTCCGGCCGCTGGTAATGGGGATGGATCCGTTTCAGGTCGAAATGATCACCCAGAAGATGACCCGCGACGTCTACTCCGAGGGCGGGCAAATCCAGATGTCAGCGGTCGCGGCGGTCGAGATCGCCTGCTGGGACATCATCGGTAAAGCGACCGGGCAGCCCATCTACAACCTCTGGGGCGGGCGCTGCCACGAGAAGCTGCGGGCTTACGCCAATGGCTGGTATCGCGGGCCGCGAACGCCCGAAAGCTTCGGCCAGAAGGCGAAGGAGGTGGCGCGGCGCGGCTATACGGCGCTGAAATTCGATCCGTTCGGAGCCAACTGGCGGACGCTTTCCGACGCCGAGATGGACCTCTCGCTGAACATCGTCGGGGCGGTGCGGGAGGCCGTGGGGCCGTCGGTGGACGTCCTCATCGAAGGCCACAGCCGGTTCAACGTTGCAACGGCCATCCAGGTGGCGAAGGGATTGGAGCGATATCGCCCCGCCTGGTTCGAGGAGCCGGTGCCGCACACCAACATTGCCGCCATGGTCGAAGTGGCCCGCGTGAGCCCGGTGCCGATTGCCACCGGGGAGAGCTTCAGCAACAAGCAGCAGTTCGCCGAATTGCTCAAGCACGACGTGGTCAGCATTTATCAGCCCGAGCCGCTCGCGCTGGGCGGGATTTTCGCCACTCGCAAGATCGCCGATATGGTGGACGCCCACTACGGCGTGATCGCCCCCCACAGCGCCCAGGGGCCGATCTGCTCCGCCGCCTGCGCGCAGCTCAACGCCTCGCTGCCCAATTTCTTCATCCACGAGATCTTCGATGAGTTCAATGAGACGTGGGAAAAGCAACTGCTCACCCATCCCATCGAGGTGAAAGACGGCTACATCGAAATCTCGGAGCGGCCAGGATTGGGGACCGACCTGGTGCTGGAGGAAGCCACGAAGCATCCCTACAGCCAGGAGCATTTCCTTCCTCTATTCAAGCAGGGCTGGGAGCGGCGCGACCCCAAGAAGGCCTAGCCAGGCTGGATGCTGAGGCCTCGCCGGTCGCCGGCGAGAGAGTCCGCCAGCCCCGGACGAAGCAGCAGCACCAGCAACCGGCAGTAAGCAGCCGCGGCAGCCGTCGGCCTAGTGTTGCCGCTGTTGCCGCCAGCCCACTTGCATTCCGTCCCAATAGCGTTATAATTCGGGAAACGAGGGTCATATGAACATAAGAACGGCACTACTACTGTTTCTGTTGGGCGGTTTGCTCTCTGCGCAGGAATTTCGAGCTACCCTGTCCGGGCGGGTGACCGACGCCACCGGAGCCGTCGTGGCCGGGGCGAAGGTTGAGACCCGGGCTGTGGCCACGGGCGCTATTTCTGTTACCAATACCAACGGCGACGGCGACTATCAGATCCCCTTCCTGACGCCCGGCGAGTACGTCATCACCGTCGAGAGACAAGGCTTCCAGCGGGCGGTGCGCGAGGGCGTCAAGCTCCAGGTCGCCGAGCGCGGCGTAGTGGACGTCACGCTCTCTGTAGGCGCGGTCAGCGAGAGCGTGACGGTGGCCGCCGATACCGCGCTCGTGCAAACCGAAACCGCCGACCGCGGGCTGTCGATCGAATCGAACCGCGTGCTGAACACTCCGCTTCAGGGCCGCAACATCTTCGCGCAAGCCTGGTCGGCCCCCGGCGTTACGCTGACCGCGGCGGTTCAGCGGCTGCGCCCCTTCGACATCGCCGGGTCTTCCAGCATAGCCGTCAGCGGCGGGCGGCCGTCCGGCAACGAAGTGCTGATGGACGGCGTGTCGAACCTCGCCAAAGCCACCCAGGTGGCCTTCGTGCCGAGCGCCGAAGGCACCCAGGAGTTTAAGGTCCAGACTACCAGTTACGACGCGCAGTACGGCTGGACCACCGGCGGCGTCGTCAACATTATCAGCAAGGGCGGCACGAACCAGTGGCACGGCTCGGCCTATGAGTTCCTGCAAAACACGCACCTGAATGCCAATACATTTGACAGCAATCGCAACGGCATTGGACGGCAGTCTTCGCACATCAACACCTTCGGCGGCAACGTCGGCGGTCCCGTCCGCAAGGACCAGATCTTCGTCGCATTCGCCTACGAGGACATCCGGCAGGTGATTCCCGATCCGTTCGTCACCGCGGTGCCCAGCCCGCTCCAGAAGCAAGGCGATTTCTCCCAGACCTATTACGCCGCAGGCGCGAGTGGAAACCTGGTGCAAACCATCTACAACCCGTTCTCGACCCGCACGGCGTCGGATGGCTCACTCGTCCGCGACGCCTTTGTGGGCAATGTCATCCCGGCCAGCATGATCAATCCGGTCGCCAAGAACGTCCTCGCCTTGATACCCAACGGGAACGTGCCCGGCAATGCCATCACCGGTCTGGGTAACCTGGTCTCGAGCGGATCCACGCGCAAGTTCACCGATTTCTTCCCCGAATACCAGGTCCGGGGCGACTACTACCTCTCCCAGAAAACGCGCATGTTCATTCGCTACTCGCGTAACGCCCTGGCCGAGGAGCGCAGCTTCCATTACTCCACCACCTCGCAGCTCAACGTCGCCGATACGAGCGGCAACACGCCGTTCAAGCGCGAGAACCACAGCGCCACCGTCAGCGTCACCCATACCTTGAATCCGACCACGGTCCTGGACTTCCGCTTCGGGCTGGCGCGATTCCTGGGCCAGAGCGGCAGCTCGTTGGGCGCCGGTTACGACCTGACGGGCCTGGGCTTCTCGCCCACCTACCTGGGCCAGGCCGCGAAATGGTTTCCCCAGTTCGGCTGGGCCAGCTACGAAGGCGCCGGCGCCCAGCCCGTCAACGCTGAGCCGGACCAAACCAATTCGCTCCAGGTCAACATGGCAAAAACGGTCCGGCGCCATAATCTCAAGACCGGCGTCGAGTTCCGCCTGATGCGCGTTTACCAGCCCAACCCCGGGTTTTCGGCCGGCTCGTTCAGCTTCGACCAGGGCTTCACTGGCGCCAACCCGCTCCAGATCGCGCCCAGCTCCGGCAACTCGATCGCCTCGTTCCTGCTCGGCACGCCGGCGTCCGGCCTCATCGACGTCAACGGCCAGCCCGCCCGCCAGCAGCGCCTGTGGTCCGTCTATTTGCAGGACGACATCCACGTAACGCCCAAGCTGACTGTAAACGCCGGCCTGCGCTGGGACTACCTCGGCCCCCTGACCGACCGCTTCAACGCTTTGACCCACGGCTTCGACACCACCTCGCCCAGCCCGCTCCAGGCGCCGGGCATCAGCGTGAAGGGCGGCCTGCTGTATGCCGGCGCAGGCGGACTCGACCGCGGCATTTACGACAAGCAGTGGAAGAACTTCGGCCCCCGCGTGGGCGCCGCTTACCAGCTCACACCTAAGACCGTCCTTCGCGGGGGCTACGGTTTGATTTACGCCCAGACCTTTGACGATCCCGGCGGCGCGCCCGGCTTCAACCAGCGGACCGCGATGGTCACTTCCATCCAGACGGGCGTTCCGGCCAACACGCTGACCAATCCCTTCCCCAGCGGCATTCTGCATCCAGTGGGCAGCACGCTCGGCCTGGCGACATTTTTGGGCCAGGGCTTCAACTTCGGCAATCCCCACCGCAACATTCCTTACGTGCACCAGTTCTCCTTTGAAGTCCAGCGCGAGCTGCCGGGGCAATTCCTGATCACCGCCGCTTATGTCGGCAGCCGCATCCGCCGCCTGCAAGTGACCAAACCCTTCAACGAGATCTCCCTCTCCGACCTGGCCTTGGGCGCGACGGCACTGACAGCCAACGTCCCCAATCCCTTCGCCGGCCTGATTCCGGGAACGGCCCTCAATGGTTCGACCGTGCAGCGCCAGCAACTGCTGCGGCCCTTCCCGCAGTTCACCGGCATCAACGAGCTGTTCTTTGACCAAGGCAAGTCGAAGTACGACGGCTTCCAGT
Organism: Terriglobia bacterium; assembly: GCA_041477005.1. Lineage (GTDB taxonomy): Bacteria > Acidobacteriota > Terriglobia > Bryobacterales > JACQDG01 > JBGOUJ01. The sequence continues at coordinate 1,908 of JBGOUJ010000498.1, read as the reverse complement.
TGATGGTCTACAAGCGCCTGTCAAGAGGGTTGAATTTCAGCGTCGCCTACACCAACTCGAAAACCATCGACCAGACCAGCTTCGCCAACCCCCAGGACACGCAACTGGAAAAGGTGATCGCCCTCTGGGACATTCCCCAGAATCTCCAGCTCAACGGCGTCTATGAGCTGCCGTTCGGGCCGGGCAAGCCGTACCTGGCCAGCGCACCGGCCGTAGTGCGCCGGCTGGTCGGTGGCTGGGAAATCAGCGCCATCGCCCGCATCCAGGAGGGCTGGCCGATGGCTTTCCCCGCCCCCTTCAACGCCGTTCCCACGGGCGCCAGCCCGCGCCTCTCCAACCGCACTCTTGACCGCTGGTTCAACACCTGCACGCTGCTGCCGAACGGCACGACGCGCGGCTGCCTCTCGGGCGAGCAGCCGGTGTGGACCATCCGACAGCCCTCCACGCTCCAGACCTGGTCCTCGCGGCTGTCATCCGTTCGTCTGCCGCCGATCCGCAACCTGGATGCTTCCCTGATCAAGAACAACAGGATCGGCGACCGCTACAACCTGCTGGTTCGCTGCGATTTCCTGAACGCCACCAACACGCCGCAGTTTTTCAACGGCCCGATCGCGGATGTGAACAGTGGCAACTTCGGCCGCATCGCCGGGGCGGTGGCGCAAAGCAATCTGCCGAGGTTCATTCAGCTTTCGATGAAGTTCGAGTTTTGAGCGCTGGCCGTGCGGCACCCGCCTCACGGCGGCGGGGCCGCACGTCGCTGACAGCAGTGAACGGTCCAACCATAGAGAACGGTTAAGCCATCGCTCTCTGGAGACGGCAGCGGGGGAAGAGCTATCTCTTGATCTCGTAAAGGTAGATCGTGTGTGAGCGGGACTCGCGGTTGACCTTCTCGACTTTGGCCGGGGTCCAGCCCAGGATCTGGAAATCGTGGGAGACGACGCGCGATCCGGGCTTGAGGTACTTTTCCAGGTTGGGCTTTAGCTTGGAGTTGGAATCGGTGAGCAGGTAGAGGGTGACCACGTTGGCGGGGCTCAGGTCCACCTCGAGCAGGTTGCCGTGAATCACCTTCACCCGATCCTCCAGTTTCAGCTCGTGGATGCGCTGCTGGGTCTTCTTGAACAGGTCGGGGTCGAGCTCGACGCCGGTGGCCCGGGCGCCGAACTTCTGCGCGGCGGTGATGAGGATGCGGCCGTCTCCGCAGCCGAGATCGTAGACCATCTCGTCCTTCTTGACCCCGGCGACCTGGAGCATCTGGTCGACTACTTCCTGCGGCGAGGGAACGAAGGGCGCCAGGCTCCGCTCGTCGAAACTCCACTGACACCACGCTGGGCCCGGGAGGGCTAGAGCCAGAAATGGAAAAAATAACAGCAGTTTCCTGCGAAGCATCACTTACACCTCTGAAACCGCTCCGGGGCCAAAGGGCGCTCGGTCGCGGCTCCGATCAGGTCACGCGGATTGTCTTGCGGCTCCGCGCGGCCTCGTAAATGGCCATCATGAGCTTGAGGTCCTGCAAACCCTCCTCGCCCGCAGTGCGAACGTCGGAATCGTTCAGGATGGCCTCCGAAAAATGATCCATCTCCAGCGCGAACTGGTCGGCCTGCCCCAGATCGCGCTCTTCGGTCACGTTGCCCTTGCGCACCCGCATCCGCAGGCCGGTGTAGCTGGTGGCCGGCTCCAGCTCGAGCCACCCCTTGGTCCCGATGACGCGATAGCGGTTCGTGCCGGCGATGCCGTAGCTCGAGGTGCAGTTGGCCAGCACGCCGCTGGGGAACCGGAGCTGGAACAGGACCGTCTCCTCGACTTCCTTGAAGCGCGGGTCGCCGGGCGTGGTGTACATCTCGGCGTTGATCTCGACCGGCTCCTCACCGGAGATGTAGCGCGCCGCCTGCAGCGAATAAATTCCGATGT
>JBGOUJ010000497.1:0-5861 GCA_041477005.1 Terriglobia bacterium | reverse complement strand
CTGGTCGCAGCGGCTGGCAGTTCAGCGTATAATATAGCCACCAGCAGAGGATATAGAAGGGAGGCCTCCCATGGCATTCGGTTGCACCAGACGACATTTCTTTATCGGCCCGTTGTTGGCCGGCGCGATTCCGGTCGGAGGATTCGGAAGTGTTCCTTCGCTGCGCACGTTGGGTTACAAATCACCCAACGAAAAACTCAACATCGCCTCGATAGGCGCCGGCGGCAAGGCCGCGAGCGACATCGACGGGTGCGCCACGGAAAACATCGTGGCGCTTTGCGACGTGGACGAAAAGCAAGCCACGCGCAAGTTCGCGCAGTATGAAAAGGCCCCGAAGTACAAGGACTTCCGCAGGATGCTCGATGAGCAGGGCAACGGGATCGACGCCGTCATCGTGACCATCCCGGATTTCATGCACGCCACCGCGGCCATGTGGTGCATGGAACGCGGCAAGCACGTCTACGTGCAGAAGCCGCTGACCCGCACGGTGTGGGAAGCGCGGCAGTTGATGGATGCCGCCAACAAGTACAAGGTCGCGACGCAGATGGGCAACCAGGGCTACTCCAACGAGGGCACGCGGCAAGCTGCCGAAATGATCTGGGCGGGCGAAATCGGCAACGTGACCGAGGTCCACGCGTGGACCGACCGTCCCATCTGGCCGCAAGGCCTCACCGCGATTCCGCCCCCGGACGCGGCTCCGGATACCTTGGACTGGGACCTCTGGCTCGGCGTCGCCGAGAAGCGGCCCTACACTTCCGGCGGAAAGGGATACCCGACGAAGTGGGGGAACTTCTATCAACCGTTCAACTGGCGCGGCTTTTACGATTTCGGTTGTGGCGCCTTGGGCGATATGGCCTGCCACATTCTGGGCGCTCCGAATCTGGCCTTGCAGCTCGGGGCTCCCACCAGCGTGGAATGCATCCACAAAGAGGGCGCGAGCGACTTCATGTTCCCGGAAAAGTCGGTGATCCGCTACGACTTCCCGGCCCGCGGTTCCATGCCTCCGCTGAAGCTGTTCTGGCATGACGGGCTGAAGGAGACGCCCAAAATCCCGGGCGTGCCTGAGGGCGAGCTCCTGGGTGACCTGCCCTCACGACCCTTCGCTCGCCGGCCGGCGCAGGGCGGCGGTTCCGGCGCAGCGGCTGCGGAGGGACCTCCGCCGACCCGGCCGTTCACCGGATTCATAGGCCGGGTGTTTCATTGGGAGACTTTCGAGAAGGAGAGGAACGATCCCGAAGCTCGTGTCCCCGCTCCGGACGGCAGCCTGTTTATCGGCGACAAAGGGATGATGACCACCGGGACTTACGGCGAGCAGACGCGGCTCATCCCGGTGGAGAAGATGAGGGACTACAAGTTCCCGCCACCGCTGCTCACGCGCTCGCCCGGCCACTACCGCGACTGGATCCGCGCCTGCAAGGGAGGCGATCCGGCCTGCTCGAATTTCAACGTCGCCTCTCCGTTTGTGGAGTGGATGCTGCTGGGAGTGATCGCGCTCCGCGTCGACGGCAAGCTGGAGTGGGATGCGGCCAAGATGCGGTTCACGAACAATGAGGAAGCGAACAAGCACCTCAAACCGACGTTCCGCAAGGGCTGGACGTTGACCTGACGGGCGTTCAAGAACCCGGGAACCAGCCGGAGCGAGCTGGCGTCAATGGAGCGAGCTGGCATCAATATGGATTGATGCCGGGTCGGCTCTACGTCGCTGGCGTGCTCGCCTCTGGTTGTGCGCAACCCTGGAAGCCCAGCCGCCGGTCGTCTCCGCAGTCGAGGGGAACGAGCAGCCTCCGGTCACGGGGCGTTCTGTAGGAGCCACTGATAGATGACGTGCCTGTAGTCAGGGAATTTCAGCTTAAGAATCTGTGGGTTCAACTTAGACCTCTTGCAGATGGCCGGCAGCTCTCGTTGGAATTGACTGAATCGACGCCAAACGATCCGGCCATCCGGTATATCGACACGCTGAGAATCCGTCCTCAGCCAGTCCCGCACGAGCAACACAGCGGTCCTGGGATCATCCTTATGCGCGTAAACGTCCTGACCTGCTATGTCGGAGATGAACTTTTGATACCTGTACGGCCCGCTGTCCATCACCAGGCAGGCCTTGAGCAGGTGGCGCCCGCCTCCAAAATACTTGCAGCCAAGGAATATCCCTAGTTCCAGCGGCATATTGAACCGGGGAAGCCGGTTCTTGCGGTCGGGCTCGGTCCGCGATATATCATGAATCCCATAGCGGCACTCCAGAATGATTCGCACAATTCCCTGTAGACGGTTTTCTGAAGCGTCGCCGAGTTCAAAGGCGCATCTCGGGTAGAAGCCCGCGTCGTAGACGGCAAAGACTATCGCGTTGAATATAGTCTTGTACTTGGAATCAAACGGGCAATTTATGAATACGCTGTTGTCGTAACTGGGCCGAGGCCTGGCTTCTCTGGGAGGCATCCTTTCATTTCTTCACTGCTGCCCTGATTTGATCGATGGGGACACTCGGGCGCCCGGTGGGGGCTATCAGAGCCCGTGTCGCCCGGGGCGCCTGTCTTGCAACTCGGAACTTTACGACGTGTTTCGAGGGTATCTTGATTGACCCACCGGTGGCAGGGTTGCGCCCCATGCGGGCCTTGCGATCGACGCGAACCAGTCTCCCGATCCCCGGCAGCACAAACACGCCGGACTTCTTGGTTTCGCGGATGGCGATGTTGGCCAGGGACTCGACCATGCCCTTGGCCGCCTTGTTATTCGTCCCGCACGCATCCGCCAGTTCACGTACCAGTTGGGTTTGTGTCATTCTTCGTGCTGCCATGTCGCATCAGCCCAGCCTCAGTATACTCCCAGATGGAGCCCATGTTCAAGGATCGTGCGGGTTAGCGCGCTTAGCTTCAGCGGCCGCTGCCAACCCCGCCAACCCTTGACCGTTTCAGGTCGGTCAGGCGCGACACCAGAGTTTTTCCCGGATGTGATCAAAATGGTCTGCTTGCCGTCCGGGGTGACCGGCGGCGGCCTTGCGCGGCCCGGTTTTGTCCGTCGCCGGCAGCGGCTTGGTTAGGCTGGCTTTGCATCATGCCCTTTGACAGCTACATCGTGCAAAAACCTGGGAACCGGCCGGAGCGAGCTGGCGTCAATATGGATTGATGCCGGGTCGGCTCTACGTCGCTGGCGTGCTCGCCCTCTGGTTGTGCACAACCCTGGAAGCCCAGCCGCCGGTCGTCTCCCCAGTCGAGGGGATCGAGCAGCGCATTGTCACCGAATTACTGGCGTCCGGCGACGATTCGCGACGTGCCTGGGGCGCGTACCTGGCCGGCAACTACGGACAAACTAATTCCATCCCAGAGCTTCGTCGGATGCTCGCATCGTCACGTAGGGACCTTGCAGCTTACGCCCTCGACTCCCCGATCCGGCTGGACGCAGCCGTGCCCTCGGAGCACCTCCTGGCACTCTGGCCCAACCACCGGGCGCCGATTATGATCCTTCTGGCAAGGGCCGCGAAGGACAACCAGGAAGGCCTCCGCCGGCTTGCCCGAGAGGACCTGCGCGACCCGGAATGGGTCGCAGTCCAGAATCTCTTGGTGATGATGAAAGCGCCCGGACTGGCCGCGGAGTTGCTGGAGGCGTTGAAGGTAAGAATTTCACTTTCCGTAGTCGACAGCGAAGACCACAGCGGGTTCGGGAGTGGGATCGGCGGCGGAGGGTGCGGCTGTGGCGGCTCAGGATTCCGACCGGGACTTCCCCCACCGTACTCTTACAGCCTGTCCCAGTCACCCCAACCGGGTGACGTCATCCTGGCGCCCGGACTTCATCCCATCTACTATCGGCGCCAGCAGGGCGCCTCGGAGTGTTTCATCTCAGTCGACCGCAACCGGTATCGCTTCGAGTACATCGGAAATCTCTTGCACACCCGGCCGGAATACCTTCCCCTGAAACCAGAGCTTTCTCGAAAAGTGCTCTGGAAGGGCTCGGATGGGTATCTGATCGCAGTAAGGCAATTACGCGAAGAGGTGAACGCGGGCTTTCGGTCACTGGCCCGCATGCTTCAGGAGTCCGGACTCGCCACCGCGCGAGAGACTGACGGTCTCCGGGTGCAACTCGAGTTGCACGCCGTAGACACCCGGCAAACGAAACAGCCGCCGTTACCCCCTCTCCCGCCCGACTGAGAATCTGCTACCGCAAGTGCCTGGGCTGGACAAACGCCCCGTTGCCCGCCGACGCCGAGGCCGCGCTTCCCTCCGGCCAGAGCCGGCTCGCTCGACCCTGGTCTAACGGCTTGGGCGCTCAGGCGTGGCCGAATTTTGGGCGTCGCCTGCAGGGCCCCTGTTGGACGGCTCCTCACGTCACGCGAAGATCAAGCGTCGACCCTTGGGTTCTGGAACCGGATCGCCGAACTCTTTCGCCGTGTCGATCCAGAGGCGAATGGCCTCCTGTGCACTGGCCAGCGCCGCCTCCTGAGTGGGACCGTGTGCGGCGCACCCCGGCAACTCGGGCACCTCGGCCACGAAAGCTTCGTCCTCCTCGCTCCAGTAAATGATGACCTCGTACTTGCTCATTCGACTTCACCCAGCTTGTATTTCAAGATAACAGCCCGTACCTGCTTTACCTGGTACGGACCTGGTGCGGCTTGGCGTTGTTGCCTTCCCGCTGCAGATTGATTCTCTCCTCTACCCCTGCCTTGCGAAACAGATGATGGCTGCCTTTGACCCGCTTGTCAAATCCCAGGCTCTCCAGCAAGGAGCATAAATCGTCAAAACGGATCGCCGCATCGGAGGTCCCGCTGAGAAGTCGGCGGAGGGTCGTGGCGACGCTCACTGCAACATTGTACCCCGATCATACGGGTGCGCCTGGTCCGGCTGGGGCGCCGCCCGCCGCCCGGTTTTCTGGCGACCGGGTGCATGCCCTGGTTAGGTGGCGTCTACGCGACTTGGTAGATGGCCGGCCGAAACGACGGCTTTGGAATCGGCTTCTTCGCCGCCCGCGCAGCCTTGAGCCACGCTTTCTTCGCCTTCAGCACCTCGGCCAAAGCCTCGTCTGGAGTTCCGCCAAAGGCAGAGCAATAGCGGAGGTCCGGGATATCAGCGATGTAACCACGATCTTCGTCGCTAGGGAAGATGCTGATGTGGTGGTCCTTCATCTCTCTTCATCCAACTGAAGATTATACCTTTCAACGAGGTGCAGCAGCAACCCCTTATTTACTAACAAGTTCCGCTCCATTTTTCAACTTAAATCTTATGCCGACCAGCTCGGTCGGCACAATCCCCCGGGTCTCAGAACGTCAGGCACCCATGGTCGCCCGATCTTTCTTTGCCGTCCGGTCTCAGCCCGGAGCCGTCAACCGTTCCTTACGCCGGACCTCCCGGAAATCCGCGCCCCGGCGTCAGCAACGTCCCCGATTAGACCTCAGCTCGACATGCCCGGTCAAGCGAGTAGAACACCACCGCCGGTCACAGCCAAAATCCAATCCGTCTCCTCAGCTTTTCAAGAACTTAGCGGACCCCCGTCCCTCTCACCCACCACACCAGGCGTATCATGGAACCAGAAGGCCCCACCCGCCCCCGGGGTTCGAGCGATTGTGGAGCAATGCTCTTTGACAACTGAATATTTCGCCGCCTGGACCGCCCTGCCCCCACCTCACCCCTTGAAAACGCGGACCTTATTTCCACAAATGAAAAATTACCAAAACGAACCCACCCCCAAAAGCGGACACCTGCTCCCCGATCAACGCTCCCCGATCGCCGCTCAAAAGAAAAAATGTACGATCGAAACCAATTTGCTGAGCGCTGCCCTTTCTGTCGTTTCACTCGCAGAGCACCAGGGCGTCTTCCGGGTTCCACCATAATTCCACCGCGGCCTCCGGCGCCAGAACCGTCGAAGCGGGGCAGAGT
>JBGOUJ010000496.1:0-5902 GCA_041477005.1 Terriglobia bacterium | reverse complement strand
GTCGGGGCGGGGGAAGGCGGCGATCAGGCTCCATACGGGAACGCCGGGGGCCTGCCCCTTTTCGGCTTCCGGTTTGCCGGACTTGTCGAAGATTTGCCAGGCGAGCGATCCGCCTTTGTTCCAGCCCATCCCTTCGGTCCAGGCGAGCAGCGTTTCGCCTTGGGCGTTCGCGGCCACCGCCGGATGCTTGCGGCCGTCGGCGGGACCGGGCGCCGGGATGGGCGCGGCCATCTTGCCGCTGGCCGGGTCGATGTGGCCGTAGAAGACCTGCTTTTCGGTTTCCCAGGCCGCCAGCGCGCCGGATGGGCTTCCAGCGAAAGCCTCGGTGCTCATCACGCAGTAGCCGACGTTCCACGGGGATACGTCAGTCCCCTGGAAACTCGCGCCTTTGTCCCGCGACACCAGCAGGTACATGTCGCGGTGGACCGTCTCGGCGGCCGAGCGGTAGAGCACGTAGACGGGGCCTTTTGCGCCGGCCCAGGCGCTCATGCCGCAGCAGCCGCAGGCGCCGGTGGGTTGCTCGAAAGCGGGCTTCTCGCGCTCGAAGGTCTTGCCGTCGTCGGTGGAGCGCGCCAGCCAGACGCGCCGTTGATCCTCGCCCTTTGTGCCGGGAGCGGGGGCGTGCCAGAGGACGTAGACGTTGCCCGAGCCGTCGGCGGCGATCGCGCCGCCGCCGTCAAGGCCGTAGGCGGACTGAATCACGTTCCGGTCCGGCTCGAAGGCGGTTCCGGCGTCGTTGAGCCGCGCGTAAAGCATGGGCGGCTGGCCGCCGGGGCCCTTGGGCTCAGCGTCACGCGAGCCGTTCCAGGCCACATGGACGCGCGCGTTTCTCCCGATGGCCAGACGCGCGCCGCGGATGTTGCCGGTGGCGATGGCGCTCGACGGGTGGCTGTTGACGAGCAGCGGCTCGGAGAACGTCGCCCCGCCATCCTTCGACCGCACGTAATAGAGGTCGCCGTGGCCGGGGTCTCCGGTGAAATAGATCAGGTGGACCACGCCCTTGCCGTCGACTTCAACAAGGGGCTGAATGCCGCCGTTCGGAACCCGCGCCAGAGTGACCCTTTTCGCCGGCTGCTCGGCCTCGATGCGGCGGTCGCCCCCGAGGCACAGCAACAGCAGCAGTGCGGCGCCGCATGCCAGGGTTGTGTTTCTCATGCCTTCCATTCTACCCGTTCTCCCCGGCGTCCGGCGGGGCCAGCACTCGCACGCCTTGATCGATGGGCGGGAGCTCGTCGACATCCTTCTTGCCGCCGGCGCCCAGCTCCTTGAACCGGCGCACCGAGGGGAGCACGCGCCGCTCCCAGGAGCCGACCGCCTCGTTGTATGCTTCGACGGCCTTGCCCAGCGAGCCGCCCAGACGGCCGAAGTGCTCGGCGAGCGTGGCCATACGGTCGTAAAGCTCCTGCCCGAGGTCGCTGATGCGCTGGGCATTTTCGGCGAGCTTCTCCTGCCGCCAGCCGTAGGCCACGGCCAGCAGCAAGGCAATGAAGGTCGATGGGGTGGCGATGATGATCTTCTTGCTCAGCGCCGTTTCCACCAGGTTCGGGGCTTTCTGGGCGGCCGCGGCCAGAAAGGAGTCCGACGGGACGAATAGAACCACGAATTCCGGAGCGGCAGGGAACTGGTCCCAGTATTCCTTGGACGACAGGTTCGCGATGTGGCGGTTCATCTGGCCGGCGTATCTGGCGAGAGCGGCTTCGCGGGCCTCATCGGAGGGGGCTTCCATGGCGTCCAGGAAGCCATCGAGCGGGACCTTGGAATCGACCACGATGTCGCGTGCGGCGGGCAGGTGGATGATCATGTCGGGGCGCAGCCGGCCGTCGGCGCCGGTGGCCGTCTCCTGCTCGACGAAGTCGCAGTGCACCGACAGGCCGGCCAGCTCGACGGTGCGCCGCAAGGTCATTTCGCCCCACCGGCCGCGCGCCTGCGGCGAGCGCAGGGCGTTGGCCAGCTTCGTGGTTTCGCTCTGCAGCGACGCTTCGCTTTGGGCCAGGGCCTGCAGTTGATGAGCGAGCGATCCCAGCTCGCGGTGCCGCTTCTCCTCCAGCTCCTTGGTCTCTTTCTGGTAGGCGGCCAGCGTTTCGGTCACGGGCTTGAGTTTTTCCTCGGCAAGAATCAGGAAGCCCCGGTTGTTGCCGGCCAGGGCCTCGGCGGCGAGCGCACGGAAGGTCTCGGTGAGTTTCGAACGGGCATCCTCGAGAAGCGTCTTTTGTTCGGCTAGGTTTTTCTCAGTGGCCCCCGCCCGGGCATCCGCCGCGGCGCGGGACTTCTCGGCCTCGGTCAGGCGCTCGCTGAGCGCCCGAGACTCGTCTTTGGCTGCCTGAAGCTGTGCCCGGAGCTCGGCTTCTCTCGCTTCGGCTCCGGCCGCCCGAGCCTTGGCGCGGCCGCCGGCTATGATCCACGCGAGCCCGCTTCCGGCCAGGAGGGCGACAACCGGGAGCAGCCATTCGGTCATCGGGCGCCTCTCTGGGGTCGACGGCCTGCGGCATCCCGGAAGGCGTTGCAGGTCGCGCGGCCGATCCGGATCCAATCGGTTTTGTTGACGCCGGGGCGGTTGCGGCTGGCGGGGCCGCCGGGGAACGCACAGGCGATCTTCGCCCGGCGGTCCTGCTCTCTCGGGCTCGTCAAAGGTGTTGCGCTGGCTTCAGCCGGCCGAGCCAAAGACCACCTCGTTGAACTTCAGGAGCTGCGCGTCGGGTGTGTCGTTGGGCACCGAGCAGCCGGGCGCCAAAATCCATTTCGGGGCGGCCTCGGAGCGCGCGAGCGAGATCTGGGACCGCATCTGGCCGGGGGTCAGCTCTTTGAAGTGGATCTCGTCGATGCCCGCCATCAGGACGCCACGGTAGCTGCGGCGGACCGCCCGGATGGGGACGCTGGTGGCGGCGACCGAATACTGGATGGCGTGGGCGGGCCAGTTGTAAAACAGGTCGAGATAAACGCTGGGGCCGTGCAGGTGCAGGGTGTTCAGCTCGGCGCCCTGGGCGGCATCCAGCACCATGCGGTCGAACGGCTCGCTGAATTTCTTGTACTCGTCGCGAGTGAGGTAGCCGTCGTTGGCATTCGAGATGGCGAGGAAGATGCCGGAGGCGCCGGTTTTCAGGGCGAGTCGCGCGTGGCTCGCCTGGGCGCGGGCGATTTTCTCCAGGCGATCGAGCAGCGCCTGGGGATTGTCGTGCAGCAGCGCCTTTACCTTTTCCGGCGAGGAAGTTTTCTCGGCCTGATTGAAGGGCTGGAAGATGGTCTCGACGAAAAGGGCCTTGCCCTTCAGCTCGCGGCCGATGATTTCGAGCGCCCGGATCTGCTGGGGGAACGGGTTCCGCGGGTCCTCGCCGAACGGGTAGTCGCTCATCACCTTCACCAGGTCGGTCGAGAACTTGCGGGCGTACTCGAGCGTGGCTGCGGCGTGGCGCTCGCCGGGCTGCTTGTCGTCGAGGAAGTGATACCAGTAGGTGTAGGGGGGGCGGTCGACGTCTTTGCCCTCCAGGGCGCGGCGCACGCGCTCGATTTTGGTGAGATGGCTCGCCCCGAACAGCGGGGTGGCGCACAGGGCGGCTAGAAAGCGGCGACGGGAATGCATGTCCTCTTTATACCAGAGGCTGGGTGAGCGCCGCCTCTCGGGCTGAGAAATCGCTCCCTTGGAGACGCGAAAAAATGCCGGTCTCGCGCCAAGACGCCAAGTACGCCAAGGAAGACTTCTTTGTTTGCTTTGCGTTCTTCGCGCCTTGGCCCGAATTCTTTCGGTCGGTTCCTTCGCGGCTTCTTCGGATCTGTCTTTACCTTGTTACAATCGCGAGCGATGAGGGCGGGCTACGCCCACTTCGCAGGAGGAGGGGCATGGCCGGCTATTCCAAGCGGTCGCTGGTTGAGAAGCTGGGCATCAAGCCGGGGCGGCGGGCGCTGTTTGTCAATGCGCCCCCGGGTTTTGAAAGAACACTAGGCAAGCTGCCGCCGGATGTCAAGGTCGAGAAGTCGCTACTAGGGCCGCTGGATTTCATCCACTGCTTCGCGACGAAGCGGCAGGAACTCGAGGCGCGCTTCCTGAAGCTGAAGCAGGCGCTGGCGGTCGGCGGCATGCTATGGATTTCGTGGCCGAAGCGCGCCTCCAAAGTTCCAACGGACATCGACGAGAACGTGGTGCGCGGCGTGGCGCTGGCCCACGGCCTGGTGGACGTGAAGGTCTGCGCGGTGGATGAGGTGTGGTCGGGGCTGAAATTGGTTTATCGATTGAAGGACCGCGCGTAGTCTGCTGTGACAGGATCTACGCAGAGTCTCACAGCAGCGGGACCGTAAGGCCGCCGCACAGTAAGACTGACCCGTTGCTGAGCTGGCCCTGGGTGGGGACCGTGACGGGAGTCGAGCCGGAGGGAGGTCGGGCGGTACGACGACGAGCGGCACTTCCCCGCTTTGGATTGAGCTACCGCGCGGTCGATCTGGAAATTGCGGGGCGGAAATTTTGCAGATTACAGCCGGGCCGAGATTGTCAGGAGGCCACTGGTTGCGCTCTACCGATTTGTTTGGCGGGCAATGCCTGTGTGAAGACCGGGCCAAGGCTGGGTCGCGGCGCAGTCACGCTGCTGGATTCTTTGCCATCGGCCCACGGAATCCTGTGAACCCGGAGACAGCGCTTGCAGCGGTAAGCCCCGTGCGCCGGCAGGTAGATGTCTCGATGAATATTTCGGCACCAAAGACGAGCAGTGAATTCGATGAGGCTGTTCATTTGCTGGCGTTACCTCTTCACTTGATTGTAGGCAGCCACCCGGCAATCGGCAATGACGCAGCGGTACCCCCATAGGTAGATCCAACGTACCAGCAAGAAGGCCCTGACGCCTCAAAAGGGGACGGCCCAGAGTGGACGCTCAGAAGAACTGGTCCCTGTGGACATCCGTGTAAGCGATTGAAACATATGGCTCACTTGACTGGACAACCGCCGAAAAGTAGCCGTCTAATGGGCGCCCCAATGGCGCCACTATTTTTCTCACCTCTCCCCACAGCATGGCGAGCGAGTGGGTGAAAACGGAGATTGCCAAGGCGCGACGCAAGGAGATTGAAGAAAAACAGCGGGTCCTGTTCCCCGTTCGGCTGGTTGAGTTCGGTTTAGAGTTAGATCAGCAAGTGGGAATGCTTCGATGCCGACACAGGGAAGGACTCCGCACGCCAGCAGCCCCATGAGAGCGATTGCGAGAGGGGCCGAATAGAAGGGCGCTAATTGGAATTTCGCAGTCCGCCCAAAGCGCGAAGTTCCATCCCAGGGCGGAAGCCAGCTCGGTCTGAAGGATTTCCGTGCACAAATCGAGCTGAGGAGCTCTCCGATCATAATCAGAAAGTCAGCTTGAGTGCGAACTGCACGAGCCTTGGCGAGGCGGCTTTCACCGCCTGGCCGAAGAGCGCGCTGTCGATGTCCCCATTTACCGCCGCCGGTCCGAAGAACTGAGTGTGGTTGAACGTGTTGAAGGTTTCCATCCGGAATTCCAGGGTCTTTGACTCCGAGAGCAGAAAGGTTTTCAGCAGAGCTATATCGAAGTTGATTATGCCGGGTCCATGGAAAGAGCGCCGCGAGGCCGTGCCCGGAGTACCCAGGGCGTTGCGGCTGAAAAGCGAAGTATTGAAGTAGCCCAGTCCATTCCTTGGGTTGGAATTCAGACTGAGCGGGCCCGGTGTGTAGTCGGGCAAGTCAAGGCTCTTGTTGTTCACGCCATTGGGCAGACTTCCCATCAACGAGAGGTCGCCATCGCTCGAGATCGTGACCGGAAAGCCGGAGCTTGCGCGGGTGATTCCCGACAGAGACCACCCTTCAGCCAAGCCCCTCGCGCTGTGGCCCAGACGATCCAGTCGAAGATGGTATTGGTAGCTGATAACCAGGCTTTGGCTCAGGTCGAAGGAGGAAAGCGCGCGCGTTGCGCGG
>JBGOUJ010000495.1:0-5913 GCA_041477005.1 Terriglobia bacterium | reverse complement strand
GGCGTCGAGCATCATCTGCGTGGCGTACTGAGTGCCGGTTCCCCGTAATTGTCTCGCGGCCGGTTCCCCGCGAGTGAATCGCGACCCGTGCCTGGCGAGTGAATCGTCGCCCACACCCCGCCAGTCAGTCGCGGGCGGCGCCGCGCAGGTGCTCCTGCAGGATCTCTTGATTCGGGACGGGAGGGCCGGGGGTGGGGTTGACGTCCACGATGTAGCAATTCCCGTCCTGGTCCACCATCGCGTCCAGCACGCCAAAAGATAGTTGCAGGTGACGGATCAGCTCGAGCGACTGGCTGACCAGGTTTTCCGGATAGTCGTTTCCCTGGAACACGGTCTCGATCGGTCCGCCGGAAGCCGTGAGCAGCGAGAAAGTTCTCCTCGAGTTCTTCGCCTTCTTAATCCGGCCCGGAACAATCACATCCGCCACCCCGAACCGGTCCAACAATACGTAGAGCTTGTAGTAGTGGTCGTCCCGGTTCTGGATATATCGTTCTACGACAAGCCGCGGGTCCTCCCACCACTTCGGCCGCACTTTGCGGCGAGGGACGATCCTGTAGCTGAGCGGGCCCCGGATCACCGGCGAAGGATCGTCGAATCCGAGCTGCCGCCGCTGGCTCCGGCTCAGATGTTTTTCCGTCCACGCGCCGGCGTTGTGGTCTGTCTTGACGATCAGCAGCTCCTCCGGGTCTCCTTCCCGGGCGGCCGCCGTGCTGAGAAGTCCGAGTTGCTGGCAATACCGCTGGGTCGTGCGCTTGGAGATGTCCGTAACCGCCGCGTTCAGAAGCCGCAGCCCCCGCGCCTGGAGCGCCTCGATCAGCGCTTGCCGGCAGATCGGGAAGCCTGCGGTGAACGTCAGATCCAGGTGGAACAGGAAGGTGTGGGCGCCGGGCGGCACACGCGCGCAGACTCCCTCCACCGTGTCGCCGATGCCGGCCGGAATGCGGGTGGCTTGAGGGAGCACGTAGGTGACCACGGACTCCTCCGCCGGGGGCCACTCGTAGACCACCCATGAGCTGCCGCCGATTTTTTCCGGCTGCGGCGGCATAACGTCACACCGCTGTCCCGCACGGAGCGGATGCGGCGAGCGCCCCCCGCAGGTATTCAATGATGTCGTGGCGATGCCTGGCGTTCGGGCCGGGGGTAGTGTTGACGTCGGTGATGTAGCACCGGCCGGCGTCGTCCATAACGATGTCCATGCAGCAGAGAGACAAGGACAGGCGCCGGACCATCGTGAGCGCGGCGTGGACCACGGAATCGGGAAAATCGCTCGCTCTTTGATCCACCGTGAATCCTTGCGGGGTGGTCCTCAGCAGCGAGGTCGGCCTGCCGGGGATGTCCCCCATTTTCTTGACCGGCTTGGGATTGACGGCGTCGGCCACCGCCAGCCGGTCGAGCAGCGAGTAGACGCGGAAGATGCGGTTCCGGCGGTTGTTCACATAGCGTTCGATGAAGATCTCCGGGTTGTCCCACCAGGAGGGCCGGACTTTCTTGCGCGGGAGGACCTTGTAATCGCGCGTCGTCTTGATCAGCGTGGTGGGTTTCTTCAATCCCAGGCGACGGCGTTCCGCGCCCGTTATGATCCTTTCGGTCCAGGCGCCGGCGTTCAGGTTGGTTTTGACGATCAGTAATTCATCCGGGTCTCCGTCCCGCGTGGTGGCGGTGGTGTGGAGTCCGGCTTCCCGGCAATACCTTTGCACGGCGGCCTTGGAGATATCGGTCACTCCGGCGTTGTGGATGCTGATCCCGCGTTCCTGCAGCGCTTCGATCAGGCGCTCCCGGCAGGCGGGAAATCCGGCCGAGAATGTAAGGTCCACATGGAACCAGAACGTCTCGGCGTCCCGGGGCAGCCGGGCTAACACTCCGTCCACCGTGTCGGCCACATCGGCCACAATCCGCGTGGCCGCCGGCAACAGCTCGTAGGCGAAGCAGTTGTCCCACACCGGCCAGAGGTAGATTACAGAGGACCGGCCGCAATTCCCCGCCGCGGTGGCCGCAGCCGGGCTGGGATGCGCCGGGCTGGCAAGATTGCCCCGCAGATACCGCTCGATCCGCCGCAGGTTCATGGGCTACAGGGATTGGCCCGTGAGCAGCCGGGCCAGGACGGGCAGCGGCACGGCGCCTTCCTTCAGCGACTGCTCGTTGAACTCCGACAGCTTGTAAGCGGCGCCCTTCGACTGCTGGTAGCGCTCGCGGACACGCAGCCAGTCCCTCCAGCCCACGAGGTAAGTCGGCAACTGGCAGGAGGAGAGCTTGGCCCGCCGCAGCTTGGCCGTGGCCTCTTCCTGCTCCTGGAAGGTCTGCTTCTCCATCAAATCGATCGCCTCCTGGTCGGTCATCCCCATCGTGTGCAGGCGGATGTCCAGGATGGCGTTGGCCAGCACCCGCAGCTCCTCCTTCTGGAAGGTGAGCCGCAGCTCGGGCGAGTTGTCGAGGAGCCCGGCGTCCAGCATCATTTGCGTGGCGTACTGCGCCCAGCCTTCCACGTAGGGCCCGTTGCCGAACACCGCCCGCAGCAGGCGCCGCGTCTTGGGCTGGATGTCGTTGGCGTATTCCAGTTGCACGTAGTGGCCGGGCATGGCCTCGTGAATGGTCAGCAGCTTCAGCTTGTAGAAATTGTATTCGCGCAGCTTCGAGTCGATTCGCTTGGCCGGCCAGTTTTTCGGAATCGGCGTGATCCAGTAGAATGCGCCCAGTTGCGGCTCCAGCGCCGGAGCCTGCATGAACCCGCCCACGGCATAGATCCCGCGCATGAATTCCGGCGTCTCGATCACCTGTAGGTTGTCGCGCGGGGGCAGCGGCAACAGGCCCTTCTCGCGCACGAACCGGCGGGCTTCCTCCAGGTCGCGGCGGGCGTCCGGGATGTAGGCGTCGAGCTTGGAATGGCGGCCGGCGATCTTGGCGAGGGTCTCTTCGATCACCCGGTTGGCATCGCCGCGGTCACGGCGGCCGGGGTACATCTTCTGGTGCAGGGGCAGGGAAAGCTCCAGCATCCGCGCCCGGACCGTTTTCAAGTCCGCCTCGGCCGAGGCCAGCACCTGCTCGGGCGCCAGATCGGTCTGCAGCGTGTACCGGAATTTCTTCTTGTATCTCTCGCTGCCCAGGCGCCAGTCGCTCTGCGCGCGCTTGGCCAGATCGTTCTTGAGGAAATCCTGAAAGCTGCGCAGCGCTTCGAGCGCCGGCTTGGCTGTCCGGTCGTAATCGCCTCGCAGGTCGTCGGGCAGCCCCGCCCGGATGATGGTGTCGACCAGGCTGATGTTGCCGTCGTTCTCTTCCATCGCCACGGTGGTCCAGATCTCGGGGGCATCGGTGAGGTTCTTTTTCGCCTGGTCCAGAAAGGCCGGAATTTTCTCGAGCCGCGCCATGATGTGCCCGATCCGCTCCCGCTTCGGCGCGTAGTCCAGAACGTTGGGATTGAACAGAGCGTTCCCCAGCAGCTCCACGTAGCCGGTCGGGTTGTGGCGATAGCTCTGGATCTCATCGAGATCCAGAAGGCTCATCGAGATCTGGTCCTGGATGATGTCCAGGTCGGCGCGGTCTTCCGGCGCCAACTGCTCCGGCTGAACGGCCTTCCGCAGCCGCTCCCGCATGCCGCGGTTAAACCGGCGCTGGGCTTCGATGCCGGCCGGACTCAGATCGTCCAGCATCTCGTCCAGCTTCAGCTCCGTGCCGGTCTTGGGATCCTTGTGGCGGTGGTAGCCCGCGGCGGTCGCGGCCACGGGCGACAGGGCGAGGCCCTGGTAGACGAATTCTTCGGCCAACGGAGTGAACGATTCCGGCATAGGGCGCTTCCCGCAACCCCACCAGCCTAGCGCGGCCAGCAGGACAAGGGTAAAACACCGTGGAAGAGACATGGTTTGTGATTTTACCGCAAGTGCCGGTCCAGGCCGGGATGAATTGCATCAGCGCATCACCGACGGTGCGGATTTTCCGAGCCGCGACCGTAAGGGAGCGGTTTTGGGACAACGGGAAACCGCTCCCTCACGGGGGCTGCCGTTTCGGGCAGGCGGACAGGAATCGAACTGGAATGGCCGAGAGGTGGGCGGGCGGGTGTATACCTACGGCTGCCCCGGGAGCCCGAAAGCGAAGTCCTGGCTCAAATCGAGTACGAAGCCAAGGGTGACCCGGTGGAGTGGGTGAAGAAGACCCGGAGCTGATCGTCAAGTATTGGTAAGCCATTCTACCGCCCGGGAATTCATAACGGCCTGAAACGGAATGAGCTGGAATTGACACTTGGTTGGGACAGGTGTCATGCTACGCGACTTCCCCGAGGCGCTGGGCGGCGGTTTCCGGCGAGACCGGGTTGTAGAAGAATCCGGACGCCCACTCGAAGCCGGCTATGGGAAAGATCTGGGGCAGGATCTCCAGGTGCCAGTGAAAGTCCTGATCGATAGTGGTCCAGTAGCCTTCCTTCAGGCGCAGCCGCGGCCGGTTTTGCAGCGTCAGGTTATAGGGTGGGCCGCCCAGGGCGCGGTCCAGTCTTCGCAAGACGTCGCGCAGGATGGCGGCGAGGCTCCCGACCGCCGCCGAAGCGATCTGGGTGAAATCGCTCGCGTGCGACTTGGGGAATATGCTCATCTCGAAGGGAAACCGCGAGGCGAAGGGGGTGAAGACGACGAAGTCCTGGTTTTCGGCTACCAACCGGCGCACATCCTGGACCTCCTGGCGGACCACGTCACAATAGATGCAGCGCTCCTTCTCGGCGTAGTACTCGCGGGAGACGGCCAGCTTGATCTTGACGGTGCGGGGCGTCACCGGCAAGGCCATCAACTGCGAGATCGAGTGGGAGATGCTGTGGGCGCCGGCCGCTTCGCCGTGGTTCTTGAAGATCAGCACGTAGCGCAGGCGCTCATCCTGCTGCAAATCGTTGATGCGGGCCACGTAGGCCCGGATGACTTCGGCGATTTCCGGGATTTCCAGATCGTGCAGGCTGCGATCGTGGCGCGGCGTCTCGACGATAATCTCGTGGGCGCCGACGCCATTCATGAGGTCGTGGAATCCCTGGGCGCGGCGCTCCAAGCATCCTTCCACCCGCAGCCGCGGCTTCAAATTAGGCACTACGCGGACCGTCCATCCTGGGCCGTTGGCGGCCGAGTCCGGGCGGCGCAGGGCGAAGACCTCCGGCGGCGTGGAGGCCTCCTGGGTCTCGCAAAACGGGCAAGGGGCGGCGCCTTGGGTGAACGGCTGGAATGGAAATCGCGACGCCTCGTCCGCTGTCGCCTGGTCCACGATTACCCAGCGGCCCGATAGAATGTCCTTCCGCATTTCCGACATAGGCGACTCCCCGCTGTCCGGCTCTACTCCGAGCGTACTAAAATATCGGAGAGGCCGCTCCATTCCTTTATGAAGATTCCCCTGACGGGCAGCTCGCGCTCCGTAATCATCGAAGACGTCACGCTCCACCTGGCCCACCCCGACGAAATCCCGATCCGCTGGGGTCGACTGATCTCGACCGGTAGCCCGTCGCCCCAACCGTATTTCTCGAGCACCAGGCGGTTACTGACGCGCCAAAGGGTCACGCGGCAAGACCGTCATCGATCTGCCCCAGCATCTCTTCCACCAGGCGCGCGCCGGCTTCAGTCGCCAGCATCTCCATCGGTGCTTTGCCATCGAAGCGGCGCTTCGGTTTCCGCATCCAGCGCCAGGCCCGTTCCGACTCGCCAAACACCTGTTCGGCCATCGCTGTGATGCGGGCCACCCGTACTGCTTTGTCCGACTCCCCCTTCGAGAGTGGCTGGCGCTTGGCCACCCGATGAGCCAGCGTTCTACGAGCAACGATCAATTGATAGACCTCGGCATCGGACAGTCCGCCGCGGACAAGGGCTTTGATGGCGGTGGCCGGCAACCGCCTCTCAACAAGGGCGGCAAGGTCACGGTCGGAGCGAATCCGGGAGACACCTAACTTCTCGCCAAGGC
>JBGOUJ010000494.1:0-5928 GCA_041477005.1 Terriglobia bacterium | reverse complement strand
TGAAACCTGGTCGGGGGAGTCGTGGAAGACCGGTGGCGCTCCTACGTGGGTGACGGGCTCTTTCGATCCAAAACTGAATCTGATTTACTGGGGCGCCGGCAATCCAGCGCCGGACTGGAATGGCGACGTACGGCCCGGTGACAACCTTTATTCCTCGAGCGTGATCGCGCTCGACGCCGACACAGGCAAACTGAAGTGGTGGTTCCAATTCACGCCGCACGACGTGCACGACTGGGATGCGGTGCAGATTCCGGTTCTGGTGGATGCGGAATTTCGAGGCCGGCAGCGGAAACTCATGTACTGGGGCAACCGGAACGCGTTCTTTTACGTGCTGGACCGGGAAACCGGCGAATTTCTGATGGCGAAGCCGTTCGTAACCCAGACCTGGGCGGAGCGAATCGATGAGAAAGGGCGGCCGGTGCGGAGGCCGAACACCAGCCCGAGCCGCGAGGGGACGGTTGTTTCGCCGGGACCGGAGGGTGGGACGAACTGGTACTCACCATCCTACAGCCCCGTGACGAAGCTGTTTTACCTTTCGGTCTGGGATTTCGCCAGCAAGTTTTATTCCGGCGAAGCGCCCTATCAGGCGGGAACGCATTTCTTCGGAAGCGTTCCGGTGCGCCTGCGCGAGGACCCGGGGAGCGGAGCCGTAAAGGCCATCGATCCCTCAACCGGCGAGGTCAAGTGGCAATACAAGCTCTACAGCATGCCGCAGGCCGGCATTCTCTCGACGGCTGGCAATCTGGTCTTCGGCGGCGTCGACGAAGGCCAGTTTTTCGCGCTCGACGCCGGCACGGGGAAGGAACTCTGGCGCGCCAACACGGGAGGCATGATTGCGGCCGGGCCGGTCAGCTACTTGAGCAACGGAAAGCAATTGGTGTCGGTGGCGGCAGGCAGCGCGATTTTCACATTTGGTTTGGAGTGAGGCGAGGATTTCCTGCGGTTGGTTGCGGAGAGCTTTCGCTTGATATTCAGATCCCTGATTATCTCGTGCGCTGCGCTGGCCATCGCCGCCGGGCAGAGCCGCACGGTTGACGTACGGGTGAACTTCGCCCGGAAACTCGGACCGCTGGAGATCGACCGCTTCGCGCTCGGGCAGGGCGGATTGTCAGAGGAGCCGATGTGGGGCGACCGGGCCGCGGAGATACGCGCGCTGCAGCCGCGGCTGATCCGGCTGTTCATTCAGGAGTATTTCGATCTCCTGCCCGCGCGCGGGCGCTACCACTGGAAGACACTGGATGAATCAGTCGACCTGATCCTGAAGACCGGCGCGAAGCCGCTGATGTGCATCGCATTCAAGCCGCGCGTGCTGTTTCCGAAGATCGTGCGGCCTGCGGGATCGTGATCGACGTCGTCGGCCAGTTCCCGCATTTTGACAGGTGGCTTGAGAACGAGTCCCGCAGGCAGCCTCGCCTCCCCGGCAGGGACGCCGCTGGAAGGAGTCTTTGTCGTCATCTGACTCAAGTGTAACCGGCTAAACCAGAATCTCACGAATGGGCTTGCCGTAATCGATATCCAGGCGCTTGCGGCCGGGCACGTCCAGCTTGCGCGGCTCGATCCCTAGCTGGTGAAGGATCGTGGCATGGATATCGGTGACGTAGTGGCGGTTCTCGACGGCGTGGAAGCCGATTTCATCCGTGCAGCCATGGACCACGCCGCCCTTGATGCCGCCGCCCGCCATCCAGGTGGAGAAGCCGTAGGGGTGATGGTCGCGGCCATTGGAATTCTCGGCCCCAGGGGTGCGGCCAAATTCAGTGGCCCACACGACGATGGTTTCATCGAGCAGGCCGCGCTGGCGGAGGTCCTTCAGAAGGCCGGCGATGGGTTTGTCGACTTTGGAGGCGAGGTCGCCGTGGTTTTTCTTCAGGTCGCGATGGGCGTCCCAGGCGTTTCCGGCGCCGCCCTGATAAACCTGCACGAAGCGGACCCCTTTCTCGGATAGGCGGCGGGCGGCAAGACAGACCTCGCCGAAGGGACGGGTGACATCCTGGTCGAGCCCGTAAAGACGCTTGGTCTCTTCGCTCTCATCCTTGAAACTGATGACTTCGGGGACCGCCATCTGCATGCGGTAAGCGAGTTCGTAGGATTTGATGCGGGCGCGAAGCGCGGCGTCGGTGGGATACTCGACGGCGGTCAGGTTGTTCAGCTTCCCGAGAAACTCGAATTCCCGGCGCTGCTCTTCACGGTACACGTCCGGCCCCGGCGAGACAAAGGGCAGCGGCTTTTCGGGGTTGACGTCGAGTTGCACGCCGGCGTGCTCGGGGCCGAGATAGCCGGAGCCGTGGGTGCCCAGACCCCCGCAGCAATCGCCGGGAGGCTCGCCCAAAACAACGAAGGCGGGAAGATTCTCGTTGAGGGAGCCCAGGCCGTAGTGGGCCCAGGAGCCGATGGTGGGGAGATACCCGTCGAAGATGTGGCGGCCGGTATGGAACTGCAGGATCGCTCCGTGATCGTTATCGGTCGTCCAGGTGGATCGGATGAGCGCGATCTCGTGCATCATCCCGCCGATATTGGAAAACCAGTCGCTGAGCAGAACACCGTTCTGGCCCATCTGACGGCAGCCGCTCTGCATGGGGTAGAGCGTCAGCTTGATCCCGTGCTGGCCCGGCACAAACGCCTGGAGGTTTTCCTTGACCAGCGGACTCTCAAGAGCATCCTTGTACGGCGTTTCGGCAAGCTGCTTGCCGGCGTACTTGTTGAGAGCGGGCTTGGGATCGAACGTCTCAACGTGGCTGACGCCACCCAGCATAAACAGCCAGATCACCCGCTTGGCTTTTGGTTGAAAGTGCGGCTGACCGGTGGGCGGAGCCCAGGTCTCCTCGGCGGCGGCCCGGCGAGGCAGAAGAGTGCCCAGCGCCAGACCGGTCAGGCCCATGCAGGTATCGGCGAGGAATACGCGCCGGGGACGGCGATCACAACAAAGACCATTGCGCGGCATCAGTAAACCCTCATTATCGTACAGTCACGAAATCATTGTGGTTAAAAAGAACGTGCACAAAACTCTCCCGAGCGCGCTGCGCAGGGTCGGCAGACGGTTTCACGCGGGCTCGGGAGCCCGAGCCGAAAGGGGTCAGGCGCGCGGGATCGCTGTAGAGCTCAGCCTGGGAGCGAAGGTAATCGACTGACGCTTTGACTTCCTCAGGCGACGGGGCGCGGTTGAGGATTCGATCGAAGGCAGCCACAACGAAATCGTCGTCGGGCGAGCGGGTCTCGTCGGCGATGGAACGGTTCCCCGCAAGAGCCGTAGCGCGCGAGGAAGTCTCGGCGGCGGCCGGCGAAAAGAGCTGCGAGGCCAGCAGGCGCGCCATATCGAGGCTCAGCTCGCTGTTGGAAAGAGCCAGCGCCTGCTGCGGAACGATGCTTTCCGAGCGCTGGAAGCACTCGTTCGGGCTGGCAACGTCGAACACTTTGAGCATGTCCATCTGGACGTCCGGCGCCTGGCGGAAGTAAACGCTGCGGCGGTAGACCTCTTCCCCTTTGGCCGGATCGATATCGGGCCCGAACATGCTGGTGTCGAGCTTGCCCGCAAGAGCAAGGATCGAATCCCGCACCGTCTCGGCTTCCATGCGGCGGGTATTCATGTGCCAGAGCCAGGTGTTGTCGGGATCGATCCGAACCTGGCGAGCGTCGGCGCTATAGCCGGAGGACTGCATGCGGTAAGCGCTGGAGGTGACCATAAGGCGGTGGATGGCCTTCATGTCCCAATTGCGGTCCATGAACTCGGTCGCGAGCCAATCGAGGAGCTCGGGATGCGTGGGCGGCTTCCCGTTGCGGCCGAAGTTGAACACCGTGGGTACGAGCGGCTTGCCGAAGTGGCGGAGCCAGATATGGTTGATCGCCACGCGCGCGGTAAGCGGATTTTCCTTGGATGCGATCCAGCGGGCCAGCGCCAGCCGGCGTCCGGAGCTGGCGGTGGGAAACTTGGGGCCGAGCGGCGTGTAGCCCTCGGCCGGTTCCTTCAGCGCCTTGAGGGCAGCCTCGAGCTTCGTGGTGGCCGCAGCGAGTTTCTTCTCGTCGGTCTTCGAGGGGTCGGATCTCGCCTGATCAAACTGGTAGTGCGCGAGAACAAGGTCGGCCTCGGCGTAAAGGACGTTGGCGGCGCGTTCGAGCTTGCGAGCTTCCTCCGCGAGTTGCTCCGCGTTTTCGGGAGCGGGTGTCGCCAGGGATGCCAGGTCAGCCTTGATGCGCGCCTCGAGCGCGGGCAACGCCGCTTTGGCTCCGGCGAGGCGCTTTTCGGCCGAGGTGATGACCGGCGCGGGCTCGGGCTTCTCGAGGGCCTTCTTCAGATCGGCTTCGGCCTTTTCGATGTCCGCTTTCGCCTGCGCGATCATGTCTGGCGGGACGAAGGGGCGGCCGTCCGGGAAGTAGGCTTCCACAGGCAGCGGGACCGGCTGGATGTGGAGGTCGACAGCGCCGAACA
Source organism: Terriglobia bacterium (assembly GCA_041477005.1). Lineage (GTDB taxonomy): Bacteria > Acidobacteriota > Terriglobia > Bryobacterales > JACQDG01 > JBGOUJ01. Next base: position 1,508 of record JBGOUJ010000494.1, on the reverse strand, counting down.
ACTGGGGAACGCCGGGCTGCTGGGCGACGGAATTGTCGGGATTGTTTTCATTGCCGCGAATGAACCGGTACGTGGGCCGGCTGGCATCGGCGTCGTACGCGCGCGCGAGACCGTCCTTGACGGTGTCGGCCTGGCCGGAGACGCGGTCGATACGGACTTCGTGCGGCTCAAAGAACGCCCGGAAGCGGTAGTAGTCGGTGTGGGGAATGGGATCGTACTTGTGCGTATGACAACGGGCGCACTTCAGGGTCAGGCCAAGGAATGCCGCGGAGGTGAACTCAACCGTGTCCTGCAGCCACACGTTGCGGTTGAACATGTACCAGTTGCGGGCGAGATAGCCGGTGGCGCGAACGATGTTGGGGTCGCCGGGAGCGAGCTCGTCGCCGGCCAGCATCTCCTCGATCATCCGGTCGTAGGGCTTGTCCTGGTTGATAGACTCGATGGTCCAGTCACGCCAGCGCCAGATGTGCCGCTGGGAATAGCGGACCTGTCCGGACTTGCGGACGCCGTACCAGTCGGAATAGCGCCAGATGTCCATCCAATGGCGGCCCCACCGCTCGCCGTAGCGCGGGCTGGCCAAGAGCTTGTCGACGACCTTCTCGTAGGCTTTCGGGGACTTGTCGGCCAGAAAATAGGCCACATCCGCCGGGGTGGGAGGCAGACCGGCCAAGTCAACATAAACCCGGCGCAGCAGAGTGCGCTTGTCCGCTTCGGGCAGCGGCGTAAGGCCGCGCTTTTCCTGCTCCGCGGCCACGAAAGCGTCGATCGGATTGCGCACCCAACGGCGGTTGCCGACCGCCGGCGGCGTGGGCTTGACGGGTTTGCGAAAAGCCCAGTGCTTCCGGACCTCGGCCAAGTTGACGCCATCCGCGGAAGGGACCGCTTCACCGAATGGGACACCGGCCTTAATCCACTCCGCGATTTTGGCGATGGCATCGTCAGGGAGCTTCTGGCCCTTGAAGGGCATGCCGGGCTCGCTGAGGTGGGCGACCTGTTTATAGAGCCGGGAATCTTCCGGTTTACCAACCACGACCACGGGACCGTTCTCACCGCCCTTGAGCAGGGATTCGCGGGAAGAGAGATCGAGCCCGTTCTGCTTGAGGTTCGCGTTATGGCACGGAAGGCAGTTCTTCTGGAGAATCGGCTGCATTGTATCGCGATAAAGAGGGGAAGAGGAAGGGTCCTGTGCCCAAGCGCCCGCGGCACAGAACAGAACCAAGCTGATCGCCCGGCGAAACATACTCGTTAAGATCATATATTAGAACAATTTCCGAGTGGACGAGAGGGGGTGTTCAGCGCGCGGGACGGTTTCTTCAGGGCGGACGGGGCTGGGGGAAACTCTGATAGTACCGCGGGAACCAATAGTACGTAATTTAGCAAGTTGCCAGGTTCCCATTTGGATCGGTCTGTGATAATTTGGGCAGCGTATAGCACCATAACAGGTGCTCTGGGCCCATACCTACATGAAGGTCGACGAACGTGCTGAGGGTGCTCGTGCGCTGGATCAT
>JBGOUJ010000493.1:0-5941 GCA_041477005.1 Terriglobia bacterium | reverse complement strand
TTCCACGCCGAGCAGCCTGACCCCATGGTCGGCATCATGATCCGGACCCGTATCGGCATGGATGTTTTCGGCACCAACACGAAATTGGAAAAGCTGGCCCTGGGGCACTGCCGCGGCGGCGACACCCTGGAGGTCGATTTCCACTTCGACTGCTGGCTGGCCCCGCAGGAGTATACTCTGACGGTCGCCACCCAGCACGCGGACGGCTCCAGCCACGATTGGCTGGACGAGGCCCTGGCCTTTACGGTCGTGGCGCCGCGCTATACGGCCGGCGTGGCCAACCTGCACGCGCGGGCGGTCGCGCGGCTGACGCGTGGGGTCACCAAATGAAGACTGGCCCGATGAAGACGGGTCCCGTGAAGGCCAGGGCGGCGATCCGGGTGCAACCGCGCGCCTCGCGGGAGGGTTTGGCCGGTCCTCTCGGCGGCGAGTGGAAGCTCTTGCTCACCGCACCGGCCGTTGAGGGCAAGGCCAATCGGGCGTGCATCGAGTTCTTCGCCCGGGGCTTGCGGGCGCCGCGCTCGGCGGTGCGGATCGTTTCCGGCGAGACCAGCCGCCACAAGCGGATCGAGATCGAGGGAATCGAGCAGGAGACGCTGGACCGCTTTCTGCGGGGAGAGGCCTGATGCCGCAAGCCGCATCCACAGCCGCGAGCACCCAGGATACGCGGTTCTTCGGGCATCCCCGCGGGTTGGCCACGCTGTTCCTGACCGAGCTCTGGGAGCGGTTCAGCTACTACGGGATGCGCGCCCTGCTCATCCTGTACATGACCGCCGCGGCGACAACCGGCGGCCTCGGCTTCAATGTGGCCACGGCCGGCGCCATCTACGGCCTCTACACGTCTATGGCCTACCTGCTGAGCCTGCCGGGCGGCTGGATCGCGGATCGTTTCCTGGGACAGCGCCGCGCGGTGCTGCTGGGCGGGGTCCTGATTGCGCTGGGCAATTTCAGCCTGGCGGCACACGGCATCGTTTTTTTCTACCTGGGCCTGGTGTTGATCGCGGCCGGAACCGGTTTGCTGAAACCCAACGTCAGCGTGATGGTTGGCCAGCTCTATGCCGCCGGCGATGCGCGCCGTGACGCGGGATTCTCGATCTTCTACATGGGCATCAACCTGGGAGCTTTCGTGTCGCCCCTGGTTTGCGGCTATGTTGGCCAGAACATCGACTGGCATCTCGGCTTTGCCATGGCTGCCGTGGGGATGACGCTCGGCCTCATCCAATATGTCCTGGGCGGACGGCATCTCGGTGACGTGGGACTGCACCCGGTGCGGCCGCAGAACGCGGAACAGGCAGTGGAGCAGAAACGGAAGCTGCGCCTGAGCCTGGGCTCGGCGGCGGCCCTGCTCGTGATGGCTGCTTTGTTGCAGTGGAGCGGTCTGGTGACCATCAGCGTCCAGGCGCTCTCCAACACCATGGGCCTGATCCTGCTGCTGGCGGTGGTCGTGTTCTTCCTCTGGGCCCTGTTCCTCGGCCGCTGGACGCGGGAGGAGCGCGAACGCCTGATCGTGGTGGGCGTGCTCTTCGTTGCTGCTTCGCTCTTCTGGTGCGTGTATGAACAGGCCGGCTCGACGCTGAATCTCTTCGCCGAGCGCAGCACGGACAACCGCGTGTTCGGGTTCTCCTACCCGGCGAGCTGGCTGCAGGCGGTGAACGCGCTGTTCGTCATCCTCCTGGCCCCGGCCTTTGCCTGGCTGTGGGTGCGGCTGGGCCCCCGGGAGCCTTCGATCCCGGCAAAGTTTGTGTGGGGCCTGGTGTTTGTCGGGCTGGGCTTCCTGGTAGTGGCCGGCGGCGCTTCGATTGCAGCCACTGGCGTCCGGGTGAGCCCCCTGTGGCTGGTCGTGGTCTACTTGCTGCACACGGTCGGGGAGCTATGCCTCAGCCCGGTGGGCTTGAGCGCCATGACCAAGCTCGCCCCGGCAAGTATTACGAGCCTGCTGATGGGCGTCTGGTTTCTCTCGATTTCCGTCGGCGACTATTTGGGCGGACGCTTGGCCTCGCTATACGAAGCGCTGCCGCTCCCCCGACTGTTCGGAGTGGTGGCTGGCTTGGCTATAGTCGCCGGGTTGATTCTGGCCGTCTTGGTCAAGCCCACGCGGAAGCTGATGGGCGAGGTGAAGTGATGAACATTTCCGAAATCCAGGCTGAGCTGCGCGCTCACAAGATGGACGCTTGGCTATTTTTTGACCACCACCAGCGCGACCCGATCGCCTACCGCGTTCTGGGCTTCGCGCCGCGGCGCCACGTGACCCGGCGATGGTATTACCTGCTGCCGGCCGAGGGTCAGCCGGTGAAGCTGGTACACCGCATCGAGAGCTGGATGCTCGACGCGCTGCCGGGCGAGCGCCGTGTTTACTCCGGCTGGCGGGAGCTGCGGGAGGAGCTGGGCCGGATGCTGGCCGGCCGGAAGCGGGTCGCCATGCAATACTCGCCGGACTGCATGATCCCTTATGTCTCGTTAGTGGATGCAGGAACCGTCGAGCTGGTGCGCGGTCTGGGCGCCGAGGTGGTAACCTCGGCCGGCCTGGTCCAGCGCTTCGAGGCCTGCTGGAGCGCCGAGCAGCTCGAAATGCACCTGGAAGCCGGCCGCCGGGTGGACGCCATCCGGCGCGAAGCATTCGAGGAGATCGGCCGGCGCGTGCGGGCCCAAGGCTCGGTCCAGGAGGTCGCCATCCGCGACTTCGTCCGGGAACGTTTCCGCGAGCAAGGATTGATCACGGACGACGGCCCCATCGTCGGCGTCAACGCCAACAGCGGGAATCCCCACTACGAGCCGACCGCCGAGGAAACCTCGCCGATCCGCGCGGGCGACTTCGTGCTGCTCGATATGTGGGCCAAGCTCGATCGCCCCGGCGCGGTCTATTACGACATCACCTGGACCGGCTACCTGGGCGCGGCGGCCCCAGCCGCCGTTCGCAACGTGTTCGACATCGTGCGCGGGGCGCGCGACCGGGCGGTGGAGTTTATCCAGGCCGCGGTGCGCGACGGGAGGCCGATTCACGGCTACGAGGTAGATGACGCCGCTCGCGGTCATATCCGGGAGCACGGTTACGGCGACCACTTTACCCACCGCACCGGCCACTCCATCGGCGAAGAGGTGCACGGGAACGGCGCCAACATGGATAACCTGGAGACCCACGACGAGCGGCCTCTGGTCCCCGGAGTCTGCTTTTCCATCGAGCCGGGCGTCTACCTGCCCGAGTTCGGCGTGCGCTCGGAAGTCGATGTTTACGTGGGGGAGAAAGAGGCGCGCGTGACCGGGGAGATCCAGAGTGATCTCGTGCTCATTACAGTCTAGCCGCTGCCTGTTGTGAAATAATCAAGGCATGCATCTGTTGCCGACGCAGGACGAAATCGTACGCATCCTGAACGAAACCGGAGCCCTGCGCTGGGGGCATTTCGAGCTTCCGACCGGCAGGCATACCAACCAGTTCCTGCAACTGCCGCTCGCGCTGCGCTACTACCAACACAGCCGGACGCTTAGCGTGGCTCTCAGCCGGCTGCTGCGGTCCAACTCGGAGATCGCGTCGCTGGTCTCGGAATTGAGTATCGTCACGCCGGCTTCGGGAGGCTTGCCGGTGGCGTTCGGGGTGGCGGAGGCCTTGCGCTGCCGCCAGGTGTACTGGGCGGAAAGCGAAGACGGCCGGTTGCGCTTCCGCCAATACATGGAAGACCATCAAGGAGAAAAAGTCGTCCTGGTGGACGATACTTTGCGTACCGGCAGGATACTGCAGGAGCTGAAGACCCTTTTGGAATCGGCCGGCGCGACGGTCCTGGGCGTGGCCGTGGTCATCCATCAGCCGCACGGCGACGGGTTGGATGTTGACAGAATTCCCCTTTACAGCCTGGCGACGCTCGAGGCGGAACTCTACCCCGACGCCCGCAGTTGCCGGATGTGCCGCGCCGGCGAGCCGGTAGAAAAAGTCCGTACCTGAACCCTTGGAAAGGAGGAGCGATGAAAACGACATTGTCCGGAATTTCGGTTGGACTTGCCGCAACGCTGTGGTGCCTGGTCGTCGCCTCTGCGGGCGGGCCGCAAAACCAGCGCGGCCCGTCGCCTCGGGCAGAGGAGCGGCTGATCAAGGAGGTGCGGCATGAGTTGGTCATGCTGCCTTACTACGGCGTCTTCGACAACCTGACCTACCGCGTGAACGGTTACAACGTGGAGCTGAATGGCCAGGTCACCCGGCCGACGCTGAAGACCGACGCCGAGGGGGTCGTCAAGAAAATCGAGGGTGTGGAGAAGGTGACCAACAACATTGAGGTGCTGCCTCTCTCCCCCAACGACGATCGGCTCCGCGTGGCCGTCTATCGCGCCGTCTACGGTCACCCCAGCCTGAACCGTTACGCGATGCAGGCGGTCCCGCCCATTCACATCATCATGAAGAACGGGAACGTGACGCTCGAAGGGGTCGTGGCGAACAAGGGCGACAGCGACATCGCCAACATTCAGGCGCACGGGGTGGCCGGCGTTTTCGGGGTGACCAACAACTTGCGGGTGGAAAACTGAAACCGGCCCTGGCTGGCGCGTTGCTTCGCCCGGTATAGCTCCCGCCGGATTCACAGCACGACGAGTCACGGCTGCCCCTCGACGAGGCGGGGACCTTAGTGTGGAGTGTGGATGTACCCATTCCTACTTAGGCCCCTGATTCTAAGCGGCTAGGAGCGGTGCGAATCGAGGCCGGCTACATCCATTGCCGGGTTGTCTCTTTCGTGGCCAGGTAAGGATACACGGCCCCCGCGCTGTTTTCAGCGGTGTATCGCCCTCTTCGGTAGGACGATATCGGTGCTAGTGGCCTCCCCCGCTCAAAGCAGCGCGCCCGCCTGACCCCAACCCCGACAACCGTGTCGGTGTTTTTCCCCAGTCTCATTTCTTTTCTTGCTCACAGGTCTTGGCGGTGTAGCAGCCAGCCCGCTGACCTTGACATGGTGGATGGTATGGAGTAAGATCAAGTCATACTCGAAACAATTTCGCCTATGCGAACCACCCACACTCTGACCATCTCGCTGCCACCGGCCATGGTCGAGGAGTTTGAGAAGGTCCGGCAAGCCGAATCGCGCACTCGTTCAGAGCTCGTTCGCGAAGCTCTCCGCCACTACTTTGATAGTCGCTACCCGGTCGTTGAACCGACCAAGGCCGAGTTGGCGGCGATTCGGCGGGGGCGCGCTGCCTTTGCGCGCGGCGATTACGTATCTTTAGCCGAACTCTCCCATGATCTGGCAACTACAAGTCACCGGACCGGCAGGAAAGGATCTCAGAAAGCTTCCGGCAAGAGACCAAGCGCGCGTTAAGGCTGCCCTGGCCGCAATGGAGAACGACCCATTCGGCGGCGACATAGCGCGCCTTAAGGCCCAGTCCACCGCTTGGCGCCGTCGCGTCGGAGACTACCGGATTTTTTTCGACTTGTACCCCGCGCAGCTTCTAATCGTGGTTGTCGCCATCAGACGCCGGACCTCGACTACGTATTGACTGCAATCACGTCAACCCGCTCACAGCAGAACACAGCATGCCGCCCATTCGGGCGGCTTTTCATCTCGGCTCTTGCTCACAGGTCTTGGCAGTGTAGCAGCCACCCCGCCGCATCAAGGCTATCGCAGGCGGCATGCCCCTCACCCTCCTACTCTCGGGGCGTACGCAGGCTGCGAAACCTCACCCCGGCGTGACCGCCGGGGGCCACCGGTGACACGGCGCGGGATCTGGCTGCGTTTGCTGTGGTGCAGTGAGGAAGGCAAGCAGTCTGCTTGTGGCTCTGCAGCTCCTGGTGGAGGGTGGTGAAATCCGGCGTTGCCTGCCGGCGGCGACCGCAGGGTTGCCGGCGGCGAGGAAACAGGACCTCCTCCAGCCGGCGGTCGTCCCACTCCGCCGGTACAGGCCAGTCGATGCCGGCCGCCTCGGCGGCCTTGCAGTACTCGTGTACCGTGCTTTGGGCAATCGAGCAACC
>JBGOUJ010000492.1:0-5943 GCA_041477005.1 Terriglobia bacterium | reverse complement strand
GGTCAAGGGTTCGCTTCGCCGCGCAAAAGCGGCGCGCCCTTGACCGCTGCGGGCCGTTCGGAGCAAAACATCCCCTGGTAGAAGGGAAAGGGGCTATAAGGAAAGTGGTCGGCCGCCGAACCATAGAACGGAGGCGAGTCTTGAAATAGGTACTTGACACCGACCGGCCTTCTCATGGAAGACGCAGAGAGGTTCCCAAATCCTCGATTATCCTAATACTACTTGGTATCCTATGTGCGACGCGCCCCCATCCGATTCTTTGATCCTTGTAATACGTAAGCGTATTCACGAAACGGACTAATTAGGCGGGCCTACCGAAAGCTCACCAACCACCCGAGAGACTACCCGGCAAGGCCGGGGCTTTCCGTCCGTGAAACGCGGCGACCGAAGCCATCCGAAACGCACCGCATGGTGCGGGGCTGCGAGCAGAGCTTCTGGCAAGATGTCGCGTTCGCCGGCGAGGCGCCGGAGAACCTCAAGGACGTGGGGGTCAGCAGATCGGCGCCGGCACGGTGGTCGCGCTACAGGGCGGCCTTGGCAGGCGACAGCGGTTGCAATTCCCCGGCCTGGCCGGTGATGCGCGTGGCGGCAAGTTGGGCGGTGTGGATGCAGTCCGGGATGCCGATGCCCAGGTAGGCGTTGCCGGCCAGGTGCAGGCCGGGAAGGCGGGCCAGCCGGGCGCTGATTTCCTCCAGGCGGCGCTCGTGGCCCACGGTGTACTGCGCCATCGCGCGGTTCCAGCGCGTCACGCGCGCAAACAGAGGCGTCTCGTTCACTTCCATCAGAGTGCTCAGCTCTTCGCGCACCGCGCTTACCAGCGCTTCGTCGGAGCGCTCGGGCAGAGGGTCTCTTTTTCCCGTGCCGATAAAGGCGCGCAGCAGGACGCGGTCTTCGGAAACGCGGTGCGGAAACTTCGTCCCGACCCAGGTGCAGGCGGTGAGCAGCTCCCGCTCGACCCGGGGCACCAGGAAGCCAAAGCCGTTCAGCGGGTGACGGAAGCCCGCGCGCTCATAGCCCAGGGCGACGGTGATGGAGGAGTGATAGGGGATGCCGGAAAGGAGATCCGAAAGCGCCGGGTCGAGCGATGACACCAGCGCACCCGCCGTGTAAGCAGGCGTGGCCAAGATGACGTGGTCGGCCTCGATCGCCTCGCCGGCAGTGTGTAGACGATAACGTCCGCCCGCTGCCTCGATCCGCTCCACCGAGGCTCGCACGACATTCGCGAGGCCGGCGACGGCCGCTTCGAGGGCTCCGATGAGCTGCTGCATGCCGCCTTTCAAGCTGAGAAACAGGGCGGCCGGTTTCTGCGGCGCCGGCTGCGGACGGCTTGCAAGCACGCCGCGCGTGACGCTGCCGTAACGACGCTCGAACTCAACGAAGCGCGGCAGCACGCTATTGATGCTCAGCTCGGAGACGTCGCCGCCGTAAATGCCGGCCAGCAGCGGCTCGGCCAGGTACTCCACCGCCTCGCTGCCATAATGATCGCGGACGAAGTCAGCGACCGACCGGTCCGCTTTCCCGGCCGACGGCCGGCGAAGCAACTCCAGAGCCATTTTGAGCTTCGTCGGGAGGCCGAGAAGCCGCGTGGCCAGCAGCGGCCGGACGGCGGTGGGCACCATCAGGAACAGGCCGTCCGGAAGCGGCGCCAGCCGCCCGCGGCGCAGCACGTAGGTCTTGCGGAGATGGTCGTTGGAACGGATGAGGTCCGGCTCGAGGCCCAGCTCGCGGATCAGCTCGAGGGCCCACGGCTTCTGCGCGAGGAAGCTGTCCGGGCCGGCCTCGACCACGCAGCCGTCGGCCGACTCCGTGCGGATGACTCCTCCGAGACGGGGCGCCGGGTCGATCAGGGTGCATTCGTGGCCGGACCGGCAGGTGTAATAGGCGGCCGAGAGTCCCGAAATACCGCCGCCGACGATGGCCACGCGCGTCATCGCAGCCGCTCCCGCGCCACCTCGGCCAGCGCTCGAATGAACAGCGGCGAGTCGTTCAAGGACTCGGGCCGGTGAAGGGTGATCCCGCGTTGGGCAGCGTAATTCCGGAAGAGAATATCGACATCGTAAAGGATCTCGACATGGTCGCAGACGAAGCCGATCGGGGCCAGGACCACATCCTTGATGCCCTCGGCGCAAAAGGCGTCGAGACGCGATTCCACGGTTGGTCCGAGCCACTTCTCTTCGGTCAGGCCCTGGCTCTGGTAGGCGAAGTCCCAGTGGGCGAGGCCGAGCTCGCGGGCTACCCCTGCCGCCGTGGCGTGCACCTCGGCGTCGTAAGGGTCGCCCGAGGCAAGGACCTTCTCGGGCAGGCTGTGGGCGGTGAACAGGACGGGGAGGCGGCGGCCGTCGAGCGGCGGTTGAGGGGTCTCGAGCGGCGACCGAAGGCCTTCGATCTGTGGCCGAAGACCGTCGAGCTGCGGCTGAAGACTGCCGGGCTGCGGCTGAAGACCGTCGATCTGTGGCCGAAGACTGCCGGGCTGCGGCGGGGGACCTTCTGGGTGCGGCTGAGGGGTCTCGAGCGGCGGTTGAAGGCCATCGACCAGCGTCCGAAGGCGATCGGCGAAGGCGGCTATCAAGAGCGGGTGCTGGTGAAAGCTTTCCACCCAGGAAATATCGATGGCCGCGCCGGTCTGATCGAGAGCTTCGCGGGTGCGGCGGAAGTAAAAGCCCACGCTCATGTTCGAATACTGCGGCGCCATACAAATGGCCACGGCGTGGGAGATGCCGTCGGCGGCCAGCTTCACGATGGTATCACGAATATACGGCGACCAGTTCCGCATGCCGATGTAGACCGGCAGGGCGAGCAGGTCCTGGAGGGCCTGCGCCTCACGGCGGGTGAGGTCGAGGAGCGGAGAGCGCCCGCCGATCAGGGCGTAGCGATGGCGGATCTCTTCGACCACCGGCGGAGGCAGCGGCCTGCCGCCGCGCACGTTGAGCAGGTATTCGTCGATCTGATCCAGGCTATCGGGCGCGCCATGGGCCAGAAGCAGAACGGCTTGTTTCATACTCGTGAACCATTTCCACCACCGCCTTCACGCTGGCGACGGGGGTCTCGGGCAGGATGCCGTGGCCGAGATTGAAGATGTGGCCGGGACGGCCGGCGGCGCGATCGAGAATGTCGTGGACGCGCGAGCGCAGATCCGCCAGCGGCGCAAACAGCGCGACCGGGTCGAGATTACCCATCACGGCGGCGCGGTAACGAATCGACCGCCAGACCTGATCGAGCTCGACCCGCCAGTCGAGACCCAGCACCTCGGCGCCTGCCTTTTGCAACATCGGATAATACGCGCCGACGCCGGTCGCGAAGTGAATTACGGGAACGCCGGTCCGGCGGATCTGGCCGGTCAAGGCGCGGGAGTGGGGCAAAACGAAGCGCTCGTAATCGCCCGGCGCGAGCGCGCCGGCCCAACTGTCGAAAACCTGAATGGCGGCCGCGCCGGCCTGGACCTGGCTCTTGGCGTAGGCCGCCAGCACCAGCACCAGCTTGGCCATCAGTTGCGTCCAAAGCGCCGGCTCGCCGAACAGGAGCCGCTTGGTCAGAAGGTAGTGGCGCGAGGCGCCCCCTTCGATGATGTAGCTGGCCAGGGTGAAGGGCGCCCCGACAAAGCCGATCACCGGGACCTTGCCGTGGAGCGAGCGTCGAGCGTCGAGCGAGCGGCACACCAGGCGGATCGCTTCGGCGACGTAGCCGAGGTCCTCGACATGATTGATATCCAGCCGCGCAATGTCAGCCGCGGTGCGGACGGGATTGCCGATCTGCGGCCCCTCGCCGGCGACGAATTGGAGCTGCAGGCCCATCGGCTCGACCGGCAGCAGCAGGTCGGCAAAAATGATGGCCGCATCGACGCCCAGCGCCTCGACCGGCTGCAGCGTAACCTCGGCCGCCAGATCCGGCCGCTTGCACATCTCGAGGATCGTGTGCTTGGCCCGCAGCGCGCGGTACTCCGGCATGTACCGCCCCGCCTGCCGCATGAACCACACCGGCGTCCGCTCGACCGGGATGCGGCGGCAGGCTTGCTCAAACAGGGATGACACTTCGTGAATGCTGGCCGTCCGGGCGGGAGGGCCGCCTCCGTGGTTGGGTGGCGAGGAGTGTCCGATCTTGGGATAGCTCAAAGGCCATTCTCGCGCTTAACCTGCTCCCAGCTCACCGTGCGTCCCGCTTTGATGTCCTCAAGTCCTTCCTGGATCGCTGCCAGGGTCTCGGCACTGAGTGATTCCTCGCCATCGCTTCCGGTCTTGAGGTCGTCGATGAATTGCCGCACATCAGCCAACTCCTCCTCGGGCAGCTCATCTACGATCCTGTGTAGCTCCTCCCGGACGGTCATGAAGTTTCCCCCTTCGCTATCCATGATAACCAGGATCTGGCTGGGAAGTCAGATTTGCAGCGAGCCTCAGCAATGTGCTCCTTACCAATGGAGACGTCCAGGTCTGCAGCCAACCGCGCGAACGCCTTAGCCTCGCGCCTCCCAGCCGGCTCGAGCATGTGCTGGAGGCGCACGGGGTCAGTTTTGCTCATGCTGGACCACAGCCGGGGGCAGCACTTCGTCCCGAAAAACCGGCTCAGATCCTCGAGCGTATATGGCAGCCCGGCCAAAAAAACCGGCAGTGTGATCCGGCGCGGCGAACTCGGGTCCAGCCAGCTTTGGCAACATTGTCCCAGGCGCGTTGACACCGGAGTCGGCCAAGACGGATGATAGCCGCAGGAGGTCCGTGCAAGATGTACACCGTCGATCGAACTCCACTAGCAAACAACTGGGATGACCGACTGGCCGGAGGCTACGATGTAATCGTGATCGGGTCCGGCTACGGCGGGGCCATCACGGCGGCTCGTTTGGCCACCGCGGCGTGGCCAAACCAGAAACCCTCCGTGTGTGTGCTGGAGCGAGGGAAGGAGTGGCTTCCCAGCCAGTTCCCCGATAATCTGGCCGCGGGCGCGGGCGCGCTTCGCAACGCCGCCAATCCGCTGGGCCTCTACGATTTCCGATTCGGCGCCCAGATCGGCGCGTGGATGGGATGCGGTCTCGGTGGAACCTCCCTAATCAATGCCAACGTGGCATTCGAGCCGGACGGCGAGGTGTTCGACAATGCGCAGTGGCCCCAGGCGATCCGGGATGCCCGGGATGCCGGGACCCTGAAGCCGCTCTTCGCCCGGGTCCGGTCAACGCTTCATGCCGGTCGTCACCCGAACGGGCGCGATCTGAGCAAGGTGAAGGCGCTGGAGCACGGGTCCCAGGGCGTTGCCGGCGCCGAGTTTGACCTGTGCGATATCGCCGTCAATTTCGAATTCGAAGGCGTCAACGCCGCCGGCGTGAAGCAGCGCCGTTGCATCAACTGCGGTGACTGTATCACCGGGTGCAACGTGGGCGCCAAGAACACGCTCGATACCAACTATCTCGCATTGGCCAAGTCGGGTGGCGCCCATATCTTTCCGCAAGTGGAAGTCGATCGCATAGACAAGGTCCCCGGGGGTGGATACGCCGTGCAATACACGCGCCACGGCGACGCGGGGACGGAGCAGGGTTCGCTGCTGGCCCGACGTTTGGTAGTGGTCTCGGCCGGAGCACTGGGGTCCACAGGGATCCTGCTGCGGTCCCGAGCGAATGGCTTGGGCCTTCCGAACACTTTGGGCACGCGCTTCAGCGGCAACGGCGATTTCTTCGCCCTCGCCTATAACAGCGATAAAAGGACCGATATGCTGGGCTGGGGCGCCCATCCCGAGAGCGATCGCGCACGGCGCATTCAACCCGGACCCGGACCGACTCTGTTTCCGGGCCCCACGATCGTCGCCCGGATCAAGTACCACACCGACAGGCCTCTCGCCGAAAGAGTCACGTTCGAAGACCTTTCTCTGCCGCTGACTTATGTGGATGCAGCCCGCGCCACGTTGTCGGCCTTCCTCGGCAAGGACACCGATCCTGACGATGCCCTCGACAACTTGAGGGAGTTT
>JBGOUJ010000491.1:0-5946 GCA_041477005.1 Terriglobia bacterium | reverse complement strand
GCTTGCGGTAGTGGCGCGGCGGCCGGCCAGGACATTCCTGGATAGCGGTGTGCTCATAGCGGCGTTCAAGGGCCAACCATCAATGGCCGATCCTGCGGCCCAGATTCTCAAGGATCCTAACCGTGTCTTCCTAAGCAGCCCGTTCGTACGTCTTGAGGTGTGTCCCAAGGCCCTCTTCAACCGGCAACGGGAGGAGCACGATTTTTATCAGGGCTACTTCGCCCGCGCCGAAATGACGCACGACCTACTGGATAGCAATGAGAGATTTTTCGCGCGCGCTATGGTCGCCAGAGATCTCCAGGCGATTCTCACTCTCGGCGAGAAGGAAGCGGCAAGCTCGGGAGTAGGCTCGATGGATTCCCTCCACATCGCCGCCGCCCATCTATTGAAGGCCCACGAGTTCATCACGACCGAGAAGCCGAGCAAGTCAATCCACCGGTCCTCGCTCGTCAAGGTCGTCTATCTGTTCAGCCAGGTTATGAACGGGATCTTCGCCGAGTCAAAACGAAGGGCAAGGATTCTGTCCCGCTATCGCTGTGTGACGCGCACGGGAACGGCGCTGCTAGTGGTTGTGGCGTCTCCAAGCTGGCCGAAGTTGTTGGCGCCCCAGCAGTAGGCCTCGCCCGAGACGGTGATCCCACAGGAATGCGTTCCGCCGGCGTAAATTAATCGAAACCGCAGTTGGCCCGAAACGGGAACGGGAGACGCGCTATCCGCCTTAGAACCATTTCCAAGTTGCCCCACACGGTTCGATCCCCAGCAATACGCCGCTCCACCGGCTGCAATTCCGCAGCTATGGGAGGCGCCTGCTTGCACCGTGGCAAACGTGAGCCCGCCGGCCACGGCCACCGGCACATTGCGGTTCACGTTCGTTCCGTCCCCGACCTCGCCGGCCCCATTGTAGCCCCAGCAGTACGCCGCTCGTTCCAGCGAGACGCCGCAAGAATGCCTTCCGCCGACACTCATATTCAGGAACTTCTTCCCGCCCGCGACGGGTTCCGGCCGGGACGAGTGCGCCTGCGAGTTGTTGCCCAGTTGCCCTAGTGCATTGAAGCCCCAGCAATAAACCTCTCTGTCCTTGGTGAGCCCACAGGCGTGCGTCGCGCCAACGGCCATCTGGTTGAAGGCCAAGGAGCCGGGAACGGCCGCCGGGGGCCCAGCTAGGCGCTCGAACTTCGCCGCGCGGCCTTCCGCGCCGGGGGTTGGTAACGAGCCCCAGCAGTAGGCCGTCCGGTCGCCTTGCAGTCCGCACACCTCCATACTGCCGGCGCTGAGAGTCATCCATTTCCCCGCAATCTGGACGGGGGCACCCGGATGCGCTGCAACGCCGTCGCCTAACTGGCCTTTGGAACCGTCTCCCCAGCAATAGGCTTCCAATGTCCCCGCCACCCCGCAGGTGAACCCGGTTCCGGCGCTCAGATTCCTGAAACGCAATTCGCTCAGACCGGCGCCCAACTGGCCCTGGGCACTTTCACCCCAGCAGATTGCCGCGCCGAAGCTGTTGGCATCACCGGTTTCCTGCACACCGCAGGTGTGCCGAAACCCCAAGGCGAGGCTGCGAAAACCACCGCTCACGACCTCGGCGCCGGACGCCTTAGGCTCCGCTGCGCGGGCGCTCGGGCTTGATTTCGGCGGGATCTCCGCGACCTCGACCTGCGGTTTATCCGCCGTCGTTACCGGCGCAGGCGCGGTTGATCTCGAAGCCTGCCCGCCCTCCGGCCGCGCCGCCGCCGGCACCCCTGCCTTTTCCGCCCGTCTCGCCAATCGCACCGGATACCCCCACTCGCCCAGTTTCTCGAGCGCGCGCGCGATGTTGAGCGCTTCGCCGTTCGGCGGCGTATCCTTGCGAATCAACCCAATCACCTCGCGCTTCTGGTTCAGGAGCGCGCCCCCGGAATGGCCCGGATACGGTGTGCCTTCAAACACGACGGACTCCGCCGAGGCCTGAGCGACTCTGTCCGGCGTCACGCGCAATACCCAGGGCTGGCCATGGGGGTGTCCTAAGGAGTAAACCTCATCGCCCCGCCTGACCGCCGCTGCATCTCCCAGCAACTGGAAGGGAATGACTCCAGCGCTGATGGCGAGGCGGCTCAGGCCGGCCACGCTCAGTACCGCCAGATCGAGTCCCGGGTCGTAATTTCTCAAAAGGCTGCCTTCGAATTCCTCCCCCGGAAGCCACTTGAACTGCACTTTAATTTCGCGCGCTTCCTCGGGCCCACGCCGGACAACGTGATTCGCGGTCGCGATATAGACGCGGTCGGAGCCGGTCCCGAATAGAATCCCCGCTCCTACTGCCTCGTCGCCGCCGATCTTGTCGCGGATCAACACGACCAATCGCTTGACCCGCTCTTCGGGATCGGCGGCCGCCGATTGCGCGCGCAAGCCACCCCCAGCGGCCAGGATCGGAATAATGACCAGCGAGAGGCTCCAGGCGCGATGCGTCATCCATGCACTCCCCACCAACGCAAAGCGCCGGCTAACAGAGAAAATGCGTAAAACGCAGTTCCCCAAAGCAGCGACACGCCGTGGCGCGCCTTCAGCCAGTCCAGCCGTGTGGGCATGAGGCTCCGCCGGCTCTCGTCGAAACCGGTTGCCATGCCCTGCACGTAGCCGTGAAACGCGACCTCGATGGCGTCGTTTCCCATCCGCAGGGTGCGGATCTCGCCTTGCGAAGATTCGAACCGGAGTCCTTCGCCCGCCCGCAGCTTCCGCTCCAATCCGTCGAGCGATTCGAAGTACATGCTGCCGCCCAGAACCGTCGACACGGGCCGAACCACGCGTTGATCCACATCCCGAACCTGGCTGACGCTGAAAAAGGAAATGTCCCGGACCAGGAGCTGCGGCGCCATCTCGCCCCCTTTCACATCGCCGAATTCCAGATCCAGATCGACGTCGTCCGGGCCGGTGCGCAACAAGACGCCGGCTGGCGCCGTGAAATCGGCCAGCCCGGGTGGCGCGCCCGGCGCCCCTATTTCTATAGGTCCGTACACGTTCGCCTGCATCTGGCCGGGGCGCATTTGCAGCGACAGGCGGAACTGGCGCGCCACCGGCGTCTTGCGCAGGGAAACGTGCGTCTCTTCCGGCAGCACCAGCGTCGCCAGGTTCAAAGTTCCCGAGCGTTTCCCCTTGGACGCCACCGCCAGCCGCACGGGAGAATCATTGAGATTGTGCGCGCCCGCGGCGGCCGGCGGAAATTCCACTTCTCGCATGCCCGAAGCGCCCAAAGCCGTCAAAGGGAACGAATCCGATAGGATTTCGGCGGTGCGAAGCCGGAAGCCCACCTCGCTGACGCGCAGATCGACTTCGATTTCCGTGCTCGGCATATGCGTAAAGAACAGAAAACTGGCGATCAGCAGAGTCGCGGTCAGAGCCACCACTACGGGCCATCGCCGGCGCGGCAGTTGGGGCTCGGCGGTGCGGCAGAATTGGAGAAGTTTCGCCAGACGGTCCAGCTCCCCGACCTGATCGCTGGAAAGTTGGCCCCCGGGGCGCGTCACCTCATCGCTGGCGGCTCTCGCTCCGCGCTCCAGTAACTGGCGGACCGCTTCCGCGCCTGTTACGTCCCCGCCGGCTGGCTGCTTGCGATCACCCATGCGATCACCCTAGCTGGGCCGATGGTAAAACCAGATCTGCAGGCTGGAAGAGCCGCCACCCCGCAACGTGGCCCCGAGGTCGATCTTGTAGAGACCAGAGGCCGGCAAATTCGAAATCGAAATCGGGATGCCCCGTTCAGCGGGATAGTATCCGTAGTGGAGAGGTTTCTCGCGGATCAGCGGCGTTCCCGGCCTGCCGTCCGAGCCGACCGGCGTCAGGGTCCGGACCAGCTCTGCCAGCTCGGTTCCGGACCAGACAACGAGCTGATAGGTCGCCGACGGGCCGGGATTCTGCTGCTGCGTGAGGCGCAGCGGCAGGTAGAGGTCGCGCGTCTCACCGCCGATTTTCTGCGCCGTCCACGCCACGACGCCCAGGTCTTTCTTCGCCACATTGAGCGCCGAGAGAACCCCCGTGGACCAGTCGTACGGCGCCGCACCGCCGGTCCGAACCATGTCCATCTGGTACCACAGCCTCGGGCGCAGTCCCATTGCCATAAGGTGTACGGCGGAGTTCGATGGCGCGCGCCAGCTCACGTGCAGGGGCTGGCCGGATCGCGCATCAAAGTCTTCGAACAGTTCGGAAAACGAGACTACCGACAGGCCCGAGGTTCCGGCCACATCTTTCAGATAGGAGCCTTCGCAGCGGTCGCCTCTTAACCGGTAACCATTTGGATCGGACGCCGATTGAACCAGATGCTTATCGCAAGGGTTCTGCTGGGCATAGCCGATCACTGCCGAACCGAGCAGAAAAATGACGCTGCACGTGGTCCTTCTCACTGGCGACATCGGCGCACCCAGCCTCAAAAGGAAAGGAGGAGACAAGTATAGAGCACAAGAAGAAGAGGAGCAATACCTCGACTCCCGCTGTCTCCCGCTGCCCTTTGGGCGAAGCCATTGTGGGCGGACTGGCGACGCCCGACACGTTTTTCGTCGAGGGCTTACAAACGTCTCGCCAAACGCAGCGGCGACCCGCCGGCGCTGACGTTCCTGCTGGGCTTCGACAGCGCTCCGATTCAGGCGGAGAAGTCGCTGTATGACCTGGCCGCGTGGGCGCGCGCGCAATCCGGGCTCGCCGGCTATCTGACGCGCGCCGCCGGCGCCGACATCGCCGCCGCGTATCTGTCCGCCGCGGCGCCGGCGCCCATCGCCGACTTGGACGGTTGGCGCGAGTTCTGCCGCCGGTTCGCGGAACATCTCGATCACTTCGGCCACGCAGTCTATGATCTGGACTTCGCCAAGGGCCTGTCGGCGGATGAGCCAGCGCCCCTGGTTGAAACGCTCAAATACTTCCTCACCGGGCAGGCGCGCAGCCCGTATGAGCGGCAGTCAACGGCGGCGGCGGCGCGGGAGCAGGCCACCCATTCCCTGCTTTCGCGCCTGAAGCGGCTGCGCTTGCGGTTGTTCCGGCGGCTGGTGAAATGGGCGCAGCGCTACGCGCCGCTGCGCGAAGACGCGCTCGCGGATGTGGGTCTGGGCTGGCCGCTCCTGCGCCGCATCTTACGCGAGGTTGGGCGGCGGCTGGTGGCGGCGGGCAGCATCGCGGAGCGCGACGACGTGTTCTGGTTGAAGCTGGACGAAGCGGAAGGGGCGGCGCGCGCGCTGGATGCGAACCAATCCGCTCCCGATTACCATCGCGTGGTGGCGGAGCGGCGCGCGACGTGGGAGCGAGAACGCGCCGTGACGCCGCCCGTGACGTTGCCCATCAAAGGCGGCACGCGCTTCCTGGGAATTGATTTCAGCAACATGATGCCCGCGCGCACCGGCCAGGCGGCGGGCGACACCATTCAAGGGATTGGCGCGAGTCCGGGCCGCGTGACGGGCGTCGCACGCGTCATTCACGGCCCTGGCGAGTTCGACCAGATGCGGCAGGGCGACATCCTGGTCGCCAAAATCACGACGCCCGCCTGGACCCCGCTGTTCGTGCTGGCGGCGGGCGTCGTCACCGACGTCGGCGGCCCGCTCAGTCACAGTTCCATCGTCGCGCGCGAGTATCACATCCCGGCGGTGCTGGGTACAGGCGTGGCGACTGAGCGTATCCGGAGCGGGCAGCGCATCACAGTGGATGGCGATGCTGGCGTGGTGAAGATGGTGGAGTGATAGCGAAGTCGGCGCCAGCCCCGCACTCACACCGTTCCCGCCTCGGCATGTTCGCGGCTGTGCCTGTCCCATGCGGGATCCCGATGCTTTCCGGGTCTCCTTTGGACGGGCGGACGGCGGAATCGGCGCGCGCGTGGCTGAGTACCAGCTCCTCAGGCAAATCAGGGAATCGGGTTTCCGCCGCCGAGTTCCGTCGCGGAGTAGCTGGAGCTAATCCGCCCGCCCCAACTCCTCCGGAAACAGCGCAAACCCATCG
>JBGOUJ010000490.1:0-5956 GCA_041477005.1 Terriglobia bacterium | reverse complement strand
GAGGTCCGGCAGCACGACCTTCATGGCTTCGACGCGGTCGGAGATCAGGTTGCGAATCTTGTAGACCCTCCCCATGCCGCCCGTGCCGAGCAACCCGATGACCTGGTAGTCCCCGACGGTGTCCCCGACGTTGAAGCTCATGCCTCGAATCAGTATAGCAGGCTGCCGGCCGGCTAGGCTGTGGCGACTTCGGGGGCGCAATTCCCTGATCAAGCGATTAGCCGGCTGGTAACCCGCATCCAAATCCAGACCAATCGCATCTTAAAGAGAAGTCAGACAATCTTAGTCAAGCTTTACGAAGAGGAGAGGTCCGTCGCGATGAGTTCCGATCATTGGTCGCACCGCAAGCAAGCCGCCGTTGTGGCGCTGATGTGCTTGGCCGCCCTCGGCTGCCAGTCCGCGAGCAGACCGTCGAAAGCAGCGGCAGGCCCGCCCCCGCCGGCAGTGGCGGTCATCGAGGTAACCCCTGAGGACGTTCCCATCTACAGCGACTTCACCGCTCAAACCTTCGCCCGCGACCTGGTCGAGGTGCGCGGCCGCGTGGATGGCTACGTAGAAAAGCGCCTCTTCCAGGTCGGCTCCGACGTCCAGGCGGGCCAGACGCTCTACGTGCTCGATCTTCGCCCTTATGAAGCCGACGTGGCGAAGGCAAAGGGTGACCTGGAGCAGAGCCAGGCCAATCTCGAATTCGCCCGGCGCCAGGTAGGGCTGGCCCAAGCCGAGGCGGATCTGGCCCAGGCCGAGGCGAATCTGCTGAAGGCGAGGCAGGACGTGAACCGCCTCCAGCCGCTGGTGAAGCAGGACGCCGCCGCCCAGCAGGACCTCGACAATGCCCTCGCGTCCCTCCAGGCGAACCAGGCTAACGTGAATGCCAAGAAGGCCAACGTCGAGCAGAACCGCCTTTCCACGCGCGCCCAGATCGACACGGCGCAAGCCGAGGTGCAATCCCGCAGCGCGCTGTTGCGAACGGCCGAGCTGAGCCTCGAATACGCGACCATTCGCGCCCCCATCAGCGGCCGCATCGGCGACAGCCTGGTGCAGGTGGGCGGCCTGGTGACCAGGGGCTCCCCGCAGCCGCTCACCACGATCGTTCCACTCGACCCAATCTGGGTGCGGTTCAAAGTCAGCGAGGCCCAACACCTCGCCTTCCTGCGTCGCCCCGGCGCCGATCAGCAGCAGGTCCGGCAGCGGCCGTTCCAGCTCATTCTGGCGGACAACACCGTTCACCCCTACGACGGTCATTACGAGAATACGGTCAATCAGATCGATTTGAAGACCGGCACTCTGGAGGTGCAAGCCAAGTTTCCCAATCCGCAGCGGACGATGCTGCCCGGTCAGTTCGGCCGCGTCCGCATCCGGCTCGACGAGCGCAAGCAGGTCCTCCTGGTCCCGCAGAGAGCCGTTCAGGAATTGCAGGGAACGCAATCCGTGCTCACGGTGGGGCCGGATAACAAGGTTCTGGCGCGCAGCGTCGTCACCGGCGAGCGTGTGGACGACCGGTGGGTCATCCAGCAGGGCCTCAAGCCCGGCGACCGCGTGATCGTCGAGGGCTTGCAGAAAGCGCGCCCGGGCGCGGTCGTGAATCCGCAGCCCTATCGGCCACCGCCGCCTCCGAGCGGCGCGGCCCCCCGGGAGTGAGCCATGGCCAAATTCTTCATCGACCGGCCCGTCTTCGCGATGGTGATCGCCATCGTAATCGTCATCGTGGGCGCCGTGGCCATCCCGAATCTCCCCATTGCAACCTACCCCGAAGTCGTGCCCCCGGTGGTGCAGATCATCGCGACCTACCGCGGCGGCAACTCGCAGGACCTCGAAAAAACGGTGGCGCAGCCGATTGAGCAGCAGCTCGTCGGCCTCGACGGCATGCTTTACTTTTTCTCGCGCAGCTCCAATGACGGCACGCTGACCATCGACGTGACCTTCCAGCTCGGCACCGAAATCGATCTCGCCACCGTGAAAACGCAAAATAAGGTGAGCCTGGCTTTGCCCGTGCTCCCTCCCGAGGTCCAGCGCGAAGGCGTCACGGTGAAGAAGGTGTCATCGGCGTTCCTGATGGCCATCGCCATCTCGGCCACCGACGACCGCTACGACTCTCTGTTTCTCAACAACTACGCCACCATCAACCTGCTCGACAAGGCCGGCAGCATTCCCGGCGTGGGCGATTCGCGCCTGGCCGCGCGGCAGGACTACGGCATGCGCATCTGGATCGACCCCGACAAAATGGCCAAGCTCGGCCTGACCGCGACCGACGTCAACAACGCCATCCAGGCGCAGAACCGGCAGAATCCCGCCGGGTCCATCGGCCAGCCGCCGGTCCCGCCCGGAACCGATTTCCAATATCCGGTGAACGCCAGCGGCCGCTTGCTCGAACCGCAGCAGTTCGCCGACATCGTCGTCCGCGCTGAGCCCGACGGCTCCCTGCTCCGCGTGCGCGATATCGGGCGCGTCGAGCTGGGAGCGCAAGACTATAGAAGCTTCAGCCGCCTCAACGGCAAGCCATCGGCATTGTTAATCGTCTATCTCTCTCCCGGCGCGAACGCCGTGGAAACCGCCGCCCGCGTGCGAGCCTTCATAGAAGAGGCGAAAAAGAGCTTCCCGGCGGGCATCGACTACAAGATCTCCTACGACGCGACCAAATTCGTCCGAGCCGCTATTCAGGACGTGCTGCAGACGCTCCTGGAGGCCATTGTTCTGGTCGTGTTCGTGGTGTTTCTTTTTCTGCAAAATTGGCGTGCCACGCTGATCCCGCTGCTCACGGTGCCGGTTTCGATCGTCGGCGCATTCGCGCTCTTCCCGGCCCTTGGCTTCTCGATCAATATGACCAGCATGTTCGGGCTGGTGCTGGCGATCGGCATCGTCGTGGACGACGCGATCGTGGTCGTCGAAGCCGTCCAGCACAAGATCGACGAGGGTATGGCCCCGCGCGAAGCGACCGTCGGCGCCATGCAGGAAGTGTCAGGGCCGGTGGTCGCTATCGCTTTCATCCTGAGCGCCGTTTTCATCCCGGTCGCTTTCTTGGGTGGAATTTCGGGGCAGATCTATCGCCAGTTCGCTTTGACCATCGCCGCTTCCGTGCTGCTCTCGGCCTTCAACGCGCTCTCGCTGACCCCGGCCCTCAGCGCTCTCATCCTTCGCCCCAAAAGCGAATCCCGCGGCCTTCTGGCCCGTTTCTTCCAGGCCTTCAATCGCGTCTTCGACTGGACCACGAACCGTTATCTCTTCGGCGTGCGGGGCCTCATCCGCAAGTCGGCCCTGACGCTGGTTGCCCTCGCTGTTTTCTTCCTCGCCGTCGGCGGCCTGTTCAAAATCCTGCCGGCAGGCTTTCTTCCCGATGAGGATCAGGGCGTGTTCTTCGTTGCCGTCCGCCTGCCCGACGGAGCCTCGCTCGAGCGGAACCAGCGCGTGACCGAGCAGGTGGAGAAAATCATCATGTCCCTGCCCGGTGTGGAGGACTGCACCACCTTCGGCGGCCTCGACATCACCACCTCGACCAACAACTCCAACGTGGCCACCCTCATCGCCACGCTCAAACCTTGGGAGGAGCGCAAGACCAAGGACTTGCAGTTGAACGGCATCCTGGCGCAAGCCCAGGGCCGGTTCAACCAGGTCGAGGAGGCCTTTGTTTTCGGCTTTGGCCTTCCCCCCATCCTGGGCCTCAGCAGTACCGGCGGTTTTGAATTCATGCTGGAGGACCGCGCCGGCGGCGACATCGGCCAGCTCGCCGACGTTACCCAGTCCCTGCTCGACGCCAGCCGCCGCCGCCCCGAGCTGATGAACGTCGTCACCGGTTTCCGCAACAGCGTTCCCCAGTACAAGGTGGACCTCGACACCGACAAGGCCCAAACACTCGGCATTCCGATTACCGACGTTTACAACGCCTTGCAGACCTTCCTCGGCAGCCTGTACGTCAACGACTTCAACCGCTTCGGCCGCACCTGGAGAGTCCTGATGCAGGCCGAACCCGAATACCGCGACCGCCCCGACGACATCAACCGCTTCTACGTCCGCACCTCCAGCGGCGACATGGTGCCGCTGAGCACTCTGGTGTCGGTGACGCCCATGAGCGGCCCCGAGGTGGTCTATCGCTACAACCGTTTCCGCACCGCCAAGATCCTCGGCCAGCCTGCTCCGGGCTACAGCTCCGGCCAGGCGGCCGCCGCCATGGAGCAGCTCGCCGGGCAAAGCCTTCCCGCCGGCTATGGCTACGAATGGACCGGCACGGTCTTCCAGCAGAGGTTGGCCGAAGGCAAAGAAGGATTCATCTTCGGTTTTGCCGCCGTGCTCGTGTTCCTTTTTCTCGCCGCGCTGTACGAGAGCTGGGCGGTTCCGTTCGCCGTCGTGCTCGCCGTTCCCCTGGGGTTATTCGGCGCTCTGCTGGCGGTTTTCCTGCGCTCCTATGCCTACGACGTATACACGCAGATCGGCATCGTGACCCTGATCGGTCTGGCTGCCAAGAACGCAATCCTGATCGTGGAATTCGCCAAGCTCCGCCGCGAGGAAGGCATGCCGATCCCCGATGCCGCCATCGAAGCGGCGCATCTCCGGCTCCGCCCGATTTTGATGACGTCGTTTGCGTTCATTCTGGGTGTCGTGCCGCTGATGCTCGCCACCGGCGCGGGCGCCGCCTCCCGCCGGGCGCTCGGCACGGCGGTTTACGGCGGTATGAACGCGGCAACTCTGCTGGCGGTGTTCTTCGTTCCGGTGCTCTATGTCGTGGTGGAGCGGGTCGCCGAGAGGAGCCGGGTGACTGTCCCCAGCGCCCCCAGCCCCGCGCCGGCATCCGGAGGTGACCAATGAAATTCGCGATACCAGTCTTGACCCTCGCCCTCCTGTCAGGCTGCGCCGTCGGACCGAATTACCGGCGGCCGGCGCTTCCGGCGCCGCCCCAGTTCCGGGGCGAGACCGGGGCGCCGAGCCCCCAGTCACTCGCCGATACCAAGTGGTTCGACCTGTTTGAGGACGACGTCCTCAAGCAGCTCATCCGCACCTCTCTCGACCAGAACTACGATCTGCGCATCGCCGCCGAGCGAGTCCTCGAGACGCGCGCCCAGCTCGGCATCACGCGCTCGGAATTGTTCCCCACGTTGAGCAACGCCAATCAATTCACCGCTAACAACAATTCCGAAATCGGCTCCATCCGCTTTCTCCCGCCCGGGGCCAAGATCGATGCCAGCTACACGCAAGCGGGCTTCTCCCTCAGTTGGGAATTGGATTTGTGGGGGCGCCTGCGCCGCCTCACCGAAGCCGCCCGCGCGCAGTACCTGGCGAGCGAAGAGGCCCGCCTGGGAGTGGTGACCACACTGGTTGCCGACGTCACCACGCGCTATTTCCAGTTGCGCGAGTTCGACCTCGAGCTCGACATAGCCCGCAAGAACCGCGGCATCGCCGAAAACGGCCTCCGGCTCACAACCCTGCGCCACGACCGTGGCGCCGCCACCGGCCTCGACGTCCACCAGTCCGAGCAGTTTCTTTACACTGCAACCGCCGAAATCGCCAGTGCCGAGCGCTCCATCGGCCAAACCGAAAATGCCCTCAGCCTGCTGCTTGGCAAAAGCCCCGGAGACGTGCCCCGAGGCAAGTCCCTCGAGGAATTCGTCGCCCCCACGCAGGTGCCGCCCGGCTTGCCATCGGCGCTGCTGGAGCGACGCCCCGATATCCGCCAGGCCGAGCGCACCTTGATAGCCGCCAACGCCCAGATCGGCGCCGCCAAGGCTCAGTACTTCCCGCAAATCTCCCTCACGGGTTTTCTAGGCGGCCAGAGCCGCGCTCTCACCGACCTCCTCACCGGGCCGGGCCGCTTCGCCACCATCGCGCCGGCGAGTGCCTTGCCGATCTTCAACGCCGGCCGCATCCGCGCCAACGTCCGCCTGACCGAAGCCCAGCAGCGCGAGGCCCTTGTCACCTACGAAATGACGGTTCAAAATGCCTTCCGTGAGGTCTCCGATGCCCTCATCGG
>JBGOUJ010000489.1:0-5965 GCA_041477005.1 Terriglobia bacterium | reverse complement strand
GAGCTGGAATTTCCAGTTCGTCAGGTTGAGCGGCTCCCAACTGAAGTTGTACTGGTGCGAGTAGGGCGTCACCAGGTTCGGAGAAATAACGATGATGGTGCTGCGCGTTAGATCGACGCTGGCGAGGGGGCTGACCAAGCTGGGCAGTTGCACCTCTGCCTTGAGAAAGTTCGGCGGATCGAAGCGCGCCTGCTGAAAGGTGACCGGGAAAATCTCCCCGTATTGCAAACCGTATGCTCCGCGCAGCAGACCCCAATGCCCGGGCAGCCGGTAGGCGAATCCGAATCGCGGCGCCAGATTGTTGCAGTCGCAGCTATAAGGAATCACGCTCCGGTTGTTCACCTCGCTCGGTTTGGTCACCGGCTGGTAGCGCAGGCCGTAGGTGAGGGTCAGGTGGGGCCGCACGCGCCAGGCGTCGCCGGCGTAATACTGCATGTCCCAGTTGCGAAAACCGCGGCTGGCGTCTCCCAGGCCTACCGAGTAGCGGCTGGGGACGCCCATCCGAAAGTTGGTGAGGGCGTCGCGACCGAAGTCGGACCGGAACTGCAGGGTGCCTCGATTGCTGCTGGACTCGGCGCCGTTGACCTGGCGGCCTGTCAGATCGAAGCCTGCGGTCCAGGCGTGGTGGCCGCGGGCTTGACGAATTTGGCCGGCATAGCGGAACAGGTTTTGGGTTCGGTCGATCGGGATGCTCGAGCCGGGACCCAGGTCGCTGATCACGCTACCGAAGGAAACCGCCGGCCCCACGGCATTCGGCTCGGGCACGAGCAGCGAGCGCACCTGATCGAAGCCGACGGAAAAATCGGTGATCGTCTCCGCCGACCAGGTGCGGTTCCAAGTGGCGTGCCCGGTGTGCGCCCGGGTATGGGTGTCGGGATTCTGACCGGCCACCAGCTCGAACGCCAGTACTTTCTGGGCGGTGGCCTGCCATCGAAACGTCAGCCGGTCGCGTTGGCCCAGAGTCTGATCGAGCTGCGCGCCGGCGTTAGCGGTGTCGATAGTCTGCGGGGAGTTGGTGTTGAGCGCGCGCTGGTCGATGTCCGGGCGGTTGGGCGGCTCGTTGGCATAGGCGTCCAGGAAGCGCTGGACGATGGCGCGCGTGGCAGGGTCGGTAGTGAGCGGGATGCGCTCGTCGGCCTTGGGCGCCAGGACGTTGCCGTTCACGCTGCCCCGGATCTTCTGCTGGCTGCCGTTGAGCGAGAGCGTTGCCCCGCGCCAGAGCGGCGAGCCGAAGGTGAAGCCGTAGTCGTTGTCGTGGGCGGGCTTCACGTCTCCTACTTGGAAGAACGATCGCGCGCTGAAGATGCTGTTGCTGTGCGATTCATACAGCGTGCCGTGGAGATCCCGCACGTTCACCGGCCGCACGTGCAAGGGCGCCGGCGGCTGGTTCCCGAATTCGACGCCGAAATAGTTCCGGTCGGCATGGAACTCTTCGATGATGGTGGCAGTCGTGCCCATACGGACGTTGAGGTCTTTCAACGCGTTGTTGTTGATGAGGTTGAACTGCACGTTTTCGTTGCGGCGGCTCTCGCCGGAGGCGGTGTCGGTCTTCCCCAACAGGTTGAGCGCGACCCGCTTGGCGGTTTCCGCGTTCGCCCCGGCTTCGAGCGCCGGCTTGGCCTCGCTTTCCGCAGGCGGCTTCTCCGGCGGCTTTTCGTCGGCCGCCGCCCCCAGGGCCAGCAGGACGTAAATCGCAAACAGTAGAGGTCTCACTGAAGAAAATAACAGTGTACCGCGCTAAAATCCAAGCAGCATGAATCGCGGCGGATTTGTTCACCGGCAATCGGAGATTCGAGGGAAAGGGATCGTGGTCTTGGGAAGTCTTATCGGGTGGGGGCGAATGGAGTCCTGTGAATGGGATGGAGAGCGCACCTTGACCGTCAGAATGAGACGACGGCTGCCGCTGTTTCGCGTTGTGAGCCGGCGGATTGAGCCGTCTCAGAAGGAGGCAGCGGAGTCCATTCCAGCCCAGCGTTTTGGGAAACCGGCATGACAGCGCGACTCTTCAGCGGTGGTGGTCTTGGATTCAGCCATGGGAGGCACTCGTGAAGCGGGGCGCGCTGGCTCGGTGGGTGTTTGTATCAACTTTGTCTGCGGGTTTAGTGGGTGTCTGGATTTCTGCAACGCCCCAGGCGCCACCGTCGCCGGCGAGGCCGGCGGCCCCGGCGGTGGCCCGTGCGGGGCAGGTCCGGTTCCGGATCCTGCTGGGCCAGGGCGACACGGAGCCGACGCGATGGGATGGGTCGGTTCGGGTCACCGGGGGAAAGATCCGCGGCATCGAGATCTGGCGGCCCGCGGCGGACGACGGCGCCGGGGGCCAGACCTGGAAGGTGTCGTCCCACCGGTTGCCGGTGGCGCCTGGCGCGGCGCAGCCGGGTCCGATGGTTGAAAACGGCGTTTTAGTCACCGCCGAACTGCTCGGAAGGGGGGCGAAGTTTGACATCCAGACGGGGCACGGGAATTTTACTTTCACCGTCGATCAGACCGGCTTCGGCCAGCCGCGCAGCTTCCTTGCCGGCCGGGCCAACGTGGAGCAGGTTCCGCTGACCACGCAGATCACCGACTCCCTCGAAGAGCAGGATTATCCGGCAGTGGCGCAGTCGGGCGACACGGTCTACATCGCCTACGTGGAGTTCACCCACGGCGACCGCTCGCTCCGATGGCCGCGATTGATCGCCGAGAGGCCGAAGTCGTTCGAAGGGCTGGCAGTGCCGACGGGCGGCGACCAGGTGCGGCTGATCGAATATTCCAAAGCGAACCGAACCTGGAGCGAACCGGCGGCCGTCTCGCCGGTCCGGCTGGACGTTTATCGGACGGCGGTGGCGGTTGATGGCGAGGGGCGCGTGTGGGTCTTCTGGTCGGCCGACGCCCGCGGCAACTTCGATCTCTACGCGCGCTATCGCAAGAACGGCCTCTGGTCGGATGAGATGCGGCTGACCCAAGATCCCGGCCCGGATCTGAACCCGGTGGCCGTGACCGACTCGACCGGCGCCGTTTGGATCGCCTGGCAAGGCTATCGCCGGGACAACTTCGAGATTCTGGTGGCGCGCCAGCGGGGGACGGGCTTCTCGAAGGAGGAGCGAGTCTCCTTTTCAGCCGCCAACGACTGGGATCCACAAATGGCCGCCAGCAAGAACGGCGACGTGGCCGTGGTGTGGGACACCTATGACAAGGGCGACTATGACGTCTACCTCCGCCGCCTGCGCTGGAGCGGCCGGATCGGGATGGATACACCCATGCCCATTGCTGCGACTCAGAAGTTCGAAGCCCGGCCGAGCGTGGCTTACGACGTCGAGGGCCGCATCTGGGTGGCCTATGAAGAGGGGTTTCCGCGCTGGGGGAAGGATTTCGGCGCTTATGAAACCACCGGCTCGGGACTCTATCAAAGCAGCAACGTGCAGGTGAAGATCGTCGAAGGCAGCCAGTATTTCACCACCGGCGACAAGCTCCAGGAGACCTTGGAAGCGCCGCCACAGGCCCCGGCGCGGGGCCAGGCAGGTGGCCCGGTGAGCGGGCCGGCGGCGCAGGCTGCGCGCGCGCCCGCTGACCTGCCGGACCCGGAGCTGGTGAAAGAGCGCCGCCCGAATAACACGCCCTATGCGCCGAATCTGCAATCGAAGGGCTTCCCGAGGCTGGTGAACGACGGGCAGGGGATTATGTTTCTCGCGTATCGAGCCGGCGCCCCGCTTACGCGCAGCCCACTCGGTTCCACGTGGGTGGAGAACCTGGCGTATTTCGACGGCAAAGAGTGGACCGGCCCGATCTTGCTGCCCCGATCGGACAACATCCTGGACAACCGGCCGGCGCTCTTGGCCACCGGGGCGGGGAGTCTGCTGGTGGTGGGATCGACCGATCACCGCGCGTCGTTCTTGCGAGAGGTGGGCAGCAGTCTCCCGAACCGCGCGATGGACGACTTCAACAACGACCTGGTGGTGGCGGAGCTGGACACTCGCACGCTTCCGAAGACGCCCGACCTGATTGCGGTTCCGGCGGAAAAGCCGGAGGAGCCGGAGCCCGACGTGAAGGCCGAGAAGGAGCAGGTGGCCTTGATGCGCAGCTACCGGGTCAGCCTGGGCAACGAAAAGCTGCAACTGCTGCGCGGCGAGTTTCACCGCCACACCGAGCTGAGCGTCGACGGCGGCCGCGACGGCCCGCTGATCGATGCCTATCGCTACATGCTCGACGCGGCTTACATGGACTGGGTGGCGTGCTGCGACCACGACAACGGGACCGGCCGGGAATATACCTGGTGGACCATCCAGAAGCTCACTGACGCTTTTTTCCTGCCTGGCCGCTTCACCTCGATGTTCGGCTACGAGCGCAGCGTGCAATACCCGGAAGGTCACCGCAACGTGGTGATGGCGCGGCGCGGGGTGCGGCCTTTGTCACGGCTGATGCCCAAGATGGCCGACGACTCGCCGCCCTCGCGGGCGCCCGATACGCAGATGCTCTACGATTATCTGCGGAGCTTCGACGGCATCGTCGCCTCCCACACCTCCGGCACCAACATGGGCACCGACTGGCGCGACAACGACCCTAGGGTCGAGCCGGTGGTCGAGATCTACCAAGGCGACCGGCAGAACTACGAAATGCCCGACGCTCCGCGCTCCAACGCCGCCAAGGACTCCATCGGCGGCTGGCGTCCGCTGGGATTTGTGTCCCTGGCGCTGAAGAAGGGCTACCGGCTGGCGTTCGAGGCCTCGAGCGACCACATCTCCACCCACATGTCTTATTGCAACCTGTGGGTGACCGCCCCCACGCGCGCCGCCGTGATGGAGGCCTTCCACAAGCGCCGCGTCTACGGGGCGACCGACAACATCCTGGCCGAGGTGACCGCGGGACCACAGGGCGCCGGCCACTTCATGGGCGAGGAGTTCCGCATCACCGGCCCGCCGACCATCCACGTCAAGCTGGCCGGCACTGCCGATTTTGCCAAGGTCCACATTATCAAGGACGGCAACTACGTCTACGCGGCCTCGCCCCGTTCCCGCTCCGTTGATTTCACCTGGCGCGATAATGCGGCAAAGGCCGGCGTGACGTCGTATTACTATGTGCGCGGGGAACAGACGGACGGCGAGCTGGTCTGGGTCAGCCCGATGTGGATTACGGTGGAGTAGGAGCCCGGCTCAGGGTGGCGCGGAAGCGTCGAAGCAGGTGACAAGCACCTGGTGAATCCGTCGATAATGGGTGTCCATCGTCAGCAGGCGCAGCCCATGCTGCATCGCACTGGCCGCGATCCAGATGTCATTGGTGGGGATAGGCGTCCCAGCGCTGCGAAGGTAATGGTGGATTGCCGCGTAACACTCGGCGGTGTCTTCAGTGACAGTGACGACTCTCACACGCGGCGAGGCGAGAAAGGTAAGGAGCGTGCTTTCATTCTCCCGCCGGCGGGTCCCCCGCAGAAAACCGGAGCGTAGTTCCCCGAGGACCACCGGGCTCAGGCAGATCTCCTCCGCAACCTGGAGGACGAGTTTCACGTCCGCATGGCCGCGCAAGAAGACGGAATAGGCCGACGTGTCCAACAGGACCCGCGTCATTTCCAGAGTTCCGGATCGATGATACGTTGCGAGGCCAGGTCTCGGTCGAACTCCGCGGCTTGTTCCTCCGTCCAGGATCCCGCCAGCGAGTCCAGGTCGCGATAGAGCGGCCGTTGAGTCTTCCGGTGCTCCAGCAACGCCTCCTCGAGGAGGCGGATGACCGCCTTATTGACGCTGGTCCGCTCCTCCTGTGCCCTTCGACGGATGATTCGAGCCAGTTCCGGAGGCAGGTTTCTCAGGGTGACGGCTCTGAGGTCCGGTTGCACCGTACGATGCCTCATTCTGCTGCAATTATTGCATCACGCGCTAGCCGCAGTCAAGCCCGCAATCGGGCAGGATTCAAAGTGGCGACAGGGGCCGGGCGACGGCCGACGTAACGCTAGTAGTAGGACGTAACGGCGGTGACGCGAAATCGGGCCCGAGCTACG
>JBGOUJ010000488.1:0-5966 GCA_041477005.1 Terriglobia bacterium | reverse complement strand
GAGCGAAGTGGTGTTGCAAGTACCAGCAACGACAAGCCCAGCGCTACCGCAAACTCGACAACAAGCTGGCCGGCGATACGAGGACCAAAGCTCTGGAGTCGGGGGCGCAGCGAGACGGATACGAAAACCCCCTGCGGGGCGGTGTAGATGTCGTTTCCTGACACATTTGCGCGAATCGCCTCCACAACAGCGTGGGGATCCCTAAATTGCTTGTAGCGGGGAGGCAGGATCGCCGCCGTAACCCAGTTCAGGACGCTGAGGACGAGCCCTCCAGCGAGCGTTCCGGTAATCAAGAATCGCGTAGGCATCATTTTCCTCGAATTGAATTTTACCTGAGCTGCGTCTCGTCGGTAAAGCCGTTCCCTCACATGTGAAAAGTCCCGTATTCAGGCCGTTCTGAGCACTTCTTCAGAGCGCCGCTACCACCGTGGTCGCCCTCTTCTACTCGCCCGACCCCCGCCTCTCACCCTTCCCTTGCACTGTGGCTCTCCGTGCCTCTCTTCCGACCCTCGGGTTAACGCCTCCTGGGGATACGGCGCTACACCAGGGTAGCGAAGCCGAGTGCTGGTGGACGCAGGATGGGTACGCCCGAGCTGCGTGGGCGTGGGTCGCAGGGGAGGCGCCGGGAGTCGATGGGTGTATACTTCTCTTGGCCGGGAGGCCGACACGGTAATCTCGGCTTGGTGGCTAAGTGAAGGAGGTCTGAATGAGCGATCGAATTCTCGCGTCATTGAGCGCCCTGGCAATCGCGGTCGTGTCGCTGGCGGCGGTGCCACGGGCGGGCCAGGCTTGGGCGGCCGGGCCGAAGGCGAAGAAAACCACCGCGACGAAAACGTGGACTCCACCCCTTACACCGGACGGCCAACCGGACCTGCAGGGAATCTGGCTGAGCAACAGCGCGACCCCCTTGGAACGGCCGAAGGCATTGGAAGGGAGACAGTTTCTGACGGACGATGAAGTTGCTGCACTGAAAAAGCGAGCGGCTCGGCTCTTCAAGGACGGGAATAGTGACTTTGCCGCCGGAGATAATGCTTTCCTGGCCGCTTTCGCTGACGTCGAACAGTATAAAAACCCAAACATCTCGACAGGCAGTTCCCTCGAGATGGTCGAGAGAGAGTTCGATAACCGGACGTCGCTGATTGTCGATCCGCCGGATGGGAAAATTCCTCCTTTGACGGCGGAGGCGCAACAAAGACAGGCCGCGGCTGAGGCGAGGCAGCGCTTTCCAGCGGGCCCGGAAGACATCAACAATGCGCTGCGGTGCGTTACGTTCGGCGTGCCAAGGCTTGGCGGTAACTTTGGCGCGGGTCCCTATAGTTACTACCAGATTCTGCAAACCCCCGGATACGTGGTGATTACCCCGGAGATAATCCACGACGCCCGCATCATTCCCCTGGACGGGCGTCCGCATCTTTCACCGAGCATCCGCCAGTGGAACGGGGACTCGCGTGGCCGGTGGGAGGGGAAAACCCTGGTCGTCGATACCACCAACTTCTCCCCCCAGAGTAACTTTATGGGATCCGCCGAAAACCTGCATTTGGTTGAACGCCTCACGCGTGTCGCTCCTGACACGATCCAGTACGAAATTACGCTCGACGACCCGACCACGTGGACGAAGCCGTGGACGGCCGCGATTCACCTCAAGCAGACTCCGAACAATATCTATGAGTTCGCGTGTCATGAGGGGAATCTTCAGGTCATGGTGGGCATGCTTGCCGGGGCTCGCGCCGAAGAGAAGGCGGCCGAAGAAGCCGCAAAGAAGGGTCCGGCAAAGTAAGTCGATGCAACATCGACAGCCTTAACGGTTGGAGTAGACAAAAACATAGGAGGAGGATAGGTCCATGCGTTCCGGGAAACTCTTTCTGGTCCTTTGTTTTGTCCTGTTGGGGACAGCTTGTCTTGCGGCGGAAGGCCGGATTCTGGAGAAGCGCGATTACGGCAACCAGCGGGCTCTAATTCATTGGAGCGGGTATGACGAGCCGGGGTATCTGGATTGGGCCGGAGAGGCCAAAGTCGAGTTGATGCAGGCGGGCTTTTTCGGGCCGATCCTCTATTGCATGGCCAACAGCCCGGGCCGGGAAAACTGGCACTACATCCCACGGGAGGGGTACCAAGCCAATTACGACTACTACCGGGATTTCATCCGGCGCGCGCACGCGAGGGGAATAAAGGTCAACGGCCATTTCAGCATGTCGTATCTGTTCGGTGACCCCACGGAAGGCAAGGAACGCGGCTGGTTCGACTTCATCAGGCACCGTTGGGACGAGTCGGTGCTGGGGCCACGTCCGAGCGCGGATCCTTTCGACTATATCCAGAGATATGGCGACGGGCGCCCCATCATGATGACGGCCAAGGAAGATGAGCGCCTGAAGGGCCTGCACTATCTGAATAAGTACTGGGGCTGCCCGAATAATCCCAATTGGCAGACGGCGCTCAAGGCCATGGTCAAGACCGCGATCGGGCTGGGACTCGACGGCATCACAGGATTTTACAGCTATCGTCTCAATTGCGCGTGCCCTTATTGCCAGAAAGCGTTTCGCGCGTACCTCAAGGCGCGGTTCACGCCGCAGCAGATCCGGGAGCGCTTTGGAATTGACAACCTCGATTCTTACTCCTTCCTGGAGATACCACCGCCGGCGGAGGCCCCGGGAAGCAGCCCCCAAAACGACGCGCTGCGCACCGAGGCGCAGAAATTCAGCCAGCGCTCGCAGAAGGGCCTCGTGAACGAGGTGCTCATCCGCTACGGGCGGCAACTCAAGCCCGATCTTACGGTCGCGGTCTGGAGGCACTTCTATGCTCACGGATACACCGATGAGCAGGGGTTCCTTCCCGGTTCCGAGTACAGCAAAGGGGAATCGTACATCTGGTTTTGCATGGGAAGCGGCGCGTCCACAACCAAACTGGCGGAACACAACGCCGGTGACAGTACCCTGGTCGCAAAATATGCCGGGCGCATCATGGCTGGGAAGCCGGTGCTGATCAACAAGTACGACTACACGCGCCTCCGCCTGGCGATCTCGGAGGCCGCCGCTTTGGCCGGGATGTCCGTGCCGCAGTTGAAGGCGTTCGAATATCCCGCCGACCGGGCTGTAATCTCCCAGTATTTCCATTTCCTCGATGCCAACAAGCAGTATTACTATCCGTCCCAAACGTATTCGGAAATCGCGCTGGTTTATTCCCGGCGGGCGAAGAGCCTGCTGGACACTTCGTTTGAAGATCCGATGTTCACCATCGGCCGGCATCTGATCAATAACCACTATCTTTTCGATGTCGTTGTGGACGACTTGCTCACGCCGGAGGAACTAGCGCGCTATAAGATTCTAATCCTGCCGGAGACCCGCTACTTCGACAAAGGCCTGACGAATACGGTGGAGCGGTTTGTGCAGTCCGGAGGCCGCGTGCTGTTGAGCGGCGAGACGGCCCGGTACGATGAGAGCGGCAACAAGCTGCATGAGCCGTCTCTCTCGTTCCTGAGGAGCGGAAAAGACCAGGGGAAAAGCTGGGCGCAATTGACGGCCTTCGAGGAGCAACTTTTTGTGAAGAGCCTGGAATCGGTCGCGCCGGGCCGGCTTTCACAGCTTAACGGACCTTGGACTACCGAGATCAATGCGTACGAGCAGGCCGACGCGCACCGCGTGGTCGTCCACCTGGTCAACTACAACCGGGATGAGAAGGCGCCCCCGGCGGCCAAAGGGATGGCGGGCGCGGAAAACCCGATCGCGGTCGACAAGGTTCAGGTTTCGCTGAATCTGCCGGCGAAAGCGCGGGTCAAGAGTATTCAATTCCTGACCCCCGAGCAGCGGCAGGCCGAATCTATCCCGTTCCGGCAAAAGGGCGGTGTCGTGCAATTCACCGCCCCGAAATTCCTGGTCTATGGAGTCTGTGCCATTCAGTTCTGATTTCGACAGACACCGATCAAGAGGTCGAAAAACGTGTTCACAAATCATGCCTTCGATGTCCGGCTCACGATCGTACTCGCCTTTCTGGCGGGCCTACTGACAGGGCCCTCCCCGGCCTCGGCCCAGAGCTATCGCCGCTTCACACGCACACCGTACTACACCGGGCCGGACGATCCCGCCCGCAAGCAGATCCGCGGCACGCTGAAGCTCGGCGAGACGGTCATCATCGAGGTCCCGGGCGGCGCCGACGCCGACCTCAAGCTCGGTGTGGTTCCGGATCCGGCGGTCACCAAGCCGCGTGGTTCACGTCCCGGAGGACCATTCGAAATTGAGGACATCAGGCCTGGCGACTGGGTGGCGTTCAAGATCCTTAACGTGGAGCCTGGTCCTTATGGGTACTACAACAACTATGGTCCCTTCCGTGGCCCGCTGCGCTCCGTCGCCCCGGTGAAGGACGGCATGCTGCATTTCCCGCCAGACTTTGTAGTGCCGGTCAGGCCTATGATCGGCGTCATACAACTCCAGTCGGCGGCTTCACTCCCACCCGCCGCGGCGGCCTGGGATAACGGGGGCAACTTTGATTTCAATACCATCCGCGCAGGCAGCACTGTTTACATCCGGGCGCAGCGGTACGGCGGCCTTTTGACCATTGCCGACACGCACGCCTATATGGGGTATGGCGAACTTACGGGCACGGGTGTGGAGATCGATTGCACCGTCACATTGAGAGTGGATCGGGTCTCCGGATTTCCAACCGGAGGCATCGTGGTGGAGACGCCCGATGCCTGGTACACCGCTGGCATCGGCGCCAACTGGGAAGAGGCACTGAAAATCGCCTGGGCTGACATGGTCGCGCTCGTGTCATATCTCTACGAGACCACCCCCGAGCATGCCAACCGCATCGTCGGCACCATCGGCGATGCCGTGCCGGGGTACGCTGCCGGCACCATGAATGGCCGGGGGTTTCAGAAAGAAGGTTACGTCACTTGCCAGATCGGTATTCCCAAAGCACTGCGGCGCACGGGCAGGCCCTTTCAACCGTGATGAGACGCAAGCTCCGGTTCCTGATCCGTAAGACTGTGGGACACCGCAACCGGCGCCGAGATCACCACTCTCGTGGGCACGACGATTGGGTCACCCTTGTGACGGTGATCGCTAACGGCGGCTGGATCGTCTCGTGTTCGCTCGACAAAACGGCAAGGATCTGGGACACCGCGATCCGCCGGCTTCTGCACGTTCTT
Organism: Terriglobia bacterium; assembly: GCA_041477005.1. GTDB lineage: Bacteria > Acidobacteriota > Terriglobia > Bryobacterales > JACQDG01 > JBGOUJ01. The sequence goes on along the minus strand of JBGOUJ010000488.1, from coordinate 826 downwards.
CGTGGCCATGAAACCGCGATCAGCGCAGCCGCCGCGGCTCCCGACGGCTCACGGATCATTACCGGAGGCGAGGACGGGGCGCTGCACGTCTGGGACGCCGAATCGGGGCGACACGAAACGGTCTTATCGGGTCACAGGGCGGCGATTCGCGCCTGCGCTTGACCGCTTATTCGTAGCGCAGCGCCACCATTGGATCCACCTTCGTCGCCCGACGCGCCGGTATGTAGCAAGCCAACAAGGCCACCGCGGCGAGGATCCCGGCTACGGACCCTATCGTGACCGGGTCGCGCGCTTCCACGCCGAACAGCAGTGTCGCCAGCAAGCGGGTCAGGCCGAGCGCGCCACCGAAGCCGAGGACCAGACCAATTCCGGTCAACAGCATTCCGCCCCGCAGGATGAGTCCCAGTAAACTGCCGGCGCTGGCCCCGAGCGCGGCGCGAATGCCGATCTCGTGCGTTCTCTGCACTACGGAATAGGAGATCACTCCATAGATTCCGATGGCCGACAGCAGCACGGCAATCGTCGCGAACACGCCGAGCAGCAGGGAACGAAGCGGGTTGGAGGCCAGCGACTCGGACTTGATCTGCTCCAAAGTCCTGATGTTCGTCAGCGGCTGATCTTTGTCGATCTCCCGCACGGCCTTGCGAAGCGCCTGTTGCAGCAGAGACGGGTCTGTGGCGGCTCGCACGATCAGGGCCTGGAAGTATACGGGGCTCTGTTCATTGGTCACGTAGATGCCGGGATTGTCGCCTTTGTCGTCCAGGCTGTTGACCCTTTCGTCGGCCACGACGCCCACCACCTCCCAGGGAATCTCCGGACCCAACTG
>JBGOUJ010000487.1:0-5967 GCA_041477005.1 Terriglobia bacterium | reverse complement strand
TCCAGACCAGATTAGTATTAGTACCCAGCACCGAGAGGCGTTCAGAGTGCCGCGCCGCGAATCGGCGCATCCCAGATTTTTTGATTTTTGCTTGGTTTTAGCCCGGGTTTCGCCCTCCCCGAAGTGCAATGGTGGGCGCGGTGCGAGCCTTGTCACCCCACAAGATCCAACCGGGGCGCCGAGGGGCTCGCCCGGCGGTAGGCTCCGAGCCGGGAATCTTCCGCGTTTGCCTGTTGCGACTCTGCGGCCCTCTGCGCGGCTTCTTCCAGCCGAGCGTTGATCTCCATCTGCACGGCGGCCTGGGCCACTTCGCGGTCCTGGGGGGAAGGATCGGCCGGAGCGTTGGCGGCGGCCTGGACGATGCGCGCTTTCTGGATGGTGGCCTCCGGATCGCCGGGGACCGGGGAAGTGTCGATGCTTACCTCGCCGCCGACCGCGTAGAGCTTGCCGTCCGGGTCGGTGCTGTAAGAGTAGGAGGGAGCGCCGCGGGTATATCCGGCGCCCGCGGCCATGTGGGCCTGCTCGTGGGCGCGCACGTGACGGTCGATCTGGGCCAGTTGCGCTACCACGTTTTGTTGCTCCTGGGTCAGGCCGGAGCCTGCCGCGGGCGCCGGCCGGCCTTCGTTGTTGGTAGTTTGGGGCGTTCCGGGCGGCGGCGACGGTTGTCCCGGAGGTGGCGGCTGCCCGGGCTGCTGTGACGATGGGCCGGGCCCCGGCGGCTGGGCGCGCTGCGCCAGCGACGCAAAGGCACTGTCCTGGCCCAGAGAGACGCCTGCGATCATGGACACCAACTCCGGTCTTGCTATCGGCACAGCCCGGTAAAACTTTAGGGGAAAATTCGTTTGTTACAATCGGTAGGGTGGCTCGCCCGCTTCCCCCATGAGCTCGGAACAGATCGCCGCCGTCGTCGAAGAAATCCGCCAGCGCGTTCGCGCTCGTTATGAGAAGCAGGTCGAGGGTCTGCCTGATTTCTGCCTGCCCTCGCTCCAGCCGCTCGGCCACGCCCGCGATGCCGCTTTCGGTAAGGTCGCCGCGATCGGCACGGTCAACCCACGCCCGCCCGGCCTCGTCAATTCCTTGTTCCAGGGTGTCAAGAAAATGGTGGCCCGGGCGCTCGCCTGGCATGTGCGGGAGCAAGTCGAGTTCAACCGCGCCGTCGTCGAGTATATGGACCGTGTGCTGGCGGTCGTGGACGAGCATAACCGGCAACTGCTGATGGTCGCCCGCCTGGGCCGCCAATCGAGCGAAATCAGCCACGACACCGCCCGCCACGTCAACGAATTGCGCGTGGGGTGGGAAGAAAGATGGAACAAGACCGAGATCCAGTTGCTGCGCGCGATGGCCGAGCTGCAGGGGGCGTTCCAGCATCGCACCATGCTGCTGGAATCGAGCTTCCGGGAACACGTGCAAGCCCAGCATGCCGACTACTTGGGCGCCCTGGACCGATCCACACTCGACATTCAAAAGCGGCTGTGGGACGACTTGACCAAGCTGCGCCAGGAGCACGAACGGCAGATCCAAACCGAGCTGCGGCTGGTCCGCCAGCGAGCGCAATCGTGGGTGCAGGCGGCCCCGACTTCCGGCCGCCAGTCCCTGACTGCCGAGACCCAACCGCCGTTCCCCGACCCCCAATCCCTGTCTCCCGGCTCCGTCAGGGGGCCGGCTGGTGTGGGGGTGTCCCCGTCCCCCGGGTTTGATTACGCTCGCTTCGCGGAGCGGTTCCGCGGTGGCTCCGACTATGTCCGGGCCGCGCAAAAGTTCTATCTGCCTTACTTCCAGGACCGCTCCCGCGTGCTCGATTTGGGCTGCGGGCGCGGCGAATTTCTGGAGCTGATGCGGGAGAGCGCCGTCGCCGCGCGGGGTATCGACGCCGACCTCGAGTCGGTAGCCCTCTGCCGCCAGAAACAGTTGCAGGTCCAGCAGGCCGACCTGTTCGATTATCTGGCCGGCCTCGACGACGAGAGCCTGGACGGCATTTTCTCCGCTCAAGTGGCGGAGCATCTCCCGCCCGCGCGGCTGCCCGAGCTGGTGGCGCTGGCGGCGGCGAAGCTCGAGCCGGGCGGCGTGCTGGCCATCGAGACACCCAACCCTGAGTGCCTGGCCATTTTCGCCACAAACTTCTATCTCGACCCGACCCACGTCCGGCCGGTTCCGTCGGCCCTGTTGCACTTCTACTTTGAAGAGAGCGGGTTCGGCTCGATCGAAGTGCACCAGCTCGCCCCGGCCGTCGAGGTGTTTCCGGAAATAGCGACGCTGGCCGGGGTGAATGGATTGGAGGCGTTCCAGAAGAAGTTTTTCGGCGGCCTGGATTACGCCATCATCGGCAGGAAGCTCTAGTCTGGTGGAATGGGTCTCCGCTTTGTCCGGCGATGCGATGAGCGAGTTCACAGGCGAGCGCGTGATTCCGGGCGAGGTCGAGGTCGACCTGCTCAACGAGCACCTGGCGCGCTACGCCTTCGCCGCACGCCTGGCCCGCGGCAAGCGAGTCCTCGATGCCGGCTGCGGCGCCGGTTATGGCGCTGACCGCCTGGCCGCCTGCGCCCACCGCGTGGTGGCGCTGGACGTCGCTCGTGAGGCGGTCGCTGCGGCCCGCCGCCAGTACCCTTCCCCGCGCCTCGATTTCGTGCCGGGCGATTGCCGCGCCCTTCCCTTCCCCGACGGCTCGTTCGATCTGGTGGTGGCCTTGGAGGTGATAGAGCATTTGGAGCATTGGGAGAAGCTCCTGGCTGAATCGCGGCGCGTGCTCGCGCCGGAGGGCCAGCTCGTTGTCTCCACTCCCAACCGGCTCTATTACGCCGAGAGCCGCGAGGAGCCGAACCCGTTTCACGTCCACGAGTTCGATTACGAACAATTCCGCCAAGCCCTCGGGGACCACTTTCCGCATTGCCGCATCTTTCTTGAGAACCACGCCGAGGGCGTCGTCTTCTCCCCGCCCGAGCCGGGCGCTGTCGAAACGGTGATCGAATCGACCGACGCCGACCCCAACGCCGCGCACTTCTTTGTGGCGGTCTGCTCGGCCCGCCCTCTCGGCGGGTTCCCGGCCCTCGTCTACGTGCCCCGGTCGGCCAACGTCCTTCGAGAGCGGGAAAAGCACATCGCCCTGCTCGCCTCGGAGCTGGAACAGAAGAACCGCTGGCTCGAGCAGGCGAAGAATGATCTCGCCCATCTCGACCGGGAATACCACACCCTGGAGCGGGAGGCGCAGCAAGCGATCGACTCCCTGGAGCAGGAGAACGCCCGCAAGACCGAATGGAGCCGCCAGCTCGAGGCCGAGATCGAGCGACTGAAGCGGCTCATCGAGCAGCTCCAGTCTGAACTCGACGAGCAGCGGCAGTGGAACCTCAAGCTGGAAGCCGAGCGCACCGAGATCCTCGCCAACTACCAGCGGCTGGAGGCCGAGGCCACTCAGTTACACGCCGACCTAAAGGCCTGCGTCGACCAGTTGCACGCGACCGAAGCAGAGCTCGAACAGCGCACCCTCTGGGCCCAAAGCCTCGACCGCCAGGTCCAGCAACTAACGGCCGACCTGAACGCGATCCTGGGTTCGCCTGCCTACCGGATCGGCAAACGGATCGGCCTGGCGCCTATTCCCCCCTCCGACCCTCGATCGCAGAAATGAAGCCGGCCGCTGGGGCGGCCTCGCTCCCCTAAGACCTACACCGAAACCAGCCGATAAGACGCTTGTAGCGTATTCGGCAGGCCAAAGTTCTGACCATAGGGAACGTGGGACGCGGCGGCTGACAGCATCGCCCGTGCCGCGCGACCTAGGCGATGGGTAGCCGTGTTGCTGGTGTTCTCGACTGGCGCGCGGCTCATTGGTTGGCGCTCGGAGACGCGCCGGGCAACAGGCCGTCATCGCCGCTGCCGCCGGGGGGAGGGCGCATGAGCCTGGAAGTTCACGACGTGACGCAGTTCTCGATGGCTGACATGGCCCAGTGCGGCTCCGCCCTGCGCCGGATGGGTCAGGGGGCGGGCAGCATGGAGGAGGCGTCCGAAAGGATCGTGCAGTACCTCTACGAGCACCTGCGTGGCGGTCCCGCCGGAGAGAAATCGTTCGCTCTGGTCCGGCTGTTCATAACGCATCCCTATGCCGGCCTCGGCGCCGAGCTGCAGCAGGCGGCCCGCGCCCTGCTGGGGCGCGAGCCGGAGCCGTCCATGAAGTGCCTGACCTTGCTGGCCACAACCGGGATCCAGCCCCAGTGGTGTTCTCGAAGACTCTCGGCCGGCCACAAGGCAATCCCGCTGGCCAGTGAGGAAGGGGTGGCCCGCATCCCGATGATCGCCAATCTGGTGCATCAATTCGGCCTGGAGATTTCGCAGGTGCTCCGGCCGGACCCCCGGCTGCTGTCCGACCTGAGCCAAAGAACGTTCAACGTGTTTCACGTAGCGGACGCGGAGGGAAGCGCCCACATTCCGGCGCAGCAAGAATTCGTGATCCCGGAGGGCATCCGGTCCTGCCTCGGCTTCGGCGGGATGCTGCACCAGGGAGAATTGTTCGCCGTCATTATGTTCTCGCGAGTGCCGATCCCCACCGAGACGGCCTCCCTGTTCAAGAGCCTCTCGCTCAGCGTGAAAAACGCTCTGCTGCCGTTCGAATCGCGACTCTTTGCCTAGCCGCCCACGCTTGCCGGAAACCAATGAGCGAACCACCTGGAGCAGCGCACCTCGATCTGCTGAAATCCCAAGTGGCCTCCCTCGAGGAGCTCCTGGAGGTCCAGGGGCAAACGGTCATCGAGCAGTCCCAACGGCTGGAGAACACCCTCCGCGAGCTGCAAAAAGAACGGGAGGCGCTGCGCGAGAGCGAGGAGCGGACCCGCTCGATCATCGAGACCGCCCTCGACGCCGTCATCGGCATCGATGTCGACGGCATCATCATCGAGTGGAACCCACAGGCGGAGCAGATCCTGGGCTGGGCGCGCGAGGAGGCCCTGGGCCGCCGGGTGGAAGACCTGATCATTCCGCCGCGACTGCGCCAAGACCAGCTTCGCGACCTGCAGTCCTATCTAAGCGCCGGCCGGGGCTCGATGTTGAAGCAGCGAGTGGAAATGACCGCGGTCCATCGGGACGGCCGCGAGTTCCCCATCGAGATCAGCCTGTGCCCGGTCGGCTCGGGAAGGAAGAAGATTTTCAGCGCCTTCCTGCGCGACATTACCGAGCGCAAGCAAGCCGAAGAACAACTGGCCCGCGCCCGCGACGAGGCAGTGACCGCCTCCCGGCTGAAGTCGGAGTTTCTGGCCACGATGAGCCACGAGGTGCGGACGCCGATGAACGGCGTCATCGGCATGACCGAGCTGCTGCTCACGACCGGGCTCACGCCGGAGCAGAAGGAATACGCGGAAACCATACGGGGATCCGCCGAGGCGCTGCTGAACATCCTCAACGACATCCTCGATTTCTCCAAGATCGAGGCGGGCAAGCTGGTGCTGGAGCCGATCCCGTTCGACCTGCGGCAGGTGGTGGAGGAAACGGCCGAGCTGCTGGCTCCCCGGGCCCGGCAGAAAGGCCTCGAGCTGATTGTCCGCTACGCCCCGGAAGCCCCCTGGCGGCTCATCGGCGATCCGGGCCGCATCCGCCAGGTGCTTACCAACCTGACCGGAAACGCCATCAAGTTCACCGAGACCGGCCACGTGCTGATCGACGTGGAGTGCGAGCGGCAGACGGAGGCCACGGCCCAAATGCGCCTCTCGGTCGAGGACACCGGTATCGGAATCGCCGAGGACAAATTCGACCACGTCTTCGACAAGTTCACCCAGGCCGACGCCTCCACCACCCGAAAATACGGTGGAACCGGACTGGGTCTCGCGATCAGCAAGCGGCTGGCGGAGCTGATGGAAGGCTCCATCGGGGTCAAAAGCCGATTGGGAGAAGGGACGACCTTCTGGTTCAGCATCCCTCTGCCACGCGACAGGCAGGCGCCGGCCCCGCCGCCGCCCGAGGTGAAGCGGGCGGGCCTGCGCGTGCTGATCG
>JBGOUJ010000486.1:0-5977 GCA_041477005.1 Terriglobia bacterium | reverse complement strand
CAGCGCTACGGCCAGGTCTTTTTCGACAGCCTCCCCGACTACGCGTACACCAACGACATCGGGGAGGTCGAGAGATTTTTTGATGTTTGAAGTTTCCGTAGAAAAGAGCTTCGCGGCCGGCCACGCCTTGCGCGGCTATAAGGGCAAGTGCGAGAACGTGCACGGCCACAACTACAAGGTGCGGGTCACGCTCGCCGGCTCGGAGCTCGACTCGACCGGCCTCCTCTGCGACTTCGTGGAGATCAAACGGCTGATGGAGTCGATCATCGGACGCCTCGACCACCGGTTTCTGAACGACCTCGCCCCCTTCGACAAGCTGAACCCCTCGGCCGAAAACCTCGCCCGCTACTTCTATCAGGAGCTGCAGCGCGGGATGCGCGAAGCTCCGGCGGCCGTCCCGGTCCACATCGGCGAAGTGAAGGTGTGGGAAACCGACGTCACCACGGCCGCCTACCGGGAGTAACGTGCAGGTCTCCGAGATCTTCCATTCCATTCAGGGCGAGTCCACCTACACTGGCCTGCCCTGCACGTTCGTCCGCCTCACCGGCTGCAACCTGCGGTGCACCTGGTGCGACACCACGTACGCTTTCTACGGCGGCGCGAAGATGACCGTGGACGAAGTGATCGAGAAGGTGCGGTCCTTCGGCGGGCGGCTGGTCGAAGTGACCGGGGGCGAGCCGCTGCTGCAGAAGGAAGTTTACCCCCTGATGCAGCGGTTGCTCGCCGAGGGCTACCAGGTGCTGCTCGAGTCGAGCGGCGAGCGCCCCCTCACCGAAGTCCCGCGGGAAGTGATCAAGATTGTGGATGTGAAGTGCCCCGACTCTGGCGAAGCCGGCACGTTCCATCTTCCCAACCTTGACCTGATGGCCCCGCACGATCAGGTGAAGTTTGTTATCTCCTCGCGCCGCGATTATGAATTCGCCCGCGACTTCACCCGCGAGCAGGGCCTCACTCGCCGCTTCGCCGCCGTCCTCTTCTCTCCCGTCCATGGCAAAGTGGACCTCCAGGAGATGGCCGGCTGGATCCTCAGCGACCGGCTGGACGTCCGCTTCGGCTACCAGCTTCACAAAGTGATTTGGGGCGCCGAGGCCCGCGGCGTGTGAACGGGCGCGACGTTCTTCGCCGGCGCTTCCGGGAAGACTGGAAGTGGTTGCTCCCGCTCCTCGCGCTCTACGGCCTCGATGCCACGCTCGTGCTCGCGCGGCGGCCGCAGTTTCTCCACAACGACGCCGTCGCCTATCTCGACATTGCCGGACGCGTCCTCCGGGGCGATTTTTGGGCTCTGGTGAACGGCTTGTGGTCGCCGCTGTGGCCGGCTCTGCTGGCTGCCTGGTTCACAGTCTTCCCGGCCGGCGCACCGGCGGCTCACGCGGCCGCCGTGGTCGTATCCCTGGTCGTGCTGGCCGAATTCTACTGCGCCCTGGCCCTCGCGGTCGCGGATTTGCCGATCCGTCTGTTCTGGCTGGCAGCTCTGGCGGCAGCGGTCTTCCTGGACTCCGTTGTTTGGATCACGCCCGACCTCTTGCAGGCCACCCTGATCCTGCCGGCGGCGGCGGCGCTCTACCTCGCTCACAAGCTCGCTTCCTGGCGTCTGGCCGCCGCCGCCGGCCTCCTCGCGGCCTTCGGCTATCTGGCGAAGTCTTTCGGTTTTCCCTGGGCCTTCTGCCTGGGAGCGGCTGTCTGGATCTACCAATACCGGACCGGCCGCAAGATCACGGCCAGGCCGGCCAAAATCACGGCGGTCTACCTCCTGGCCTTCCTGCTAGCGTCCTCGTTCTGGCTGTCGGCGCTGCGAATCGAATACGGCGAGTGGACCACTGGCCTGGCCGGAAGATTTAACTGGTATGTAAATGTTCTCGGCCGCGGCATGGACTGGGTGGGCTCGCTCTCCACACCCCCTCCGGGCCAAAGGCACCTGCTCGATGACCCGGCGCGGCTGGCGCAGCACTGGCCCTTTCTTTGGGACCGAGCGGCCGTGGCCCAAGCCGTGCACCGCAATGCCCGCACCCTGGCGCGATACGCGTGGGACAACCCGGTCTTCCTGCTGGCCGTCGTGTGTCTCACCGGGCTGCGGCGCCGGCCGCCCGCTTTTGTTCGTCTCTGCGCCTGGCTGGCCGGATTGTGGACCGCCGGTTACCTGTTCGTGCTGGTCGATTACCGCTACCTGGTCCCTGCCATGCCGCTGCTGTTTCTGGCGGCGGCCGCCGGCTCGGAGCGTTTGTGGGCGCGCGGAAAGCAGGCACAAATCGCTCTGGCGGTCCTCGGCCTGGCGTCGCTCGGCGTCGGCGTGCGAACGGTCTTCACCGCCGCCCGAGGCCACATTCGGGACCAGGTCTACGACCGGATGCTGCTCCAGGCGGCAGCCGCGATCCGGGCCGACGCAGCTCCCGGAACGATCGCCGCCGATCGGCTGGAAGAGACCGTCCGGCTAGCCTATTACTCCGATCGTGTATCGGTCAATACGCTCAACCCCCACCCCGGCGACGCCATCGACCGCGCGGCCGGCCGCTTCGACATCCGCTACCTGCTTTGGACACGTTCCACGCCAAGCCAGCGGCGGGAGCTGCGGCACTGGATCCTGCTGTGGTCCGGCCACGACGCGCCGGGTTATTGGGTGTTGTTCAAGCGGCCTGAAACCGGACCGGAGCGCCCCCCGGGCCCCTGAGTGCGGCTCATCTCATCAGCCCACTTCAGGAAGCGCCACAGCTCGCCCCGGCGAGTCCAGCAAAACTTCCAGAACGCCCGGAACCCGATCTGGTCCGCCTTCCACCCGCAATAAGTCTCGATCCTCCAGCGCAAATAAGGACTCCGCCACGGGCGCAGCCGGTAGCCTCGCGTGCTCTTCCAGAGGTATCCAAGCATCAGCGGGCCGGCGCTGTTGGCGGCCTTTGCGTCTTGGCGAGCGGCATATCCTTCCAGCGGGATCCGAGTATCAGCGGGCCGGGGCTGAGGTCGTGTTGACCTGGGCGGAGCCGGTGGCGCTGCGGGCGTAGTAGCCGGTTCGGGTGCGGACGTTGTAGCTCTTGGCGTTCCCGGCCAGCACGATCTTGATCTGCCGGAAGGTGCCGTCCTGAGCGTCATTGGTGGGCGTGTAGCCGAGGGTGTACTGGTTGCGGATGTCGAGGGCGATCCTGTGGGCGATCTCGTCCACTTCGCCCACGCCCTGAGGGAAGAAGGCGGCGCCTCCCGAGGCCTCCGCCAGCCCGCTCAGCGCGCGCTTGGTCCGCCGGGCCGCCCTTCGCTCCTCTTCGTTCAACAAGCCGACCGTGAAGATGGCCGTCTCCGACTCGTGTACCTTCCGCAGCAGCTTCTCGAACGTCATCTGGCTGGCGTTGTCTTCGCCGTCGGTAATCAGCAGCAGCACCTTCTTGTCTTTCTGGGCCTTTTCTTTCACGTAATCCATCGACATGCTCAAGGCGTCGTAGAAGGCGGTGCCCCCACGCTGATCGATTTTCTTCAGGGCATCCTGCAGTAGCTCCTGCTTGTTGGTGAACGGCTGGTCGAGAAAGGCTTCATCGTTGAAGTTGACGATGAAAACTTCGTCCTGCGGGTGGGATGCCTTCACAAAGGCCAGCGACGCGGCGTTCACCTTCTCGCGCTTGTCCCGCATGCTGCCGCTGTTATCGACGATGATGCCCACCGAAACCGGCACGTCCTCCCGCTTGAACAGCTTGAGCGTCTGCTCGACGTTGTTTTCGTAAACCTTGAAGACCGCTTGAGTCAGGTTGGTGACCAGGTGGTTGCTCTTGTCCATTACTGTGGCGTTGAGAAGGACGAGTCGCGTCTCGGCCCGGAAGATGAAGCCCCCGGCTTCGGGCTTCTGCCCGGTGTCCTTCGGCGGCGCCGGCGGCGCCTGGGCCCACAGCAGGCTGCCGCAAAGCGCCAGCAGGAGCGCCTTCTTACTGAGCAGGGGCATAGTAACCATGCTTGGCAAAGACGCGAAGTTGCGGCATCCCTTTGGGCTGCTTCAGCTTCACCTCGATGCGCCTCCACTTGCCGTCCTTCTGAAGGTTGGTCGGCGCGTAGCCAAGCACGTATTGGTTCCGCAACACGATGCCGATCTGTGCGGCGATATCCGGCAGCTCGTTCAGGTTGTCCGCCGGGAAGTGCCGCCCGCCGGTCTGCTCGGCCACTTCGCTCAGCAGCCCTGGGCCGGCCATCTCCTCGGCCGTGCGACCGCGCGACGACACCGGCTCGAAGATGCCGATCGCGTAGATCTGTGAATCGGCTTCTTTGACCAGATTCTTGATCTCGCGCTCGGTGTAACGGCTGCTGTTGTCGCCTCCGTCGGAGATGATCAGCAGGGCTTTTTTCGCGTTGTGGCCCCGCTTCATCGTGTTCAGGCCCATGTAGATAGCGTCCAGCAGCGCCGTCCGGCCCTTGGATTGGGTGAAGGTCAGCCGGTTCTGAATCTCTTCGAGCCTGGTCGTGAATTCCACCACCAGCTCCGGCCGGTCGTTGAACTGCACTAGGAAGAACTCGTCCTCCGGGTTAGCCGTCTTCAGGAACTGCGAAACCGCTTGGCGCGACTTGCTCAGCTTCTGCTGCATGCTGCCGCTGCAATCGAAAATGATGCCCATCGAGAGCGGCGCATCCTCGGCCCCGAAGTGGGTAATCTTCTGTTCTTCCTTCTCTTCAAACACCCGGAAGTGTTCCTTCTCCAGGCCCGTCACCTGCTGGCCCATCGGGGTCACCACCGAGACGCTCACCAGGACGGTGTTGACGTCGATGTTGAACCGGCTCTCGCGCGTCTTCAGGCCGCTTTCTTTGGCGGCCGCCTTGGGACGCGGATTCAGGTTCACCGGCTCGTCGGCGGCGACGAGCGGCGCCTGGCCGAAGCACCATCCGGCAGGCAGAACCAGGAGCAGGGCCAACAGGAGGGATCGAAACCGCAATACGTGCGCCATGGCAACTTCCAACGGCGGGTCACTTTCCAAATTCATATTATCACACGCTGCCAACTGTGATAGAATCGAACGTACCAAACCCGGACCGATCCGGGAGACCTTGCAGATTGTAAATTTCCCGACGACTCTTACGGCTTGGCCATATTGGCGGTAATACCGGCTCGTTTTGCATCTTCCAGATTCCCAGGCAAACCCCTCTCCAAAATCGGCGGTAAAACGATGCTGGAGTGCGTCTACGAGCGGGTCTCACGGGCGCGCTTGGTGGACCGGGTGATCGTGGCCACCGACGATGCCCGCATCCTGGAAGAAGCATGCCGCTTCGGCGCCGAAGCGTCAATGACGCGCCCGGACCACTCGACTGGTACCGAAAGGGTAGCCGAGATCGCCGCCCGAGAAAAATTCGACATCCTCGTGAACGTCCAGGGCGACGAGCCGCTGATCGACCCGGCCGCCATAGATCAGGCCATCGGTCCCTTATTGGACCCCGCCCCTCCTCCGATGGCAACGCTAAAGAAGAGGATTTCCGACCTCAAGGACCTCCAGGACCCCAACGTGGTGAAGGTGGTGACCGATCTGCGGGGCAACGCCATCTATTTCTCGCGCTCCCTGATCCCCTTTCCGCGGGACGGAGCCGCCTCCGCGGCGGCCCCCGGCACGCCCCATGGGCCCCATGGCGCGCACTTCAAGCATGTCGGCCTTTACGTTTACCAGCGGGACTTCCTCCTGCGTTACCCCCACTTGCCCGTCGGGCCGCTCGAGTGGGCCGAGAAGCTGGAGCAGTTGCGGGCGCTCGAAAACGGCTACTCCATTCGGGTAGTAGAGACCGCCTACGAGGCAATCGGCGTCGACACCCCAGAGGACCTGGAGCGGGTGAGAAAGATCGTAGATCCACCATCCACAATCCACGATCCAAAATCGGAGAAACACGATGGCTAACTACTCCATTCGGGTAGTCGAGACCGCCTACGAGGCAATCGGCGTCGACACCCCAGAGGACCTGGAGCGGCTGAGACAGATCGTAGACCCTGGAAAAACCCCGCTCGGGGCCCACGATCCACGATCCACGATCT
>JBGOUJ010000485.1:0-5993 GCA_041477005.1 Terriglobia bacterium | reverse complement strand
CGGGAGTCGCGGCGGGAACCAGCAGCAGATCTTCTCCCGAGTAGGGGCAACGGAGGTGCTGCAGGTTCGTGGTTTTCTCCAGATCGGACCCCAGCATGGACTTGGTGGGAATGCACGGAATGCCCATGGCGCCGGCACGAAACCGCAGGGAAAATCCCAGCAGGCTCCATTCCTCGAAAGTGCTGGGGTCGCGCTCGGCGTAGCTGCGCATGATCTTGGAAACCCCCCAGCTGACGCCGCCGCTGAACCAGCTCGTCACCGCCTTGCGCATCGCCCCGGAAACGTACAGCCAGTCGCCTTCAAAGCTTAGGAGGGTCTTGTAAAAGGTCAGGTCCTTCTTTTTTTGTCGGACGATCTCCCACAGCAGGCCCATGGGCGTGCGCGTGTACTGCAGCCCGCCGATGGCGACGTGGTCGCCGTCGCGGATCATTTTGACCGCCTCTGTCAGGGTCGTGCGCTTGTCCCGCACCCCCTTGTTCTTTTCGACCACCGCTTGTCGGGATTCTCTGTAATTCATCCCCGCATTGCCTCCCTCCGGATCCAAAACCGAACCTTCCCTTATAGCACGAATAGCCGCCTTCCCTGCGCAAAAGTGACGGTCTCTTACCGCCGATCCGACAGAGCGATCCGGCCGCCTCCTGCTTCGCTCGGGCCTTGATCTACTAGGCCGGCCGAGCGTAGAATCCCAACTACGCAACAAGAAGTGAGTCCCCCGGTTTCGCACGTTTTCGGGAAAGGCACCAGCAAAGTTGCGACTCCGGTTGACGTCCATTACACCGTTCCGAGACCTTTGGCGCAAGCCGATCCATCGATGACGGCAAGTATGAAAAAGCTATTGCTGGCTGGGGCCGCAGTCATTGCTTTGATTCTGGTCGTAGGTGTCGTCCTGCCGTTTGTGATCGACGCAGATAGCTTCCGCCCAACAATTGAGCAGAAGCTCGGTGCGATGCTGGGTCGAAACGTCACCATTGGGCACCTGGCGCTTTCCGTTTGGCGCGGTGAGCTGAAGGCGGACGAGATTTCCATCGCTGACGATCCCGCCTTCAGCAATTCGCCCTTCTTCAAAGCCACGTCGCTCGGCGTGGGTGTGGAGATCGCGCCGCTGGTTTTCTCCCATGCCTTGCATATCCGGTTGCTGAACTTCGTGGAGCCCCAGATCTTGCTGCTGCGCGCCGACTCGGGTCGGTGGAATTTTTCAACCCTTGGCGGGAGCCACAACCCACCCCCTGCACCCGGGAGCAATGCCTCCTCTCCAGCCCCGGCAACTCAGTTCACGGTGGATACGCTCGAAATCACCAATGGACAGCTCACCATCGGCAGCTCGCCACGTTCCAAGGAAACCTACGAGTCCGTGAATATCACGGCGAACCACCTGTCGCCCGACGCCTCGTTTCCGTTTACTCTCGACGCCCGCACGCCGGGCGGAGGAAGCCTGAAGCTGGAGGGCGAGGCTGGACCGATCAACGCCAGCGACACCGCCAAGACTCCTTTCCGGGCCAAGATGAATCTCCAGCAGGTGGATCTTTCCTCCACCGGTTTGCTCGATCCCTCATCGGGAATCGCGGGGACGCTGGATTACAGTGGAGAAATTCGCTCCGACGGCAAGGTGGCGCACGCGGAGGGCGCGGCGACCGTCGCCAAGCTCCGGCTGGTTAAGGCGGGCCAGCCCAGCAGCCAGCCCATTTCCCTCCGTTACGCCTCCGATTACGACATGACAAAACGATCCGGCCAGTTGGCCAAGGGCGAACTGGTCACGGGCAAGAGCTCGGTGGCGCTTACGGGAACGTACGACACCCACGCGGATTCAACCGTGGTGCACGCGAAACTCGATGCGCCGAGCATCCCCGTGGAGGACATCAAGGCGCTGCTGCCCGCTCTCGGCGTGATGCTGCCCTCGGGCGCGACGCTCCAAGGTGGAACCGCCGCCGCGCATCTCGCGCTCGACGGCCCCGTTGATAAGCTCGTCATCGCCGGCGATGTGAACCTCTCAAACGCCAAGCTCAGTGGTTTTGGCCTCGCCCAAAAGCTTGCGGTGCTTTCTGTGTTCACCGGTTTGAAGCAGAGTCCCGACACGCTGATTCAAACGATGGCCTCCAAGCTGCGCATCGCGCCCGAAGGAATTCAGGCACAAGGAGTTCAGCTCATCGTTCCGGAGCTGGGGACGATTACCGGTGGCGGCACGATCGATGAACAGGGAGCGCTGGATTTCAAGCTGCTCGCGAACTTGTCCCAAGCGGGAGTAGGTGGCGCGCTTGCCAATCTCGCCGGTCGCGCGGGCCTGGGCGGCGTAACCGGCAAAGGAATTCCGTTCCTCGTACAAGGAACTTCTTCCGAGCCCCGCTTTCTGCCGGACACCAAGGGGTTGGTCCGCGGTGTAATGCCCGCGCAGGCCGACGGGACCACGCAGCCGGCTACGGTTGGAAATATCATCCAGGGACTTTTCGGAAAGAAGAAGCAGCAGTGATTTCGCCGCCACGACGCTCAACGCCCTGACACCAGAACTACACCGTGGTCAATGATGAGAGCCGATTGAGTGGATCGACAAGTACAGGACGCAACTTCGAGTGGTTTGACGAGCGCCGAAGCGCGCCGGCGGCTTGATGAGTTCGGCCCGAACGTCGTTGCCGAAAAAGCTCTGCCTATCTGGCGGATCTTTCTTGCGAAATTCTGGGGTCCCGTCCCGTGGATGCTCGAGGCTGCGGTATTTCTTCAGCTCGTCCTTGGCGAGTATGTCGAAGCATCAGTTGTCGGCGGCCTGCTCCTGTTCAATGCGACGCTGGGGTTCGTTCAAGAAGGCCGGGCAGGTGCGACCCTTGCAGCACTCAAGAAGAGGCTCGCGCCGACCGCCCTCGTGCGCCGCGATGGCGAGTGGGTCAGGCTTTCGGCGTCCGAACTCGTGCCCGGCGATGTAATCCGGCTCGCGCTCGGTGTGTTGGTGCCCGCCGATGCGGCCATCGTGTCGGGATCGGTTATGGTTGACCAGTCGATGCTCACCGGCGAGTCGGTCCCGGCCGATGCCAACCCTGGCAACCAGATTTACGCGGGTTCCCTGGTGCGCCGCGGTCAAGCGATTGCGGAAGTAACGGCAACCGGAGCAAGGACCTATTTCGGACGCGCAGCCGAACTGGTGCGCCTCGCCCGCTCCGTCAGCACCGAGCAAACGGCCATTCTTGCGGCGACGCGCAACCTCGCGATTGTCAACGGCGCCGTCACAGTCCTCCTCCTCGTCTACGCATATGCCACGGCGTTGCCTTCTGCGGATCTGATCCGCCTCGCCCTGACAGCGCTGCTGGCCACGATCCCGGTGGCGCTGCCCGCCACATTTACGCTGTCGGCGGCGCTCAGCGCCCAGATACTTGCGGAGCGCGGTGTTCTGCTGACCCGCCTCTCGGCCGCGCACGAGGCAGCCGCCATGGATGTCCTGTGCGCCGACAAGACGGGGACACTGACGCGCAATGAACTTGTGGTCAGCGAGGTCTTTGCGATGCCGGGATTTGACCGCGGCCGCGTCCTGGCGCTTGCGGCGCTGGCGAGCTCCGAGGCGGATCAGGACCCGATCGATCTCGCCATCCGATCGGCTGCGGCCAAATCAACAGTTCCGGGCGCCCTCCCACGACTGGTCCGCTTTGTTCCCTTTGATCCGACAACCAAGAGCTCGGAGGCCTTCGCCGTTGATCAAGACGGACACGAACTTCGCATCACCAAAGGCGCATTCCAGGCCATTGCGGGCGCGGCAGAGGTGCCGCCGGACGCTCGGCGCCTGGTGGACGATCTTGCGGGGCGCGGAAACCGGGTCATCGCCGTTGCTATGGGGTCGCCGGCATCGCTGCGCTTGGCTGGGCTGATTGCTCTCAGCGACACCCCACGCGAGGATTCGAAGAAGCTGATCGCCGAACTGCAAGACTTGGGCGTCCGCACGGTCATGATCACGGGAGATTCGCCGGTTACGGCGGCGGCGATTGCGAACCGGGTCGGCATCGTTGGCGCTGTTTGCCCGGCGGAACAGCTTTCCGACGATCTAAGCACTGACAAATTCGGCGTTTTTGCGCGGGTCGTGCCGGAAGACAAATATCGGCTCGTTAAAGCTCTCCAGGGCCACCGCCATGTGGTCGGCATGTGCGGCGATGGCGCCAATGATGCGCCAGCGCTGCGGCAGGCGCAGATCGGGATCGCCGTTTCCTCCGCGACCGACGTAGCCAAGGCCGCGGCTGCCATGGTTTTGACCGAGCCAGGACTCGCCGGCATCGTGTTCGCCGTCCAGGAAGGCAGGATCGGATTCCAGCGGCTCCTCACCTATACGTTCAACATGCTGGTTAAGAAGATCGAGATTGTCCTTTTTCTGGCCATCGGGCTTGTCCTGACAGGCCATGCGGTCCTGACGCCGGTCCTCATGGTCCTGTTGCTGGTGACGAATGACTTCCTCAGCATGTCGCTTACGACCGATCGCGCGAGCGCTGCGCCGTCTCCCAGCTCATGGCACATGCGCAACATCACCGCGGCTGCCGCCGTCCTGGGACTTTGCAAACTCGGCTTCTCCACCGCAGCGCTGGCATTCGGAAAGTTCAACCTGGGCCTAGGTTCCGGGGAGCTGCAAACGCTGGCGTTCGCTACGCTGGTGTTCGGAAACCAAGCCGTTATGTACGCACTGCGCGAGCGGCGGCATCTGTGGCGCTCCAAGCCCAGCACTTGGGTTTTAGCGTCGTCCGCAGTGGACCTCGCCATTGTCTTGACGCTTGCTCTGTCGGGCACCTTGATGCAGCCGCTGCCGTGGCGGATCCTGGTGGTGATACTGATGGCCGCGGCCGTGTTCGCGCTGTTTCTAGATCAGGTCAAGCTGCGCGTCACGTCGGTATTCAAGGTCGAATGAGACCGACACCACTTCCATCTCAACCAGAGCTCTCAGGCACCGCATCCCTCCGGGAGAGAGATAGTGCCTTTGAGGCGCGGTTAGTTAACGTTCAGGCTGTCTCCCGTCTGATGCTCCTTGACCTGGAAACGAAGGAATTCATGAATTGCGCCCAGAGCCTGCGGGTTGGCGGTTGTGATAGTGACTCGGCCACCTTGAGCGGTCTGTTCGAAGATGTAATGGATGTCCCCTTTCAAGCGCTGCATCACAGGGACGCCATCCGGAACTTTGTCATGCACGGCCAGGGGGTCTGAAAAATCGCCGGCAGCAAAAGCCTGGGAGATGTGAGTTAGATGGCTCTGGATCAGATCGCGGTTCTGCGTGTCTTTCGGATCATTCGCCTCCACCTGAATCACGCCTCCGTCCTTGGTCAGAAGGAAGTGGTGGATGGTTTGGGTTTGGCTGAAGCCCATGGCTTGTTCGCCATGCTGCATCATCATGGAATGGTCCATACTCTGTCCCATCATCCCCATCATTCCCGAGCTCTGCTGGAACTTGCTCTGGAGCTGTTTGAGCAACGCGCCGTGCTCTGCCAACTTACTCTTTAGGACGCCGGGGTCCTTCTCGTTTTCCAGGGCGGCGAAACTCTTGTTGAGTTGATCAATCAAATTTCCTAGCTCCTGGTGCTGACTCATCATCTGCTGGTGCTGAGTCATCATGTCCGAAGACATCATGCCCCCTTGTGGATGCTCTGAGTGCTGCGCCGCTACTCGAATGACAAACAGAGAAAATGCGGCGATAACCAACGATGCGATCAATGTTTTCGATTTCATACGAACTCCTTTTTGACTTGTCAAATTGCTTTTCCCTTCAATTTACGGGGCTTTGACTGGTAACCGGGGGCGACCAGCGTCTCCAACAGCCGGGCTGGTTTGCCGTGCGAAGTGTGAGTGAGCCGTTCGTCCCACTCGGCCAGGACTGTCCGCAAGTGTTTCCTCATTGCCACTAGATCGCCGATTTGCTCCTCCATCTGGAGCACCTTCTCTTCGAGCAAGCGCTTGACTTGGCGGCAAGGCGCTCCACCCGCGTCGCGAACCTTCAGAATCTTCGCCAGTTCCGGGAGCGAGAAGCCGACGGCCAGCGCATG
>JBGOUJ010000484.1:0-6009 GCA_041477005.1 Terriglobia bacterium | reverse complement strand
GTCCACGCCCTCCGACCCGCCGTAGTTGTATTGCATGTCGTAGAGCGTCTGCACCTTGCCGGGACTGTGCATCAAGTCGCCCGAAAACGCCACCTTCTTGCCGTCGACCGTCGCCACCAGAGTCACGGCGCCGGGCGTGTGTCCCGGCGTCGGCAGGACGAAGATCTCCCGGTTGTTCCAGCGAAAGCTCGCGTAATCGTGGAGAGCCGCCGCGACCGGGATGTTCTCGGTGATGGTGTAAAAGTCGTTGCGGACATTGTAGAGGTGATACACGCGGCGGTTTCGCCAGAAGTTCTCCGCGTCGGCGAACAGATGTCGCTCGTGGACCGGAACGGCGATGGGGATCTTGCGCTCGACCGCCAGCGGATCGCCTTGGCACTGGTCGCGATGATGATGCGTGTGCAGGACCCAGTCGACCTGCGTGACGCCGAGCGACGGCAGGTGATCGAGGATTTTGCCCGAGCCGAAGTCAATCAGCACGCCCCGGCTGCCGTCGCGGATCAGGTAGACATTACAGGTGTCTTCGAGGCGAAACAGATTGTCCGAGAGCTTCTCCAGCGGGGACGTCGGGGTGAAGGCCGGCCGGCGGGGGGCCGCCGGGCGCGCGGGCAAGGGGACGGCCGCAGCCGCGCCTGCAGCTTTCAGAAATCCGCGGCGAGTCGCTTTCATATCTTTGCCAGCTCACTTTCTCGAGGCGCCAGCCCCAGGCCGGGCAGCTCGGGGATTTTGACCCACGTTCGTGCCTCCTGATCTCTCACTGTAACGCGCTTTCCGGGCCGCTGTCCTCGGGGTCCGCGAGGGAGTGCCTAAGCCTTCAAAGATCCTATGATCTGCCGGGCCTCGTCCACCAGCTCGCGAACGATGGCGGCGGCCGGTTTCACTTCCTGCACCAGGCCCACGCCCTCACCGGCGTAGAAGGCCATCGACTCGATGTCGCCGGTGGTGTGTCTGCTCGGCGGAAACCCGAGAAAGCGCGGCATGGGGACCCGCTGGCCGGCGATGACGGTCTCCCCGACGATCGGCTCGTCCGGCCGTTGCTCGCTGCCTCGCCGCTCCTCGGCCAGCCAACGCTCGACGAAGGCCGTGCGCAGCGCCCGGTGCGGGGCGTCCGGCCAGCCTCGGCCCCATAGCGTAGTGTGCACGGTATCCTCTTCGCCGGCGTCCAGGATCTTCTGTTTGTAGACCGGGTGCGCCGCGGCTTCCGGCGTTGCCAAAAACCGCGTGCCGAGCGCGACGCCGTGCGCCCCGAGCGCCAGGGCCGCGACCACGCCGCGACCGTCGGCGATGCCGCCGGCGGCCACAACCGGGGCGGGCGCGATGGCGTCCACTACGCGCGGGACCAACGCCATCGCCGTCACCCGGCCTGCGACGTGCCCTCCCGCCTCGAAGCCCTGCGCGATGATCACGTCGACGCCGGCCCGCACGGAGCGCTGCGCCGCGGCCACCGACCCGACCTGGTCGACTACCTTTATGCCCGCCGCATGGGCGCGCTCCACGTAGGGCGCCGGGTCTCCCCAGAACAGCGAAAGGACCGGCACGCGCTCCTCCACGCAAACGGCCACGTGCTCCGCCGCTGCCCGAGGCAAAAGGATGTTGACCCCAAACGGCTTATCCGTGAGGCCGCGCAGGCGGCGGATCTCCTGCCGCAGCGCCTCCGGCGGGTTGCCGCTGAACGACATAATGCCCAGCCCCCCGGCATTGCTCACCGCCGCCGCCAGCTCCGGCCCGGTGACGAAACCCATCGGCGCGCAAATGATCGGCGTCTCGATGCCTAGGAAATCGCAGAGAGAGGTTCGGAGCATTCTCACGCCGCTATCGTGCAAAGCTCGCGCTATCTTATCTGGAAGACAAGGCGTCGGCAAGCCCGTAATGCGTTCGTAAGACAGGTGTGCTTCCCAACATGGAAAGGCGAAGGCCAAGGGCGGGGCAATAACAAGGCAAACAGCAAGGCAAAAGGCAAAGTGCAAAAGTCAAAAATCAGGGAGGCGCCGCTTCGCGGCGCGGCATTCTGCCCGGCCCCCTCTGGTCGAACTTCCATCTTCCGAGACCGTTAGGACGCCAGAGAACGGTACCCATTTCGCCGTGGTCGCGCCGATTCGTCTTCTCGAACAGGCCAGCCCACAATCTTCTCGGCGAATCCGCGACGCCGGAGGTGGATGCCATCTTCGAGCTGCTGGCCGGTGTCCTCGCCCGTCAGCAGGTAGAGAGTCGAGAGCGTAGCCGGGTCTCCTTCCTGAAGGGCGAGCACGCGAATGTTAACGGGGTCGGGCCGCACGAGAACGGTATTGATGTCAACGTGCATCTGTTTGAGCTTTTCGGTGAAGGACGGGGGATCGTCGTGGTATTTTCTGAACAGAACGGGGTCGTCGAGGTCGAGCTTGTCCGTCATTGCTGGATCAGGGGCGTAGAGACCGGCCTGCCCCAGCCTGTAAAAAAACTGCTGCTGCTCGACATGTAAACCTCGGTGACGTTCACTGAGCAACAGGCAAGGAGAATATCCTGTTGAGAGAGCTGGGCGAGAAGCTGTGAACGTCCGTTCCGGTCGTTCAGAGCGTCGATCAAGACGCTCGAATCGAGCAGGTAGGCCATTTCCCTTCCCGGCGCCGTTCGAGTTCCTCAAAGCGCCGGTTGTCGAGGGCGCGCATTTGCAGTACCCAGGCGGCGGCTCCCTGTGCCAGTTCCGGGTGGTCCTGGTCCTTCCACGCCCCAGCGGTTTCGCGCAGGGCTTCGCGCTGGCGGCGAATCTTGATTTCGCGCTGGGCCAGTTCCGTCAGGAACGCACTTCGGCCCCGTTTGCCGACCAGCTTGTCGATGGCGGCAACTACGTCAACCGGCAGGATGACATGCGCTCTTCGGCCCAAATTCTTGGACACACTCATAGTGTGACATAACTATACACTGCCCGTGGGCGAAGTCAAGCGGAAAGCTTGCGCTTTGCCCGGCCCGAGGGCCGGGCATGTTAAGGCTTCGCCTTGACGGTTCCAGCCCGCCGGAACTCGGGATTCATGCCCGGCCCTCGGGCCGGGCACTAAAAAGATGCGCCCTTCCTCGATTTTTGCCTTTTGCAATTTGCCTTTTGCCTTGTTTTTTCACAGGGAAACTGCACAAGGCTCTCGTAGCAACGCGACCGGAAGGGGCGCCAGGTACCAGTTGCGGCAAGCCGGTAACATGGCATGCTGAGGCCTCCTGTGCCGTCGTTGCGGTAAACTTGTCCACGGCGTTCGCATCGTTTGGTTGCGGCTATGCCGTCTCAGGTTCATTCGCGCTCATTCGTGATCTTGCTTCTCTGGCTGCTCGGTGCAGCCGGCGCCGCGGCCCAGACTCCGTGCCGCTCGACGCCGGCTTATGAGCCCTGCGACATCGA
This sequence comes from Terriglobia bacterium, assembly GCA_041477005.1. Taxonomy (GTDB): domain Bacteria; phylum Acidobacteriota; class Terriglobia; order Bryobacterales; family JACQDG01; genus JBGOUJ01. The sequence continues at coordinate 2,645 of JBGOUJ010000484.1, read as the reverse complement.
GTTCGAGCTGACCGAGCAGGAAGCGGCCCGGCAGCCCAATGCCTACCAGAGCCTCGAGCTGCGGGCCGAGTTCCGGGCGCCGCACGGCGAGACCTATCGCCTGCCAGGTTTCTGGGACGGCGGCCGCAAGTTCAAGATCCGCTTCTCGCCGCTCACCGAAGGCCAGTGGGACTTCCGCGTTACCTCCAACATCGAGCGCTTCAACGGCAAGATCATGAGCTTCCAGGCCACCGCGCCATCCACGCCTGGCTTCGTCATTCCGTTCAACGTTCACCACTTCCGTTACTCCCAGCCCAACACCGGCCACTACTGGCTGGGCGACACCTGCTATAGCTTCGCCACCATCCCGATTGACACCTTTCGCCGTTTGGCCGACCTCCGCGCTACGCAAAAGTTTAACCATCTGCGCGGGCTGGTCCTGGGCGATGAGGCGGCCGCCTCGCGCGTCCTGGCCGACCCGGACCGGATCACCCCCGAGTATTTCCAAAACCTCGATGAGCGGATTCGCTATCTAAATCAGAAAGGGATCGCCTGCGACCTGATCCTGGGCGGAGGCAAGGGCCAGCTCGAGAAGTTACTGCCCAACTGGCGCCAGCGCGACCGCTACTTCCGCTACTTGATCGCCCGCTACGCCGCCATGAACGTCACCTGGCAGGGCCTCGAGGACTTCCTGAGCTACCAGGACGGCCCGGGGCTGCTCAAGGAGATGGGTGACCTGCTGAAACAGCTCGACCCCTACCATCACCCGCGTTCGACCGAGGCCGGGGCCACGTCCTCATGGTTCGCCGGCACCGGCTTGCTGGACTACATCACCAACCGGGCTTCCGAGGCCAACCTTTTTGCCATCGAGCACCAGATCTACCCGTATGCTTTTGTCAATCTCGCGTTTGGCGCCGAAGACAGCGGGGCGGGGAAGGCCGACGCCCGCGACGTCGACACCGACGCGTTTCGCAGGCGCCTGTGGAGCGCTGCCATCAATGGCGAGCACGTGACTTTTGCCAACACCGGCACGCGCGGCGGCGGCCGCGAAGTCGATCTGCGCTTCGCCGACTCGCCCGGCGCCCAGCAGGCCAAGCACCTCTACGAGTTCTTCGCGCAGACTCGCCATTTCGAGCTGGAACCCTACCTAAAGATCGAGGGCGCCCGCGCCATGGCGCTCGACGAGGTTGAATACGTCGTCTACGTCGAGAAGCCGGGCCCCGGGATCGAGCTGATGGTTTCCAAGGCCGGCTACGACGTGAGCTGGTTCAACCCCCTCACCGGCGCCTGGGTCGATGAGGGCGGCTTCAAAGGCGAGCGCTACACCGTGGGCACGCCGCCGGAGCCTTCCCACGATTGGATCCTCTATATACGGCGCGAGGGCAAGAAGCAGGGCATGAACCGTTCCTACAAGTTCGAATCGTTCCAGCCCGAAGTGCAGACGCCGGAAGGGAGCAAGAAGGAGGTGCCTTTCGCCATTCAACTGCCGGCCGATGGGGAGATCCCCGCCGGCCAGCCACTCGAATTCAACGCCACACTGATCAAGCCGAGCCGCGCCACGCGCAACATGATCTGGCTATGGACCGGCGATGTCTCCTCGAGCGGCCGGGGCACCCGCGTGCTCGGCTCGGCCCAGTTCGGCCAATTCACCATCCCCCCGGACATCTCCCGCGAATACCCCACCGCGCTGCTCGTCCGCCTGCTCGGCCTGGACGGCAACGGCAAGCTCTTCGCCACCGACAAGGTCTACACCCTGAAGAAGTAGAGCTCTTCGTCCAGTTCCTGGGGAGAGTAGCGGACACTCGGGATGCCCCAGGCGCCGAGCTTTTCGAGGAAAGCTTCGACCGTCAGGTTGGCCAGGCGGGCGGCCTTTCCCAGCGTGAGAACGTCCTCTTTGTAAAGCTTCATAGCGAGCGCTGCGCCGATTCCCTCTCGCAGCGCGCGCTCGTCCAGGGGCACCGCTACAAAGACCGGACGCCCGTGCTTGGTGACCACGGAAAGCTTGCCCGACTCCACATCCCGTATGAGATGACCGGTTCGCTGGCGCAAGTCGCCGATCGTGAAAGCATCCGTAATTGTGCTATCAAATGATAGCGCAATTTATTTCTTGACAACCGTGGCAAACTAGCTCGCTTCGACCGCGAGCTCGACGAAGAGATGCAGTGGCACATCCGTGACCGGACCGGCCCTTACACCTCCTGTGCGCCCTTCAACAGCCCCGCCACATCCTTGATCCCCACGCCCGGGCCCGATGGGATCGTCATCCTGCCGTTCTTCACGGTTATGGGCGGGTCGAACCAGCTTCCGTATTTCTCCGTGCCTAATTTGTACTCCTGATAACGACCGACGTCCGCTACGCAGGACGAGAAGTGCAGCATGTAGACGAAGCCGAACCCGCCGGAGATGTGAACCGTGGTCGGCATCTTTGCCAGGGCCGCCATGCGCGCCACCCGCATCGAGCGAATCATGCCGCCGTAGTAGAAAAGGTCCGGCTGCACGATGTCGGCGCCACGGTTGGCGATGATCCACCGGAACCGCCAGTCGCTGTACTCCAGTTCGCCGAGCGCGACCGGGATCGTAAGGGTGACGGTGACGACCTTGGTGTCCTCCAGGTGGTCAAAGGGGCACGGCTCCTCGAAGTAGACCGCCTTCACCTCTTCCAGCAT
>JBGOUJ010000483.1:0-6015 GCA_041477005.1 Terriglobia bacterium | reverse complement strand
GCCACCCAGAAGAACAACTACCTGACCAAGCCCAACCGGGCCGCCTGCGGCGCCTGCCACGACGATGTCAACTTCGCCACCGGCCAGAATCATGCGGGTGGTGTCGTTGGTCCGCAACTCAGCGACAACCTGTGCGGCACCTGCCACATCCCGCAGGGCGAGGAGGATTTCGATGCCTCGATCAAGGGCGCCCACGTCACTCCGACCCACTCCCTCCTGCTGCCCAGCACCATCTTCGATATTCTGAAGGTGGATAGCTCCGGCCCCGGCCAGAAACCAACCGTGACCTTCAGCATAAAGGACCGCAACGGCGTGCCGATCCTGCCCTCCGACATGGCCCGGGTCGCTCTGGTCACCACGCTGAGCTCCACCACCGACTACGGCAGTTACGTCAGCGAGGACGCCTCCAAGGCCACCGGATCGAACGGCGTTTACACCTACACGTTCCAGACAGCGATCCCGGCCGACGCCAGGGGCACTTTCGCCGTCGGCATCGAGGGCTACCGCAACGTCACCCTCCTGCAGGGCACCACCAAGGAAATGAAGAACGTCCGGGACGCCGGCGTGAACAAGGTCTTCTACTACGGCGTCACCGACCCCAAGCCGGTGCCGCGCCGCGCCGTCGTGTCCCAGGACACCTGCGAGACCTGCCACGTCTCTCTCGAACTTCACGGCTCGAACCGCAACCAGGTCGAGCACTGCCTGATCTGCCACAACCCCAACGAGAACGACTCCGCCTTCCGGCCGGCCGCCCAGAATCCCGTCGAGAGCGTGCACTTCAAGACCATGATCCACAAGATCCACCGGGGCGAGAACCTGACCACCGACTTCACGATCTTCGGCTTCGGCGGCAGCAAGAACAATTTCAACGATGTTCGTTTCCCAGGCGACCTGCGCGATTGCCAGCAATGCCACTTGACCAACACCGAGCAGGTGCCGCCGCCCGATGGGGCGCTGCCCTCGCAGCAGCCGCGCGGCTGGTTCTCGCCGCAGCAGCCGACCACGGCGGCTTGCCTGGCCTGCCACACCGAGAAGTCGGCGGCCGCGCACGCGCTGATCAACACGTCGTTGCAGTTGGGCGAGTCGTGTGATGTCTGTCACGGAACGACAGCCGATTTCTCGATCGACAAGGTGCATGCACGCTAACCGGGGTTTGCTCCCGCTGGGTTACCGGACATGCCACGAGCTATGCCACCTCCTCTGCTGCCCGCCTGGCCGTTGGCCCGGCCCGCAGCGCGGCCCCTAGCCCGGCTCCTGGAATGCATCACCCTCTGGGGCGCACTCTGGGGGGGCGCCCTTTGGGCCCAGGCCCCAGCCGGCCGCACCCTCCCCGCCGGCTACGGCGGTACGGAAACCTGCCAGGCCTGCCACGAAGACACGGTCCGCGACTTCGCCAAGAACCCTCACTATTCGCTCGACACCGGCAAACGGCTGGACTGGAAGGCCCGCGCCTGCGAATCCTGCCACGGAGCCGCCAAGGAGCACGCCGAGAGCGCCGACGTTTCCAAGATCTTCTCCTTCAAAACGGCCGACAAGCGGCAGGTGAACGAGAAGTGCCTTACCTGCCACGGCGGCCAGGAGACTCACCGCGGCCGCCTGTTCGGCGCTCATAACCGCAACAACCTGAGCTGCCTCGACTGCCACACCGTCCACCAAACCCACCAGGAGCGGCTGCTGGTGGCTCACGTCGACGCGCTGTGCGCGAGCTGCCACACCGACGTCCGGGCCCAGTTCAACCGCCCTTACCGCCACCGGCTCCCGGAGAAGGCCATTAGTTGCGTCGATTGCCACAACCCGCACGGGGAGCAGCCGCCGGCCTCGCTCCAGCGGGTCTCGGCCAACGAGCCGGTGTGCGTCAAGTGCCACGGCGATAAGCGCGGCCCGTTCCCCTTCGAGCACGCTCCGGTGAAGCTCGGCGCTTGCAGCTCCTGCCACGAGGCGCACGGCTCGGCCAATCCGCGAATGCTCGTCCGCAGCCAGGTGAGCCAGTTGTGTCTGGAGTGCCACGCCAACAACCTCACCACGCTGGGCGGCGTGCCGCCGGCGTTCCACAACCTGCGCACCGCGCGGTTCCAGAATTGCACCATCTGCCACTCCAAGATTCACGGCTCCTTGGTGAACCGGGAGTTTCTGCGATGACGCTGCGGAGCTTGCTCCCGATCGCTGTGGCAGCTCTGGCCCTGCCGCTTGCCGCCCAGGAAGCGCAGAAATCGAAGTCGCCTGCACGGCCGGACGCACCGACCGTTGCCGAGGCAGCCCTCCCACGCGCCGCGCAGAAAGCCCCAGCGGGCGCAGCCCCTCCCGCAGCCGGCGAGCAAGCTCCGCCATCCGGCACGGCGAACGCGCCGCCGGCCACGGGCGACCAAGCTGCTTCCGCAGCAGCGGAGCAGGCCCCGCCAGCCGCCGGGCAAACCGCCGCCAACCAGGCCATTCCATCCGGCGTTGGCCAGGCAACTCCGCCCGCGGGCGAGCAGACAGCTCCGGCCGCCGGCCAGGCGGCTGCGGCTCCTGCGGGCCAAGCAGCTCCACTAGCCGCTGCCGAAGCGGCCCCGCCAGCCCCCTCCCAGGCAACCCCCCAAGCAGCGGCCGAGGCGGTGCCTCCCGCCGCCGCCGAGCAGAAGCTCACCGGCACCGTCGAGGTCGGCTACCGCTTCGTCCAGGACGTTGCCGGCAGTAAAAATACCTATCGCAGCATCGTAAACCTGGGCGAAGGCCCCAAGCTGTTCCGCGCCAACACCAGTTTCCGCGACCCCAACGGCAAATTTCTCGATCGGCTGGAGCTACAGGCCACCTCCTGGGGCGGCGATCCCTACAACGCCGCGAGGCTCGAAGCCGGCCTGTCCGGAATCTATTTGCTGCAGGTCAACTACAGCAACGTAGCCTACTTCAACGCGATGCCCTCCTTCGCCGACCCGCTGCTCGGCCAGGGCCTGGTGCTCAACGAGCGCGCCCTCGACCTGCAGCGCCGCCAGATCGACACCGAGCTCGACATCAAGCCCGGCGCGCGGTTCTCTCCGTTCCTGGCCTTCTCTCAGAACTCCGGCCACGGCCACGGCATCACGACTTTCGTCAGCGACAGCAACGAGTTCCCGGTGAACACCAATCTGGGCGACTCGACCGAGTCCTATCGCGGCGGCGCCCACTTGAACTTCTCGCGCTTCAACGTCACGCTGGAGCAAGGCGGCACGACTTTCAAGAACGACCAGCAGGTCTACACCCAGACCCCCGGCGGCTTGGGTAACCGCACCACCTCCGGCCTGGTTCTCAACAGTCTTTACCAAGCCTATGGCGCGCGGGGGAGCGGGATTTTCGATCGCGGCGTGATCCAGGCCCGGCCCTGGTCCTGGCTCAACTTCACCGGCCAGTACCTTTACAGCGAGCCGTCGATCGACGCCCAGTATTTCGATCAGGCCAAGGGCAACCTGCTGCTGCAGAGCGCGCTCGCGCCTTACACCGGCCTCTCCGAGATCTCCATGGGTCAGGCCAGCCGGCCGCACACCTCGGGCTCCTGGTCGGCCGAACTGCGGCCCTTCCGCCGCCTGCGCATCGTCGAATCCTGGTTCACCGACCGGTTCCACATCTCCGGCTCGTCGGTGCTCGCCCAGAACTTCAACACCACGCCGCCGACCAACGTGCAGCTTCAGGTCCTCGATGATGTGGTTATGAATTACAACCAGCATCAGGTGGAAGCCCTCCTCGATCTTGGCTCCTTCCTGACCCTGCGCGGCGGGGAACGCTACGTGTGGGGCGACGCGGAGGCGCCGAATCCGCTGATCAGCCGCACCTCCGGACCCGTTCAGTTGGGCGAGGTGCGGCGGCAAGTGGCGCTGGCCGGCGCGAGCCTCCGCTTCTCACCGAAACTCGACCTGTCGCTCGACTTCGAGGCCTCGCCGGGCGACCGCGTGTTTTTCCGCACCGACCTGATGCGCTACCAGCGCGCCCGCGTGCGCGGCCGTTACCGTTTCCGCCCCTCGCTCACCCTGACCGCGTCTTTCTCCATTCTGAACAACCAGAACCCCGCACCCGACGTGCTGCTCGATTTCCGCAGTCAGCAATCTTCGCTCAGCGTAACCTGGACGCCCAACAAGGCGAAGCGCTTTACCGTGATCGCCGATTACTCCCGCTCCACCCTGCGCTCCGATGTGCCCTTCCTCGAGCCGGAAACCCTTCAAACGGACATTTCGCGTTACCGGGACAACGCTCACCTGGGCGGCGTATTCGTGGAGACGAACTTCAGCCGCGGCGGCCGGCTGAGCCTGGGCGGCAGTTACTCGATCGACAACGGCAGCCGGCCGACGCGCTACTATCAGCCGCAGGCGCGCTTCGCGCTGCCGCTCCGGGGAAAGATCGCCTGGGCTTCCGAGTGGCGGTGGTTTGGCTTTACCGAGAGCCGTTATGCGTTCGAGAATTTTCACACCCACATGTTTTCGACGGGCCTCCAGATCGGCCTTTAGCCTGCTGGCCGCCGCGGCGCTGTGGCCCTCGCCGCTGGCCGGCCAATACGGCGACGCCCGGCGCGGCTCGGAGATCTTCGAGCGGCGCAACTGCACGCTCTGCCACTCGATCCGCGGCGTCGGCGGGACGACCGCCCCGGATCTCGCGCGCCGCTCGACCCGAGATTTCACCCCGGCCGCGCTCGCCGCCGTGATGTGGAACCACGCCCCCGCGATGTGGCGCGCCATGGCGGCGAAGAACATCCAGGTACCCGCCCTCGGATCCACGGAAGTCATCGACCTCTACGCCTACTTCTACTCCATCCGCTTCTTCGATCTCCCCGGGGACGCGGGCCGCGGCAAGGCGGTGTTCGCGGCCAAGAAGTGCGGGACCTGCCACGCCCTGACGCCCGCCGAAGGCCAGCGGCGCGGCCCGCCGGTCTCCCAGTGGCCGGCCATCGCCGACCGCGTCCGCTGGACCGAGCAGATGTGGAACCACGCGACCACCATGATGCAGGAAATGGAGAAGAGCGGCGTGCGGTGGCCGACCTTCACTTCTCAGGAAATGGTCGATTTGCTGGTCTATCTGGGCAACTTGCCCAACCGGCCCGCGGCGGCGCCGACGCTGGTGTTCGAAGATCCCGCGGCGGGCGAGAAGCTCTTCACCGAGCGGGGTTGTGCGCACTGCCACACGGTCGGCGGCGCCGAGACGGGCAAGATCGATCTGCTCCCCGTGGCGCGCGAGTCACGCACCTTCACCGGGCTTAGCGTCGCCATGTGGAACCACGCCCCCCAGATGCGGCGCCTGGCCCGGGAGAGCAAGACCGAATTTCCCACCTTGCGTGAAAACGAGATGAGCCAGATCATCGCCTACTTGTTCGCCAAGCGCTACTTCGAAGAGCAGGGCAGTCCGCGCACCGGCCGGCGCCTCTTCACCGCGAAGCATTGCGCCGCCTGCCACGACCAGGCTGGTTCGGGAGCGCCCAGTCTAAAAGATCAGCAGGGCCGCTTCTCCGCCCCCCAGATGGCCTCCGCCCTCTGGCAGCACGGGCCGCGAATGTTGTCTGAGATGGAAAAGCGAGGATTGCGCTGGCCCGTCCTGACCGGCCGTGAGCTGGCCGATTTGATCGCCTTCCTGAATCACCGCTGAAGAGAAACGACCGGCGGCAGGCCGTGCCGGGCCGGCACGCCGCACGCCAGAGCATTTCCTTGCGGAGCGGGATCTCCCGGCTCCACGATGGCCATAGTCGGGGGCAGCGGCAGGCGATCGATCTCCCGCGCCGCCGCCGCGAAGGTCACACAGTCCTGGGCGTGCATGTCGCCGGGATAGAGCATCTCGATACCATCCCTTCCCCTCGGATAGCAGCCGAGGAAGACCTCGCGCGTCGAGATTCCCGGCCCAAGCTGCACGTAAGGCAAGCGAAACGAGGTCCCGGATGAGGCCGCCCGGCCGGCCGCCTGCTCGAGAAAGGCCTTCCAGCCGATCCAGGCATCGCGGGTCATGCTTCCGTTGAGCCGCAGAACCTCGAGGCGCAGCTCAATGGATTTCTTCTGGCTGACGTAATAGACCGGCACCGCGGCG
>JBGOUJ010000482.1:0-6017 GCA_041477005.1 Terriglobia bacterium | reverse complement strand
CTTCGCCAATCAGGGCGACGGTACGTTTCGCGATGGTTCCGCCGATGCCGGGTTGGACCTGGTGCGGGCGCACCGGGGCGGCGCCTTTGCCGATTTCGATAACGACGGCAAAATCGACGTGGTGGTCTCCGCGCTGGGCGAGCCGGCGGAGCTGTGGCAGAACATCAGCCCGGGCGGGAACAACTGGATCCGGCTCAAGCTGATTGGGACCAAGAGCAATCGCGATGGGATCGGCGCGCGCATCCGGATTGGGAATCAGTACAACCACATGACGACGGCGGTGGGGTATGCCTCGTCCAGCCACCAGGGCGTGCATTTTGGGTTGGGGAAGGCTGAGACGGTCGGGAAAATCGAGATCGTCTGGCCGAGCGGGGTGAAGCAGGCGCTGACGAATGTCAAAGCCAATCAAGTGGTGGAGGTGCGCGAAGGGCCGTGAGGGTTCCGGCGCGCTGCTCCAAGGCCGGGAGGGGTCCGCCGCCGTTCGGACAATCGCAACGGCTGCCGGGCGGCGGAGGAGAGTTACGGCCCGGAAACAATGCGCCGCACATCCTTCAGCAGAACGAACAAATGCATCGGATCAGTAGGGGAGGAGATAAAGTCGAAATGCTGGTAGAAACGTTTCGCCTCTTCGCCCTTGGCATGGACTGCGAGTGCGCGGATGCCGGCAATGTCAGCGGCTTGCAGTGTTCGTCGCATCGCGTCTTTTAGAAGCGCCTGGCCAATGCCCTGGCCCTGCCAGCGGCGATCGACAGCCAGACGTGCCAGCAGCATGATTGGCACGGGGTGCCTGGCTAAACCCTTGGTCAACCGCTCCGGGGCATCTTCATACGTCACTTGGCCCGCTGCGAGGGTGTGAAAGCCGACAATGGCATCGCCAACAACGCCAACGTAGGTTTGAGAAGCACCGGCTTGCTGATTCTGCAAGGCATAACGCAGCAGGTATCGGTTCAGTTCCTCGGAGCCGCAATCGAAGCCCTCGACAGCGTGATCACGCCGGAGCTTCTCGACGCGCCGGGCATCGCTCACGGATCAGACCCAGCGTCAAAGAATCCAGGTTCCTTCAAGAGCCGCCCCAACCGCCGCAGAGGGCGTGGCGGTGCATCGAGGGCGGCAACAAATGCTTGCCACTGGTCGGCGTTCAGTCCGAAGGCGCGTCGATCGGCAAGAGCCTCATCGGCCCGGGCCAAGGCGCTCTCCAGAACAAATTCGCTTACCGAACGATGTGAGGCCCTAGCCGCCGCCTGCAACGCCATTTTGGCGCCTCGCGTTAATCGAAGGTCAAGTTTCTCGCTACGTAGCGCACGCGACGGCATCGGCTTCTGCCTCCTTTCACTTCCTAAAGGTTAACGCTCTTGCCCGACAATGTCAAGACAAATGCCCGGGGCACCCCGGCACGTGAACCCAAGCGCCCGGGGGCAGCCCAATTATCTTGCATCATTTGTTTACTCCGCCTCACCGCGTGAGTGCCGGGGCCTTTCCCGCACGAGCTTCCGGCGCCTCTCCAATCAGCGAACTTGCGCGAGAGAGGGACGCCGGGCGAGGAAAGGATCGCTAGCCCTTCACTAGCCCCAGGCTAAACTAGATGAAAACATCGGCCGGCACGCGGAAGAAAGCTGCCAGCTTCCTGGCCTGGGACTTGCTGATGGAGCGCTTGCCATTGACGATGTCGGAGACGACGCTGCTCGCACCAAGCAGGGTAACCAAGTCCCGCTGGCGAAGATGTCGCTGTTCGATCAGATAGCGCAGCATCTTTTTGGGGGGCACGCTGGGCAGCGGATGCCGGCGGTCGTCGTAATCCTCGATCAGCCTGGTTATCAGCTCCGTCAGAAGCCGTTCCTCGGCGCTGCGCGCCTGTCTTGAAAAATCCAGTTCCTCCAGCAGTGCCGCCATGCGGTCGAATTCATCCTCGGTTTGAATGACCCTGGGAAGGGTCTTTGCCAGCAATCTGGCGTACCGGGTCGGATTGATGGCGGTCAGGCCCATCTTATCCATTCCTTTCGATCATACTCGGCGTGGGTCAGAAGCGCCTTGAGGAAGATGCGCTGCCCCGGGTAGTTCACCCTCGCAATCAGGCGGTAACGATTGCCTTTGATGTTGAAGATCAGGGCGTCACCGACTTGATCTGCCGAGGGAAAGTCCTGGCGAACATCCTGCAAACCTCGCCATCGGGCGCGGCGCGCCACATGGAACCAAGAGGTAAGCGGCCCCAGCGAGCCGGCATGAAGAGCAGCAAACTCCAGCAGCCCGCGCCTGCTGATCACGTTCACCCGACCGCTATGCTAGCAAATTGCTAGGAAGCACGCAACCGGGTCCTGGCGCCGAATAGCGAGTAGGAGTTGCTTGCTGGTGGAACCCAGCAGCCGAGCGTTATTCCGATACGGATGGGTCCCAGCGGGTGCAGGCCAGACTGGCACGGCCTATTACGGCTAGCGCAACGACGGCCCATTCCCAGCGGCTGCCGTGGATTAAGAGATAAAACCCGCCGGAGAGCAGCGTGCCTGCGGCCATATAGAGCAGGGCCTTGTGGAGCAGCGATGCCGGGCGCGGCTGGACCTGGGTCGAAAGAGATTCGGTTTGTCCGAGAAACTGTATCGTACTAGATCGAATGTAACTCATGGCCTTCTCCTGTATGATACAGGAAGTTAGGGCCAGCGCTAGACCAAAAGTATAGTACTCAGGGCTCTTAGCTGCCGCTTTAAGGTCCCCGCCTTAGATTTCGGGCCGATTTGACGCCGGGGAGGCGTGGATGTTAGGTTAAGCGGTCCATCGTGGGAAGATTCGATAAGAAAGTTGGGGTGGTCACCGGAGCCGGCAGCGGCATCGGCCGGGCGACGGCCCTGCTGCTGGCGCGCGAAGGCGCGGCGGTGGTGGCCGGCACGTCCGAGCCGGGTGATCTGGCCCCGCTCGAGGAGGCTGCACCCGGCCTCGTCGCCGTGCAAGTGGACGTCTCTCGCGACGAGGACGCCGCCCGGCTCATTCGCGCCGCCGTCGCGCGCTTCGGCGGCCTCGACATCCTGGTCAACAACGCCGGCATCGACATGCCCGGCCTGGTCACCGACATCACCGACGAGCAGTGGAGCCGCGTCCTGGACGTGAACCTGAAGGGCGTTTTTCTCTGCTCGAAATATGCCGTCTCGGAGATGCTGAAACGCGGCCGCGGATCGATCGTCAACAACGCCTCCATCAATGGAATCCGGGGCAACCACCGGCTGGTGGCTTACGCGGCTTCGAAGGGCGGCGTCGTGGCCCTCACCTATGCCATGGCCCTCGACTACGCGCCCCACAACATCCGCGTCAACTGTGTTTGCCCGGCGGCGATCGAAGGCACGCGCATGCTCGACGCCAGCATCGCCCGCGCTCCCGATGCCGGGAAGCAGCGGGAATACCTGCTGGCCAAGCATCCGATGGGACGGCTGGGCCGGGCCGAGGAGGTCGCGCACGCGATCCTGTTTCTGGCGGGTGACGAAGCTTCCTTCATCACCGGCGTCGCACTGCCGATCGACGGGGGTCGATCCATCCGTTGACGGCCGGGAGCCAGGCCCGGGCCTGACTGCCGTCGAGTGGCGGATCTTGCTTCGGGCTGCCTGCTGGCCTCCGCCGTGATGTATTGGCTCGGGGTCGGCCCGACCGCCCGCTTGCCTGGCGCGCCGCCACGCCCGCGCTCACCGCCGCGCGAACTTCTGTACCCGCCAGTTCTTGATCTCCACTACATAGATGCTGCCTTCTGCATCGACGGAGATGCTGTGGGCGAAGTCAAACTTCCCCTGCGCCTTCCCGTAGGAACCGAGCGTCCCCAGGATCTGACCCTCCAGGTTCAGCTTGACCACGCGGTTGTTCAACCCGTCGCACATATAGATGGCGTCCTCGTTCTTGACGTAGTACAGGCCCCACGGCTGCCCCACATCGGTCCATTTCCCGAGGAACTTCCCATCGCCGTCGAAGATCTGCACCCGGCTGTTGGTGCGGTCCGCCACATAGACGCGGCCGCGCGAATCGAGCACCACGTCATGCACCAGGTTGAACTCGCCGTCGCCGGTCCCCTTCTGGCCCCAGCGGGTCAAGTACTCGCCGTCTTTGTTGAACTTGATGACGCGCGAGTTCACATAGCCGTCAGAAATGTAGAAGTCGCCGCTGGGCGTGAAGGCGACGTTGGTCGGCTCGTTGAAGGCGTCTTTGCTGTCGTCCTTCCCCGGCGTGCCCTGCCGGTTCCCCAGCACCATCAGGACCCGGCCCGTGGGACTGATCTTGAGGATCACGTGGCCCTTCACGTCCACGCCCCAGAGATTGCCATCGGCGTCCACGCGGATGCCGTGCGAGGACACCACGTGGATGGTCTTGTCGTCCCAGGCCTGGAGCAGCTTGCCGCTCTTGTCGAACTCCATGATGGGGTGGGCGCCGCGATTGAACACCCAGACGTTGCTGTTGCGGTCCACGTCCACGCCGGAGCACTCGCCGAAGTTGATCCCCTTGGGCAGTTGCGCCCAGTCTCTCACCAGCCGGTGCGGCAGCGGCGGGCCCGACTTCAGCTCCGCAAACAGAGGCGCGACGCAGACGGCGGCGGTTGCAACGAGGAGAAGCTTGTTTTTCAGGTGGCCGGTTTTCATGTGGCCTAAGATAGCGCAAATCCCCGGAAAGTCAATCGGTCGTAACTCGTAACCAAGGACAGCTCAGGTGCGGTGGCAGCAAGTGCCTGGCGTACGAGACCGGCGCCCATCCGGTTTAGTGCGCCACGAGCGTTAAAGGCCACCGGCAAGAAAAGGCGAACGGAAAGGCAAAAGGCAAACGGAAAGACCAAGGCAAAAGGCAAAAGGCAAAAGGCAAAAGGCAAAAGGCACGGATGCGCCGCTTCGCGGCGCGTCACGCCGCCCGCCCCTCGGGGGCGGGTACTAAAAAGATGTTTCCTTCCTCGTTTTTGCCTTTTGCACTTTGCCTTTTGCCTTGGTCTTTCCACGCGGCTAATCCTCGTTTGGTACAATGCGCCCATGGCCACCACTACCACTGCCTCCAACCGCGATCTGGACCTGCAACACATCTGGCACGCCAACGTGCAGCATCGGGGCCTCGAGAACCGGCCCCCGCTCGAAATCACCCGCGCCGAAGGATGCTACGTCTACGACGCCGACGGCCGCCGCTACCTGGAAGCCATGGCTGGCCTGTTCTGCGTCAACGTCGGCTACGGCCGCCGCGAGATCGTCGCCGCCGCCGCCGAGCAAATGGCGCGGCTCCCGTATTACCCGCTGACGCAATCCCACGGTCCGGCCGCCCAGCTCGCCGCTCGACTGGCGGGAATGCTCGGGCACGGCTTGAACCGTACGTTCTTCCTCAACAGCGGCTCGGAAGCGGTCGAGACGGCGCTCAAGATCGCGCGCCAATACGGCCGCCAGGTCCACCCCGGCCAGAACCGCTACAAGGTGATCGCGCGCCACCGCGGCTACCATGGCTGGACCCTCGGCGCCGCCTCCGCCACCGGCCAGATCCTCCGCAAGCAGGCGTTCGAGCCGCTCGTCCCCGGCTTCCTCCACGTCCCGCCGCCCGACCACTATCGCTGCTCGTGGTGCTCGCGCGAGCCCGGGTGCACGCTGGCCTGCGCCGACGAGATTGATCGCGTGATCCGCATGGAAGGCCCTGAGAGCGTGGCCGCCGTGATCGCCGAGCCCGTCATCGGCGGCGGCGGTATCTTCCCCGCCCCGGAAGGCTATCTCGAGCGCCTGCGGGAAATCTGCGACCGCCACGGCTGCCTGCTCATTCTGGACGAGGTCATCACCGGCTTCGGCCGCACCGGCAAGCTGTTCGGCTTCGAGCACTCCGGCATCCGCCCGGACATCATCACCCTCGCTAAAGGTCTTACCTCTGCCTATTTGCCCCTGGCCGCCGCCGTCACCACCGACAGCATCTTTGAGGCGTTTCAAGGCGGCGGCGCCGTCGATCCGAAATTCACCCAGGTGAGCACCTTCGGCGGCCACCCGGTCGCTTGCGCCGCGGCGCTGGCCAACCTCGACATCCTCATGGGCGAGCGG
>JBGOUJ010000481.1:0-6020 GCA_041477005.1 Terriglobia bacterium | reverse complement strand
GGTTCCGATTTTTCCGCATTCTGAGGCAGCGGGTTCAGTACACCCGCAGCCGCGCTCGCAGGTTGGCCACACCGGCCGTATAGCGGCTATCCACCACCGAAAACAGCACCGCTTCCTCCAGCCAGTCGTGCTCCGTGCCGTCCGGGTCGTGCGAGGCCACTGTCAGCGTGTACTCCTGCGGGCAGAGGTCGCAGCGGAAGCGGAATTCGACCGTTACCGTCTCGCCCGCCCGCCGCGGCCCGATGGGCGTTTGCTCCAGCTCGGTGTTCGTGCCGTACACACTCACCCCAATCCGGCTGCGGATCAACAGGCCGGCCACCGCGCTCTCGACCGGCGCCAGGAAGCACAGCGCCGCCGACACGCTGATCTGCTCGCCACTCCGAACCGTGGTCGTCGAGTCGCCGCTTTCGCCGCGAATCTCGATGGCCATGATTTCCACCCGCCGGTCTCCGCGCCGCTCGGTGGGCTCCAATTCCGCCCCTCCGCCGATCGCCCGGCTCCGGGCCAGGATCCCCTCGCGGTAATGCGCCAGCACCAGCCCCGGATCCCCCTGCAAGTGTACCCGCCCCTCTTCGAGCGCCACCACCACGTCGCAGTTCCGCTCGAGCAAGTCGAGGTCGTGCGAGGAGATCACCACCACCGACCCCCGGCGCCGCAGCGTGTGTAGCTGCTTGAGGCACTGCGTCAGCGACACGCCGTCCAAAATCGCCAGCGCGTGGTCGAGCAGCAGCACCCGCGGATTCGCCGCCAGGGCTGAAACGATTTCCAGCCGGGCTTGCGATCCGATCTCGACCAGGACCGCCGGCGGCGTCGCCTCCACTTTTCCCTTCCGCGGCTGCACCTTCCCGGCCGCCAGCCGCAGCAGCAGGCTCTTGCCGGACCCATCCAGGCCCACCAGCCCCGCGATCGTGCCATCGGCGATGGCGAGCGACACCTCGGACAGGGGAAACAGGCTGACGTCCTCGAACTGGAGAGACATGGTGAATTGCCGTTATATCATGAGTGGGACGGGCTTCCGCCCGTCAAGCGCCGCCATCCGATGCCCGACCCCGCCATTCACGATCGCATGCGCGAGGACTGGGACCGCCGCGCCCGCGAGGACGCCCGCTACTACGTCGCGTTCGGCCGCCGCGGCCAAACCGCCGAGGAGTTCTTCGCCACGGCGACCGCGGTCGTCCATGCGATCGAGGTGGAGCTGGAGCGATTCTCAGATGACCCCAGCCGCCTCGCCGCCCTCGAAATCGGCTGTGGCCCGGGACGGCTGCTCGTTCCCCTCAGTCGCCGCTTCGGCCGCGTCGTGGGAGTGGATGTCTCCCCGGAAATGGTCGAGATGGCCCGCCGCAACCTGGAAGGAATCGCTAACGCCTCCGCCACGGTGACCTCCGGCTCCGATTTGGCCTCGCTCACGGGCGAGTCCTTCGATCTTTGCTATTCCTACGCCGTCTTCCAGCACATCCCGAGCCGGGAAGTGGTGTTCCAATACTTGCGTGAGGCTTGGCGTGTGCTGAAGCCCGGCGGCATCCTCAAGTGCCAGGTAAACAGCCTGCCCGATGAGAAACCCCGCGCCGCCGACACCTGGAGCGGCGTCCGCTTCACGGCCGGGCAGATCCGCGCCTTCTGCCGCGAGCAGGACTTCCAGCTCCTCGAGCTGGTCGGCCAGGACACTCACGACATGTGGCTCGCCGCCCGCAAGCAGCAGCGCGGCTGGCGGAGCCGCCTGCAACCGCCGAACCCCGCCGCCCGCCTCATCAAGGTAACCAATACCTACTCGAACGAGCCGGTCGTCCCGGCCGCCGGCCGCTTCGCCTGCGCCTCGCTGTGGGTCGAAAATCTCCCGCCGGCCGCCGACCTGAACAACCTGGAAGCGGAGATCGCCGGCCGGCGCGTACCCCCGTGCTACGTCGGGCCTGATACTCGTCCGGGCGCCGGCCCCAAAACCCGCAAAGCCCCCGTGCAGGTCAACGTCTTTCTTCCGCCCGATCCGCCCACCGGCCCCGTTCCCGTGCGGCTGTGGATGCTCGATCGGCCGATCTCGAATTTCGCCCGCATGCGCGTGATCCCGGCGCCCCCTCTGGCCCCCCGGGTGCTCACGATCACCGACGGCATCAATCTTCTTTCCGAGCGCCGGATCGAGACGCGATCGATCAAGATCGACATCGACGAAGCCGGCCCCGAGCCGGCGTTCACGGCCGACATCGACGGCATTGCCCTTTCGGATTTAGACCCCTTCTGCGTGGACCCGCTGGCCCAGCGCTACGTCCTCAGCGGCGCAGTTCCGCCGGAAATCGCTCCAGGCCCCCATCAGTTACACATCCGACTGCGCGGCCGCGCTTTCAGCCCGGCGGCGATCGAAATCGCCGAATGAGCCGCCTGCCTGCTCCCCTAGCTCTATTCCTGCTCGCACTGGCGCTGGCCGCTCCGCGAATGCTCCATGATCCGCGCCCCTCAGCCGCCGCGTGGGACCGAGGGCCGGCGGCTTCTTTGCGATTCTGGCAATGGCAGCCCCACTGGAGCGGCGGCTCGCCCGCGTGGGCGGCGGGAGATCCGCTCGTCCCCGCCCTGGTTGCCGCCGTCGCTTCCACGGGCCTGTCAGCGGAGCGCGCCGAGCTTCTGGTGATGGGTATTGCGAGTGCTGTCAGCCCCGTCCTCGTTTTCTACCTGGCGCGATGGCTCGCTTTGCCCGCCGGCTGGACCGCCCTCGCTTTCTGCCTGGCGCCCAATCGCTCCGTGCTCGAGCTGGCGATCGCCCTGGTCGCCGGCTACGTCGCCGCGCACCGCCGGCGCCTTTTCCCGATCGCCGCCTGCGTCACGGTGTTCGCCGCGGGCCTGGGCTGGGAGCGGCTTTTCGCCCGCCGGGACGCTCCGCCCGCCGTCGAGGCCGCGACACTGGCCTGGCTCGAGCGCCACGCCCCCGGCAAGAGCGCCCTCGGCGAGCTGTCTCTGGGCAAACCAGCCCCGCAGACGGCCTTCAACCCCATCCGCCGCCAGGCCGAAGACCTCATCCTGCGCCCCTCGGGCGTCCCGGTCCGCTATTCCCTGCTCTGGCTCGAAGCGCTCGGCGCGAGCCATCTGGTCAGCGCGAGCTCAGGCCAGTACGGCGCGGCCCTCGAAGCCGAATACGAAGACCGGGCCGGCTATCGAGTCTACGAGATTTCGGTGGCGCGGCCGGCCCCGGCCGTGCTGGTCTCGCGCTATCAGTGGCGCGGGCTGCCCCGCTTTCGCAGCCTCTACGACCGCGCCGCGCTGCTCGCCTACGTGAATTGGGCCAACCGACCCGAAGCCGCCGGCCTTCGCTGGACGGCGCCCGGGACCGCCGAAATCCGCGCCGACCTCGGCCCGGACGACATGATATTGGTGCGACAAAACGCCGCCTCCGGCTGGACCGCGACCCTCGACGGCCGCCCTCTCGAATGCCTCCACGACCCGATCGGCTTTCTCCTGCTCGACCCGCAGCGCACCGGCCTCGTGAACATGGTTCTGTCTGCGCCTCGCTGGCTCGCCCGCTCCGCCGTTTCCCCGCTCCCCGCCCGCGCCCTACCCGCGATCAACCCCGGCGGCATCATAGACGGCATTCGCCACACCCCTCCGCCCTTTGGCCCCGGCACAGTCATCACCATCTACGGAACCGATCTCGCCTTCGCCGGCCCGACGCGAGTCCTGGCGGCCGGCCGCCCCGCCGAAGTCCTTTATGCGGGCGACCTCCAGGTCAACGCCCGCCTCCCTAACGACCTCCATCCCGGCCCGACCCCGATCGAGGTTGAAGCCGGCGGCAGCCGCAGCGATCCCGTCACGATTGAGATCCAATGAACCGGAGCTCATCGGCATTCCTCGGCAGTGTCATTCTGCTCTCCCGCCTGGGCTTCTACCAGTGGTCGGGAGTCCCCGTCGAGAACAATCCAGCCGACATCCTCACCCAGGCCCGGCTTCAGGTCACCGCCCTAGGCGCGAGGGTCTTCCGCTTCTACCTGGGCCCCCGCTACGACTACATCCATCACGTAGGCTCCCCGGAAGCTTTCGCCTCCGACGACCTCGGCGCCGACCGGACCCCCGCCCGCATCGTGGCTCTCCCTCGCTACCGCGCCGCCCTCGAAGACCCTAAGCTGGAAGCCATCATCCTGACCACCTATGCCGCGGTGGATTACGGCGCAGGGCCCGACGACCTCAACCTCCTCCGTCCCTGGACTCCTGCCGCCGGCGAGGCGGAGCGCCGCCAGATCGCCGATCTCTGCGAATTCCTCTACGCGCATTTCGGAGAATCGCCCAAGACGGTGGTCATCGCCAACTCCGAATCCGACGACAAGATGCTCGAAATCATGAACTACACCGGCTCGCCCCAGCGAGCCGTCGACAACATGATCGCCTGGACCGGCGCCCGCCACGAAGCGATCGAGCAGGCCCGCGCGCGGCATCCTTCCGCCCGCCTGAGAATTCTCCACGGCTTCGAGATCTCCCTGGTCAACCTGGCGCTCGCGTCCTCCGGCGGCGCCTTCGTCAAGAGCCCCCAGGGCCGCTGGAACGCTCTGCGCGATGTGGTCCCCCGGATCCGCTTCGACCTGCTCCTCTACTCGACCTACGAATCGATCAACTCGCCTTACGAAACGCAAAACACCGACGTCGCCCCCGCCGAAATAGCGCTTCGCCTGCGCCGCGACCTCGACCGCATCCGCGACCGCGCGCGCCCCTCGCTTTCCCCGGCCGGCCGGCGACTCTTCGGCGACCATTTCATCGCCGCCGGCGAGCTCGGCTTCGCCCGCGACCGTTTCGAGCCCCTACCCACCGGCGGCGTTCTGCCGCGCTTGGTCACCGCCGTCGAAGCCGCCGCATCCTGGGGCTGCCCCTACATCATCCTCTGGCAGGTCTTCGACGCCCCCCGCTTCGGCGACGAGCAGTACGGCTTCGGCCTGCTCGACCGCCACGGCCAAGCGCCCCGCCTCCGCCCCGCCCCCACCGGCTGCGACTCGGTCCGGACCTGTATCGCTGCGATACAGAAATAGACGTTGATGGCAGCCAAGGTCGCGCCCAGGGCAATCTCTCCCCGGTCCGCCTGGAATCGCCGCGCTGAAAGCACTTCCAGCCCGCGCCCCTTTACTTTCGGCCGCGCTGCAGACCTGCGCGCAGGAGAGGCAAACCTTTCGGCCAGACGGCGCGGCCCCCAATTCCTTTTGAGCGCCACCAGCTACATCTCCGCGAGGGTCATGAAGGAGATCAACGGCGTGCATCCAATGAGCAGCTCTTCATAGGCGGCGGCCAAACTGTGACGATTCAAGAGATAGGACACGACATCGGTGCCCAGGAGTATTTCGCTCAACGCGCTGCTCGCGGCTGGCCCTCACGGCGCCAGCGACGTACTTCGCGCGCAAACCATTCAGCTTCCTTCGGGTCAGGGTCATTGAACGCGCGAAGCTGGTGTACCCTGCGAATCCGCCCCACGCCCTGTGCGCGCGCCAGTTCCGCCGCGGATGGTGCCGCATAGAAATCGAATGTAGGACGTCTTGAGGTGTTGTCGCCGTTGTCGCCGGGCGGAAGCGAGGACGCGCCAAGAGACCTCGCCCTTGCGAGAACCTTGCTCCGCACGGCGCTTTCCGCTCCTTTCTTCGTATCGGCTACGGCCGCAGTCTGTTCTTGAACCTCAGCCGCGAGCCATCGGCCATCACTGAGTTGCACGCAGACAGTCTTGACCCCAAAATGGTTCGGATTCAGGTGAGGAAAGGTGTACCTGCCTGGACGGGTGAGCGTTCGATACTCTCGCCATCGGTCTTATCCCAACAAAAACCTCGGACGGCAGCGCTTCCAGATCCGGCAGGCTGCTGAAAAACCGATTCGATTCACCGCGGAGACGCCGAGCGCGCTGAGGGAACCCTTTGTTTTCGGCCTCTGCGTCTCCGCTTGCAGCCCATAATGCTGCTTGTCTTGCCGGTGAAAGTCCGGTCGCGGGAATTGGCTGTTTGCCCGCGTAGTAATATTCGACATCTCTTGGAGGTGACTCGGGAGGTGAAAGCTCGAATGTAAACGCCCTTGTC
>JBGOUJ010000480.1:0-6023 GCA_041477005.1 Terriglobia bacterium | reverse complement strand
CTGGTCCCGGAGAAGTATCCGACGCCGGAGAAGACCCGCGCACTGGTAACGATCGCGCTCGACGCCTTGCGGGGGATTCCCGGCGTGGAAACCGCCAGCATCGCCCGCATGGTTCCCCTGAACGACAACATCATACGAGGCGGCGAGATCGTCACGGATCTGGACGACCGCGCGTTTCGTGCATCCTACAACTACAATTGGGTCGGGCCGGCGTACTTCAAGACGATGGACATCTCGATCCTGCAGGGCCGCGAATTCTCGCCCTCGGATCGCAGCGGCTCACCCGAAGTGATCATTCTCAATGAGAACTGCGCGCGTCGTTTCTTTGGGACTACAAATCCGGTCGGCCACACCATCCGTGTCGGCAATGGCAAGCCGATCACCGTAGTAGGGGTGGCCAGGAACAGCAAGTACTTCACCCTCGGCGAAGAGAAGGTTTCCGCCGTATACGCCCCCTACTTGCAGGCAGGCGCTATCGTGAACCTGCATTTCCTGATTCGCGGCTCCCGGCCGCCGCAGGCCTTGGTAAAGGATGTAAACGCCCTGCTTGGACGACTCGATCCGTCGGCTTCGATCGAGACGAAGCCGATGCGCAACGCTCTTGGCCTGGCGTTGCTGCCGAGCCAAGTGGGCGCGGCCCTGCTCGGCAGCATGGGCCTGCTGGGTCTGATGCTGGCGGCCATCGGATTGTACGGCGTCCTGGTGTATGCCGTCAGCCGCCGTACCCGGGAAATCGGCCTGCGTATGGCGCTGGGCGCCGAAAGGGGCGATATCCTGTGGATGGTATTACGGGAGAGCTTCTCCCTCGTGCTGATCGGTATCGGGCTCGGCCTTGGAATCGCACTGCTTGCCACCAAGCCGCTGGCCATGTTCCTCGTCCCGGAGCTGAGCCCGACTGACCCGGCGGCGTTCTTCGCGGTTGTTGGGGTGCTCGCTGCGGTTGCCGCGGCGGCGACGGTTGGACCCGCCCTGCGGGCCCTGCGCGTTGATCCCATGGTGGCCTTGCGGTACGAATAATGCGTATTCTGGCCATCGACACGACCAACGAGTTCGGCAGCCTGGCGCTCACCCACGACGCCGGCGTGATCGACGTGGTGTCGCTCCACTCCCGCGAAGGCTACGCCCACCTGGTCTTCCAGCAGATCCTCGCTCTGCTCGAACGCCACAATCTGACGCTCGATAACATCAATGGCTATGCCGCAGCCAGCGGCCCGGGATCCTTCACCGGCGTGCGCGTGGGACTGACGGCGGCCAAAGGCCTGGCCGAGGCGCACGGCAAGCGGGTCGCGCCGGTTTCGAACCTGCTGGCCCTGGCTTACGCCGGCGAGGGTGCGCTGCGGGCCACGGTGCTCGACGCTCGCCGCGGGGAGATCTACGGCGCCGTTTACGACGCGGAGCTACGGCCGGTCATCGACGAAGTGGTCGCCCCATGGCCCGGTTTTCTCGAAATGCTCGGTGATCGCGACGTGACCTTCGTAGCGACCGACTTCGCTCCGTTTTGCCCAAGCCTTGTTGGCACGCGCTTCGAGCGTGCGCCCGTGGTGACCGTTTCACGGGCTCTGGCCGGAGCCGTAGCCGGCGTGGCCGCGCGGGCCTTCGCCGAAGGCCGCGCGCTGCTCCCCGAGCAGGTCGACGCCAACTACGTTCGCCGCTCCGACGCAGAGCTGCTGTGGAAGGAAACGTAGGGTATAATTGCGTCCATGGATCTGGAGAAGCGGGTGGACCGGATCGACCGCCGTGTCGATGCGATCCTGAAGCTGGTTCGGGCCGGCATGAAGATGCTGGTTCAAGTCGGCGAACGACAGAAGCACAGCCAATTCGCAATCGAGGCTGTAATCGACGCTCAGCAGACCACCGAGGCTGCCCTGCTGAAGCTGACCGTGGCGCAGCAGCAGACCGATAATGGCCTAAAGGAGCTGACCGCGGCCCAGCGGCGGACGGAGGCTGAGATGCGGGGGCTAGCGACGGCCCATCAACGCACCGAGGCGGCGCAGCGCCGGACTGAGGAAAACCTCAGCAAGTTGATCGCGGCCTTCCGCAAGCACGGCCCCAACGGACGGTAAACAAGTCACCGCCGCGGCGTCGCGAAGCGGTTCTCCGGCTGGATGCTGAACCACTCCGGCCGCTGGGGGTCCCGGTCGTACGGATACCCGCCCAGTTCCTTATATAGTTCCGCGTAGCGGGCCAGCTTGTCGCGATCCACCTCGACTCCCAGCCCCGGACCGGTCGGGACGGCGATCGAGCCATCGCGATACTCCAGCTTGCCGCCCGTCAGGATGTCGTCGGTCAAATGGTGATAGTGGGCGTCGGCGGCAAAGCGCAAGTTCGGGAGCACTGCGCCCAAGTGGAGCATGGTCGCAAGCTGGATGCCCAGCTCGCCGCTCGAGTGGACGCTCACGCCCCACTGGAAGGTCTCGCAAACCTGTGCCGCCTTGTACGCCTGCCGCAGGCCGCCCCAGAAGGTCGTGTCCAGCAGGATAACGTCGACGGCGTGGGTGCGGATGCAGGCGGCGAGCTGCTCGAAATTGACGACGACGGTATTGGTGGCCGTCGGGATGCGGACAAATTGGCGCAGCCGGCGCATGCCCTCCAGGCCGAAAGTCGGATCCTCGAAATAGTCGTTCCGCAAGTGCTCGATGGCCCGGCCCACACGGACGGCTTCCTCGACGCTCCAGGCGCAGTTGGGGTCGAGGCGCAGGCCCTGGTTGGGGAAGGCCGCGGCCAGGGCCGTGTAGACCTCAATATCGTGATCCGGCGGGAAGACGCCGCACTTCATCTTGTGCGAGGTGAATCCATAGCGGGCCACCAGGTCGCGGGCCATCCGGACCATCTCATCCGGCGTTTCCTCGCCGCCGCTGTCGCCGTTGGGATATCGGAAGAACAAATAGGTCGCGAAGGGAACGCGGTCCCGCAGGCGGCCGCCCAGCAGCTCGCTCGCGCTCACCCCGAGCTTCTTGCCGATAAGATCCAGGCAGGCGAATTCGATGGCGGCGTGAAGCTGGGTGCGGTTGTTATAAAGAGATGCTGTGGGGTTGGAGATCTTCCAGCGCAAGGCCTCGAGCTGGAGCGGGTCGTGGCCGGCCAGGTACGTCTTGAGACCGCGGAAGGCGGCTTCGGCTGATTCCCCGCCGCCTCCCATTTCGCCCCACCCGCTCAGGCCCTCGTCGGTCTTGACCTCGACGACCGTGCGGACGAAGCGGCCCCAGTGCACGCCGTTTGAGTGACGGATCGGCGCCTCGAGCGGCACCGTCACAGTGGTTGGGACAATATCGACGATCCGCACTACTTCTTCTGGACCTTGATCACCATGTAGGTGAACGTCTTGTCCGACGTGGCGTTGGTCTGGTGCGGCATACCTGCCGGAATGATGACCATGTCGCCGGCGCCGAGCTTCTGCGACTTGCCTCCGACGATTTTGCCGCCGCGGCCTTCCCCGGGTGTGGTGTCGTGCCCGCCCTCGACCTTGCCGCCGTAGAGCAGCGTCGCCTCGCCGTCCTGGGCGATGAAGATGTCGTTCCAATCGGCGTGGACCTCGGGCTCGCCGGGGGCGTCGCGCCGGGCCACCATGGAGGTGAAGTTGCCGTGGCTGTCAAGCTGCTCCATGGCGATGGTGCCCTTCTTGCCGGCGGCAGCCTTAGCCTTCAAAGTGGCCGGAAAGCCCTTCAGCTTAGCCGCGGGCCAGTAAACGAAATCGTTGGACGGCATCGGCGACTGGGCCAAGACCACGCTGAAGGCAAAAACGGAAAGCAGGATTTTCATGTGGGAGCTCCTTTGAGAATTGAGAAATTGAGCAATTGAGCAATTGAGAAAGGAAGACTTTGTAGCTCCGGCGGTCTTCATTTCTCAATTTCTCAATTCTTCAACTTCTCAATTTCCCCCCGCTCCGGGGGTCTCCATTTCTCAATTCCTCACTTCCTCAACTTCTCAATTTCCCCCCGCTCCGGGGGTCTTCATTTCTCAATTTCTTCATTTCTCAATTTCTCAATTCCTCAGTTTCCCTCCGCTCCTCCCGGTCCCGGCACTTTGTGAAGGACCGGGGTCCGCTGGTCAACAGGCGGTAGGGCGGGGAAGTCCAGGTGCGGCTCGGTTTGATACCAATAGCCGCACGAGTAGAAATTGTCGGCGCGGTGGTTGGCGTGGCCGTGCTCCATGGTGTGGCGCAGGTACCGCGTGAACGTCACCGGGTTGTCCCCGTGCCAGCGATAGAGGCAGTAGCGGCCGCCGGTACGCTCGGCCGCGGAGATGAACGGCGCCCCGTTGTAAAGGTGCGCGAACGGGACAGCGCCGTCGCGTCCGCCGAAATCCCAGGCCCCGCAGATGTAATCCTCCGAGCCGGTGCCGATAATCGCCGGCGCCGATTCGTCATCGAGGAAGATCATGTCGTCGCCTTCGCCGGGCCAGAATTCCTGGTTTTGCAGGATGCCGAGGGTGACGCCCATCAGGTGGCCGCGGCCGCGGGCTTCGCAGAAAACGTAGTTCCGTTTGCCGTCCGTGTTCAACAGGCGGTTGGCGTCGCCGTTGGTTTTCCAGTCGTTGGTGGTGGGTTCGTTCGGCGCGGCCTGGCGATATTGGGCGTGCAGGTAGAGCGTGTCGTCGGGCAGCGCTGGGGCGAGCAGATAGTCGATGTTGACATAGAAGGCGTTCACCATTTGCCGGCCTTCGTTGGTGGCCGTGATGCGCCCGCTGCGGCGAAAGGGCATCGCCAGATAGCAATTGAGCGCCTTGATCGAGGAGCAGTTCAGAAACGCCGACTGGTAGACGAAATACTGGCCCAGGTTCAGGCCGAAGAAATCGCCGATGGGTGTTTCAATGCTGGGCTTGGCCTCACCGTCCCAGTAGGCTCGCAGGACGATCTCTTTAAGGTGGTTGAGGCTGGGCGAGGCGATGGTGAACCAGACGTGGGTGATCACGCCCGGGCCCTGGGCGCTGAAGACCTCCTGCGTCGAGCCGGCGGGGATCTGGTAGCGGTCGGCGTTCCCGCCTTTGCGGTCGTAAGAGGATTGCTTCAGAGAGCGATAGTTCTGCGCGCGGGCGTAAGAGGGTAGGAAAGCTGTGCGGTTGCCCTCCGGCTGCTGCGCCGACGCAGCGCCGGCGGTTGCCGCCGCGCCCCCCAGCGTCGCGACGGCGCGGAGAAACTTGCGGCGGCCCTTCTCCTGGGGTGCGGGCATAACATGCGATTAGAGCACACTCCGGCCCGCGCGCGGAAGGCAAAAGTAAGACCACCTTCCTTACTTGTGCGCCAGCGAGTAGCCGCCCGCGTCCCGGCCCAGCCTCTTCAGAGCATCCACTTCAGCGGCGCTGAGGCGGGGAGCGGCGTCCACAGCGTCCAGCCGCAGCGGACTGCGGGTGAAGTGGGACTCATGATGCTCGACCGTCCTGAGCAGGGCGTGCATCAGCTCATGTGTCAGGACGCGGCCGGCTAGGCGCAGGTACGAGTTTTCCACCATGGTAGGGCTGGGATAACGTGCGCGCAATTGGGAAGTCACCCGAGCCATCTGGTCACAATCGATGATGGAGTGTGGCAGCACCTCGCCGTCATTGACAAAGGTCTGGCCGAGGGCGGCGCCGGGCTTCGGCAGCGGCAAGGCCTGCCGGGCGTAGGAGGCGTTGCAGTGGCCGCGCATTTCCATGATTACCACGCGGTCGGCGCTCGGAGCCGCCGTCCGGCTGTCGTAGACCACCCACTGCAGATCGAGCCCCGCGCGGGCGAAGATGTAATCGAGCTGATTCTGGAGTTGCTTGAGGAACAGGATTGAGGCCCGCTGCTCAAATTCGAGCAGGACCACGATCTTGAGCGGCCGAAGAGGGGGTAAGGGTGTTGCCGCGTGAGCAAACGCGGAGCAGAGCAGTAGTAGAGCGGGCACCGTCCGAAGCGCCATGTAGCCTCCCAGGGTTCTGTTTTTGTTGGAAGGACACAGCACTCCGGACGGAGTACAATGAGTCTGGCAGAGACCGTCGCACTCCGTGCGTCGTGTCCTTCCTGAGCCCGCCCGAGGTCGCCGCCTCGGGCGGGCTTTCCTATT
>JBGOUJ010000479.1:0-6029 GCA_041477005.1 Terriglobia bacterium | reverse complement strand
GAAGAGGTCTTCCGGAACCAGTACGCTTATTCTCCCGGGATGCGCGAAAGCTCTTTTGTGACCCGCGTGTTCGAGTTGAAAGGCCGGCCGAGCAACGTCGAGATCTCCATCCACACCAACCTGAACAACGACTGGGCCTATTTCCACTTCGCGCTGATCAACGACCAGACCGGCCAAGCCTTCGACGTCGGCCGCGAAGTGAGCCATTATTCCGACGAGGGCAGTCCCAACGACAGCGTTATCATTCCCTCGGTGCCGGCGGGCCGCTATTACCTGCGCGTGGAGCCGGAGATGTCCCCGACTTCGCTGGCGGCGCGCTTTCAGAACAAGGCCATGAGCTACGAGCTGTCGCTGCGCCAGGGCGTGCCCTCCCAGGTCTTCTTTTGGATCGCCGGCCTGCTGTTGCTCGTGCCGCCGGTCTTCCTCAGCCTGCGCGCCGCGAGCTTCGAAAAGTCCCGCTGGCAGGAAAGCGGCACGCTCGCGGCGGCTTCCGCCGGCGATCAAGGAGACGACGATTCATGAAGCACCCCATCTATCTCGCTTACGGTGCTCTGGTGCTGGCCTTGACGGGCGTGGCCGAGTTCAGCGGTTGGAGCCTGGCGACGGTGAATGAGGTCAAGAACGTCCCCCGGACGGTGCGCGATAATCCCGGCGCCTACCGCCCCATCTACGCCGGCAGCCCGCGATATATCGGAGGAAAGTGAAATGAGCGAGTTCCATCCTGGTTACATCCTCAATGCGCTGGTCTACTCGGCGCTGGGCATCCTGATCTTCGTCGCTGCTTTCGTAATCGTCGATCGGCTGACGCCATACCACCTGTGGACCGAGATCGTCCACGAGCACAACACGGCCCTCGCCATCCTGATCGGCGCCATGTCGATCGGGATGTGCATTATCATCGCGGCCGCCGTACATTAGCGCTTCCGAACCGCGACCGTAAGGGAGCCGTTTCCCGACACCGGGGAAACCGGTCCCTTACGGTCGCGGTTCGGAAGCCGGGGTCTCGATGTCCGCGGTCCTATTCCTTTCCGTCTTCCTCATCGCCGCTTGCGGGCTCATCTATGAGCTCATCGCCGGAGCGCTCGCCAGCTATTTGCTGGGCGATAGCATTTTCCAGTTCTCGACCGTCATCGGCAGCTATTTGTTTGCCATGGGCCTGGGCAGCTACCTGTCCCGGTTTCTCTCGCGGGGACTGGTGGCGCGGTTCGTTTCGATTGAGTTGATGGTTGGAATGGTGGGCGGGTTCTCCTCTTCGGTGCTCTTCCTGGGCTTCGCTTACACGCACGGTTTCCGGCTCATCCTATATGCCGTGGTAGTGACCATTGGCGTGCTGGTGGGGCTCGAGATCCCGCTGCTGATGCGGATACTGCAGGGCCGCTTCCAGTTTCGCGACCTGGTGGCCCATGTGCTGACGTTCGACTACCTGGGCGCGCTCGGAGCGTCGCTGCTGTTTCCGATTTTCCTGGTTCCCAAGCTGGGCCTGGTGCGGTCGGCGCTGCTGTTCGGCCTGGTCAACGCCGCCGTGGCGCTATGGTCGACGTTCCTGTTTCGGCAGCAGCTCGGCGGGATCCGCGGCCTGCGCGCGGCCTGCCTGGCGGTACTGGTGGCACTGGGCGCGGGCATGGCCGGCGCCGAGCGTATCACCGCCGCGGCCGACGCCAATCTCTATGCCGACGAAGTCATCTTCGCCAAGGACACCCGCTACCAGCGGATCGTTCTGACCCGTTGGAAGGACGATGTCCGGCTTTTCCTGAGCTCCCATTTGCAGTTCAGCTCCCGCGACGAATATCGCTACCACGAAGCCCTCGTGCATCCCAGCCTGGCGGCCATTCCCGGAGCGCGGCAGGTGCTGGTGCTGGGCGGCGGCGACGGCCTGGCAGTGCGGGAAATCTTGAAGTACTCCGGCGTAGAGAAGGTGACCCTGGTCGATCTGGATCCCGAGATGACCAAGCTGTTCTCCGAGCACCCGTTCCTGACGCAGTTGAACGGTGGCTCCCTGCGATCGTCGCGGGTGCAGGTGATCAACGCCGACGCTTTCCCGTGGCTTGAAGAATCGAGCGGCGTGTTTGATTTCGCGGTGGTCGATTTTCCCGACCCGACCAACTACTCGCTGGGCAAGCTCTACACCACGGCGTTTTATCGCTTGCTGGCCAAGCATCTCAGCCGGCAAGGAATAGCCGTGGTCCAGAGCACCTCGCCGCTGTTCGCCCGGCAGTCCTACTGGTGCATCGTCGAGACGCTCAAGCAAGCCGGCCTGCGGACTTACCCGTACCACGTCTACGTGCCGTCCTTCGGCGAGTGGGGCTTTGTGCTGGCGAGCCTGGAGCCCTACGAGCCGCCGTCGCGCCTCCCCGACGGCCTGCGCTTCCTTTCCGCCCGCAACCTGGCCGCGATGTTCGAGTTTCCCAACGACATGCTCCCGGTCGCCGCCGAACCGAACCGCTTGAACAACCAGGTCCTGGTGCGCTACTACGAGCGGGAATGGAACGAAATCGCCCGTTGAATCAGGAACCTGGTTTTCTCTCCCGCCGGCAGTTCTTGGGGGCCGCGCTCGTAGGCTTGGTCCCGAAGACGGATCGGCCCATCGCCGGCTCGTTCGTCAACGAATCCCACCAGCTTGGGCACAAGCTGCGCGATCGAGGCGCGTTTCAGAAGCCGCCACAAACCAGGAAGATTCCCCTCGTGATCGTGGGCGGGGGCGTGGCCGGGCTTTCGGCGGCGTGGAAACTCCAGAAGCAGGGCTTCCGCGATTTTGTTCTGCTCGAGATGGAGCCTCAGGCCGGCGGCAACTCGCGGTGGGGAGAAAACGAGGTCAGCGCATATCCCTGGGCGGCGCATTACGTGCCCGTTCCGGCTAAACGGACCGCGCTCGCCCGCGAGCTGTTCGAAGAGCTGGGCCTCGTCCGGGACGGGAAATGGGACGAGCGCCACCTCTGCTTCTCACCCCAGGAGCGGCTGTTTCTGCACGGTCGCTGGCACGAGGGCATCGAGCCCTCTGCCGAACTCGCCCCGCGCGATCGGGAACAGTTCCGGCGGTTTAACCGGCGCATGGAAGAGTTCCGGGGATCGGGCGAGTTCACGATACCCCTGGAGTTGGGGGCGAAGCCTTCTGCCCTGGACCATATTTCGATGGCCAATTGGCTTAAAAATGAGCAGTTTAACTCGCCTTACCTCGACTGGTACATCAACTACGCCACCCGCGACGACTACGGCGCTCTCGCCGGCGATGTCTCGGCCTGGGCCGGCATCCACTACTTCGCTTCTCGCGAGGAGGAAGAGAAAGGCCCGCTCACCTGGCCGGAAGGTAACGGCTGGATTGTAAAACAACTGCTTGACAGGGTTGGCAGCTTAGTCCGCTCGAGTTCGGTGGTTTACCGCATCGAGCGGCAGATCGACCGGCAGAGCTCGCCGCTGCGGGTTTGGACCGAGGCGGTGGAGTACATTGCCGAAGCCGTGATCTTTGCTGCGCCGACGTTCCTCGCTCCTCACCTTCTGGAAGGCGCGCCGCCAGTGCGCCGCTTCGAGTATTCACCGTGGCTTACCGCCAACCTCACGATTGAGCGGCTCCCCCGCGAGCGCAACAGCGAGCCGGCGTGGGACAACGTTATCTACGACTCGCCCGGCCTGGGCTACGTGGTCGCCACGCACCAGACCCTGCGCTCGCACATCGAGCGGACGGTCTGGACCTACTACTGGGCGCTCGCCGAGCGCCGGCCCGCCGAGAGCCGCCGCTTGCTTCTCGAAAAGGACTGGGGCTACTGGAAGGAAGCCGTCCTGAGCGATCTGGCCCGCGCCCACCCCGACATCCGCTCCTGCGTTTCCCGCATCGATATCATGCGTCTGGGGCATGCCATGCCGCGGCCCACGGTGGGGTTCCTCTCTTCGGAAGACCGGCGGCGCCTGGCGCAGCCTTCCGGCCACATCTTCTTCGCCAACTCCGACCTGAGCGGTTTCTCCATCTTTGAAGAGGCGCAATATCGAGGCGTCACCGCCGCCGAGCGCGCGCTGCGCTTGCTGTCCGGCCGCCGTTGATGTGAGCCGGGCGAACCCTGGGCCCAGGCAGGAAGCAGCCTGCCCCCCGCAGGAGAATGCCCCTTGAACCTTGAACGCGCCCACGAATTGGCTACTTTAGGTTTTAGGAGCGAGCGCCCTCCAGCAGGGGCCGATGAAAATCACGCTATCGAAGTACCACGCAGTTGTGTTCCATCCGGGACCACGAGCCGGAGGTTCCCGCCCCTCGACTTGTGGGAAACGACAAACTGCCCCGTGCAGTCTGGAGGATCTCTGCCAGGTCCCGCAAACGTAATGGCTTCATTCTTTGTCGCGCTCCAGACCGCTGACCAGTCGACCGTCTCGAATCAACAGGACATAGGTGAAATGGCCCGCACCGAGTCTTGGGTCGCCTGTATGGTCAATTGGCTTCCGGATCGCCATTGGCCCCGAAGACGTCATCAGAGACACGGGTTCATACCCATATGCTGCGATCCACGGCTGATACCCGGTCGTAGCTCCGGCCTTCATGTCGCCGTACTCCTTGCCACGTACCTTGACGTTTCTGAAGTCTGTGCCAGAGCTATTTCGAACTCGAATCTGCATGGTAACAGGGGCCTTTGATGGAGTGAGCGGCGTTGCAGCAGTTCCCGGCTTCCGCTCTGTCCAGGGAGGGGCTCGTCTCGGGCCAATATGCGACGCCATGCCAACCTCGTGATGGGCTTGTACATTATGAGATCCGACGCAACCGTGCAGCGGAACGCGGACCGAGAGTCGTCCCCCCAGAAGGTTTATCGGTTCTGACGCCAATGGCATGGCGCCTGGGGGCGGGCCGGCCTCCACAACGTGGGCGGAGGCCAATCGTCCGTCGCCCCCAGTCTTCGACGGGTTCAGCACCGTCGCGGTTGCTACAACCACTGGCCCACTCGACTGCAGCGCGTCCGTGCCTTGCGCAGCGGGATCGTGCAGGCCGAGGTCGAGGTCGGTGTTGAACCAGATGCATTGGACGTGGTTCCCTTGCGAACCCAGCACATCCAGTCGGTCGTACGCGTGGCCATTTTGTTTTACCAAGCTTTGGGATGTCGGCCGGAGACCGAGGCGCCGATTCATAAAAATGTACTCCTCCTGGATTGTGACGACAAAATAAGCCATTTCCGGGCTCTTGCCGTCACCCGATGCTTCGATCGAATCAAGCAGAGCGTTTAGGAGCTTTTCATGTTTGGCCGCGTCCTCAGCCCTGTGCAACGACTGGCAGGCGACCATCGCATCGAATTGAGCCACGGGACTCGCGTAGTTCCGGTCCAGCGCCCGATGGGCGGAGTCGAGCGCGCCCTGAACATCGCCGGAGCTCATCAGGTTCTTGAAACCAGCGCGCTCTCCGGCTTCCAGCGCGCTGGCGTGGGGGCCGGCCGCCAGGGCCCCGGCAACGCGAAAAGCACGGAAGTCTACGGTCATGTCGCCTTGCAGGACGCGCTTCAGCAAGGCGGTGTAGTCGTCGGTGGCTCTTGGCGCCCGCCCTTTCTCGATAGCCGCGCGCAGTTGCGCTTCCGGGCGGTTTCCCACCAGATATTCAGCGATGCGGCCCCCTTTATCGATTACAACTAGCGTGGGATAGCCGGACACGTGATACCTGCTGGAGGTCTCCCTATCAGGCGCCAACAGCACCGGAAAGGTGAATTTCTCCTTGCGGATGAACTCCCTTACGGTCTCCTCGTTTTCGCCCACATTCACGGCCAGAATGGCCACATCCTTGCCCGACAATTCGCGGTGCAACTTCTGGAGGATGGGCATTTCCATCCGGCACGGGCCGCACCACGTGGCCCAGAAATCCAGCAGAATCACCTTACCTTTGTATGCATCGAGCGTACGTTCGACCCCGTCGAGGTCCTTTAGAAGGACTGCCGGAGCAATGGCGCCAACCAGATTCACAGGCCGCGGTAAGGGGACGGCGGGAGAGCCGGTGGGCGCGGCGCCGGGCAACCTGGTGTTCACCTCCCTACCGTTCGCGGCCTGCTGAACCGCTCCTGCCCACCACCGCG
>JBGOUJ010000478.1:0-6033 GCA_041477005.1 Terriglobia bacterium | reverse complement strand
GAGGATCAGTTTGTCTCCGGAAAAGTCATAGTTGCGTTTGAGATCTGTGCCGACCCAGCTCGGGTAGAGCGCCGCCTGCACGTGATGAATCACGGTTCTGTGCGCCTCATCGACATCGAACGTCCCGTAATACCCGACGTAACCGAGGTCTCTGATCTCGCCGGCAGACGCCTGCCGGCCGGCCGCTTCTGCGAGCTTCTTTCGCCGGGGGCGCATCAGTTGGGCGGACATGCGGCCGGCTGGATCGTAGGTGATCCGGCCCACGGGTTCCGGGCCGAACGGGTAGGTGATCTCGCCGCCGGCGGAGCGCTCCTCGCAACTCACCAGGCTCCAAACACCGTGGAAACGATTCTTCACGGAAGCCGCCTTCCCGGCCAGCGGCGCCAGCCCGATGGCTAGAAACTCCAGTCTCGTCATTGCGCGGCCTCCTGTGTGTCGCTCGGATTCCATTTGAGCAAGGAGCCGGCAATGGTGTCCAGGCCAATTCAAAGACTGCCCACGACCGGTTTCCGTCCCACTTCGGAAAAACGGGGGACGGCTCCGGGACAGTTACGAAGAAGAGGCGGGGTGTGGCCGGTTCCAGTGAGAGACGGAAAAGCGCTTCCCTTACGGTTGCGGCCCTACTTCGCCGCGATGGGCATGTTGAGAGCGGGGCTGGACGCGGCGCCGATACGAACCGTGACCGGCACCACACCTCCGCTCCCGGCAACCGAGCTGGGAACTACGGCGTTGATCTGGTAGAGGCCGGCGAAACCGACGGCCAGGCCGGCGTAGCTCACCGTGGCGGCCGTGGTGCCGAAGTTGACTCCCACCGTGGCGGTGGCCGCGGCCGCCGCCTGCGCCAGCATCCCGGTGACACCGCCGCCCTGCACCTGGCCCAGGCCCGTACAGAAGATATCCACGGTTTCGCCGCGCAACGCCGCGTTAGCCGCCGAAATCAGGGTGAAGTTGGAATTCTTTAGAATCGTGGCCACGCCCTGGCCGGTCCCGTCTACTGAAAACATGCCGGCCGAAGTCGCATCCACGCTGACGACTGCCGGCTGGCTGGACACGGCTCCCAGCGTGACGACCACCTGGGCAGTGGGACCGGTAACTTCGTACGGGACCTGGGCGTTGATCTGGGTGGGAGAGACATAGATCAGCGGACAAGCCACACCCCCGATGGTCACTGAGGTTGCGCCCAGTGAGGTCGGCAATTGGTTGCCGACGGCCGTGGCGCTGGCAGCGCCGTTGGCCAGGTTCGTGCCGAAGATGCTGACGAGCTGGCCCGTTGAAACCGGGCCGGGCAGAAAAGTCGCCGCATGGACCACGCCCCCGGCTGCGACGATCGGGGTGGTCGCGCTGATCGTATAGGTCACGTTGACGGTCAGTGCGGGAACTACGGCGTTGGGAATGTTCAGCGTGACGGTGCCGTTGTAAGTGCCGGCCGTCAGCGCGACGCCGTTGACGCCTACGGTGATGGTAGCCGCGGCTGTGCCGGACTTGGGCGAGGCGAGCAGCCAGGTGCCGCCGGCGGGGTTGGTGGCGACCGTGGCGGACCAGGCGAACTGGTTGCCGCCTGTGTTGATCAAGGTGAAATTTTCAGTCGGTGGAGATGTGCCGGCGAAGGTCAGGTTGGGACCGCCGACGAAGTACGGGCTGCTGAGCGCGACGTTGGGCACGCCCGAGGTCACCACCAGCGCGACCGGCAACACGGCCGGCTTCCCGGGCGCGCCGGAGGTGACCGTGATCGTTCCGGCGTAACTGCCGACCGGCAGGCTGAAGGTATTGATCAGGAGGATGATCGTGTCGAGACTGCCAGAGCCTGTGCGGGTCGAGACGTCCAGCCACGTGCCGCCCTTTGGCGTGGTCACCGCCGGAGTGATGGTCCAGCCGGCGTTATTGAGATCGTTGGCGGTGATCGAAAAGCTGACCACCGGCGGCGTCTGCCCGGGCAGGACGTTGAAGTTGAAGCTGGTGGGCGTGAGGGAAAGCACCCCTTTGAAGGTGATGGTGACAATGACCGTCACCGAAGGCACGGGTTGGCCGCCGCTGGCGGTGGAAGAGAAGACCACGGTCGTCGATTGTTGCGTATCGCTCACTGGCAGGTTGGCGGCCACGACCGACAGGGTTACGCTGGTGGCCGAGGCGGAGGCCGACCCGCTCTGCGGCGCCGCCGTCAGCCAGTTGGCGCCCGGGGTCGCCTTCCAGGCTACGGTCGAGGTGACGCTCACGGTCTGGCTGGTGACCGTCTGGCCTTGCACGAAAGTTCCGAAATCAACAGGGCTCGGAGTGGCCACGATCTGGGCCGGCGCGGCCCACCAGCCGGCCAGTGACAACACGACCACCGCAAGGTATCGCACGATCCAGCCTCTGGATCCCCTTATCGGCGGAAATCTCGGGCGGGAACAGATCCGGTCCGGGGGCCCTTAGCGAACGTAATAAATAAGGATGGAATAGCCGGCGCGCCCATCCGGCGGCCGAGCCTTGAACCAGGCAAAGTAGTCTTGATACGCCGGGGAGAAGAAGTGGCCGAGCAGCGAGTTCACGCTGATCGCGTAGACGCCCGGCTCGGGCTCGAGCCGCTTTTCTTTTTCCCATTCTCCGCCCCAGGGCGCCGCTTGCAGAACCAGCTTATCCGCGGGAATGTATTGCCCTGGTATATCGGTGCCGAAATAATAGGTTTTCATCTTTCCGATGCCGTGATCGGCGACGTAGCGGGCCAGCTCAGGCAGGTTTTGGCCCCAATCGATGTTGCTGTCGGCCAGGTATTTCCATCCGTTCTGCGGCCCCCCGGCCCACTCATTGAAGTAAGAAATGCCCTGGGGATAGATCCGGACGCAGGCCATCGCCAGCCAGAGCAGGCATCCGGCGGTGGCCACCCGGAAGGCACGCCCCGACCCCCAGCGATCGAGCGCGAAGCCGGCGCCAAGGATGACGAACGGCACGGCCGGCAGGACGTGCCGGAAGCCGATGTGAATGTGGGACCGCAGAGCCAGCCCCAGGATCAGCGCCGCCGGGCCCCATACGAAAACGTCGGCCGCGCCGGCCTCCTGCTTCGCCGCCCGGACGGCCACCGCCGCCAGCCCCGCCAGCCCCAGCAGTTGCAGCGCAATCGGGAATTTCACCGCCCAGGCTAGCGGGAAATACAACGGCGCCGCGTATTCGATCTTCCGTCCCAGCAGGTAGGCCGGAAAGCTCTGGTTGCGGTCCGCCTGCCCGATGTAGCGAAGGCCGCGAACGAACTGTTGCGGCCACGGCAGCTTTCCCAGAATCCGGGCCGCGGCCACTTCCCCGCGGCCAAAACCCTCCTCCCGCATTTGTTGCAACTCCGCCCGCAAGATCCGCCGGCCCTGAAACTGATAGGACGCGACCACGCCCAGGTAAACGGTCACGAGTACCACGGCCGCGCCGGCCGCTCGCGGCCCACGCCACAGAACCAACACTACGGCTACCGCAATCAACGCCAGCAGGTTGAACTTCGCCAGCACCGCCACCAGCAGCCCCAGC
Organism: Terriglobia bacterium; assembly: GCA_041477005.1. Taxonomy (GTDB): domain Bacteria; phylum Acidobacteriota; class Terriglobia; order Bryobacterales; family JACQDG01; genus JBGOUJ01. Next base: position 2,544 of record JBGOUJ010000478.1, on the reverse strand, counting down.
GCCAACGCGACCGCCCGCCGCAGATCAGGCCGCTGCCAATACCGCCAGGCGTTGTAGAAGAAAAGCAGGCAGCCGAAGGCCGCCGGCACGTCCGACTTGACCAGCGGGCCGTGGCCCAAAAGCGTAGGCTCGAGAACGGCGCACCCCGCCAGCACGATCGCTACGGTTTCGCCAAACAGTTGCCGGCCCCAGTGCCACACGAGCCAAACGGTCAGCAAGGCGAAGGGCAGGAAACAGAGCCGGGCCAAGAAGATCAGCCGGTGCTTGCCGCGAGCGCCGAGAGCTTCCATCATCTGGCCACCGATGTCGAAGGAGGACTGACTCCTCCAGGCCGGCGTGTCCTGCCGCAACGGTGCATGGAGCAGGCGCGGCGCCCAGCCGCTCACGATCCGCATCAGCGGCGGTGTGTCGCTCGGAAAGAGCACGTCCTGGCCACGCCAATACATGTAGCCGGCCGCCAGGTGGGAGGGCTCATCAAAGGTGACGCCGATGCGCCAGGCCTCCCAGCCAAGCAGCAGGGCCTGGCAGGCCAGGAGCGTGGCGATCGCGACCTTACTGTTTCTCGAGGCGCCGGTCAAACCAGGAAGTCTATCATCCGTTTCATGCGCCGATCCAGAAAACGCATGAAAGAAGAGAGCAGCGTGCCCGGGTAGGGGAGGCTCCACGGGAAGAGATCGACAATCTTCCACCGGGCATAGTGCCACCTTCGGGTCAGCGAAGTGGATGGCAGATGCCTCGCCCGCACATCGGGATTCGCTTATCGTTTGCTAGGAGTGCTGTGGGGCGCGTCTTTGAAAAATTCCCAGGAAGCCCGACGGTTCAGCAGGGCGCGAGTCAGGAAGACCTCGATTGACCAGCACTTGAGCAAACGACGAGAATGCCTTCCCCAGTTTGGAGGAACCGCTCACCAGCGCTCCATTCTGGATCGCCTGACGCACGTGAGGGTAGTCATTCGGCACCACGACGGATACCTCTCTCTCGAGTACTTGCTCAATCTGTGCGACTTTTGGATCCTTGTCGGTAAAGCGATTCAGTACAATCTTCAAGCGACTGGCCCACACGCCTTTTGTCTGAAGCTCTTGAATTCTCCGGCGCGCCAAAGACAGAGAGGGCGGGTCCGACGTGCAGACAACGTAGACCCTGCTCGCCTGGGTCACAATGGCCTGGGTGGCGTCATTGATGACTTCGGGCAGATCCACGATGATGGTGTCGTAGCGCGGTCTGACGAAGGCCAGCAAGCGGCGGCAGTTCGACTCCCCAAGCCTTGCCACCTTCGTGGGTCCTGGTGCGAGTAACAGGTCCAGGCCATGAGCTTGCGACACCAGCTTGCTCCAGACCTCATCCTTGAGCCACTGGCAGTTTTCCAGAGCGTCGATGATGGAGTATTCAGGATTCAGCTTCAGCAAGACCGACAGAGGGCCGGAATGGATGTCTGTTTCGATGAGCAGCACTCTCTGTTTGTGATCGTGAGCAAGGAATCCGGCGGTGTTCAATGCCACCGTCGTCGAGCCGCTGCCGGCTTTACCGGGCAGGAAGGCCACCACGTTGTCCGCCGCCTCCGATTCCTGCACCCGGAGAGCGCGAATGACAGCCTCAGCAAGCCCCTCAGGCGTAAAAGGAGCGGCCAGGAAATCGTTCACGCCGGCTTCGGTTGCGTCCACCAGCCATTTCTTGTCGCATTGCTGAGCAAATCCGATGATCCCGGCAGTTGAGTTAAAGCTGCGAATCTGCCGGGTTAGCTCCAGGGCTTCTTCCGGGGACGTGGCATCCAAGAACACAATCTGCGGCCCAAACACCTTGAGGAGCTGGCTGAGCTCGTAGCTGCTCGGGTATTTGTGGATGGCCTTGTAGACATGGAGGTCTTCCAGCTCCGCACAACCGCGCTGCAGAGACGTGGCGAGCTGCTGACTCGCTCCAAGAATGATTGCCGCAAGCATAGGGCGTCAGATACCCGTCCTGCTTAGAATTCTAGCCCGAACGCCACCTCGGGGCGACCGGCTCCATACCTAGGTCAGCCGGTTTTTCCGCCCAGAAGGTATAGGTAGATCCCCCTAATCCACGGGAGCCTGGAACGGACAGCCGAGCTGCTGCCGCGTAGCCTGACGAAGTTAATGGGACAGGGCGAAACGGCGGCCTTGAGTGGGGACGAGCCGGCGTACTGCCAAGGTTTTCTAAGGCTTGGTTCTTGGTGTGCCCTTCGGGGGCCAGCGTTGATAGAAACGTCGGCCGCAAGAGCGGCACCGGAAGGGTAAGCGGGAAAACAGACCCATCAACAGGTCCAGCAGGCCTCGGTACCTGGAGGGGCGCACGTCTCCCCCGCACCGGGGACAGCCTTGCTTCTGCGGACTCTCGGCCCGAATGGTCTCCACGTGTTGCCCCTCGTCAAACGGAGGCGGAATCGATGACGGACGTGGCTGTGAGCGCACCCTATCAGCGCCGCAGCACGACATTTCCCCAAAACGCCTACGATAGCAATGTTCAACCCGCCGCTCGATGTGTGCTATCGCCTCGGCAGGCTATAAGCAAGTACGAAACGAGGGGATG
>JBGOUJ010000477.1:0-6035 GCA_041477005.1 Terriglobia bacterium | reverse complement strand
GGAGTGGATCCGCCACAATATCGAGACCAACCGGCCGTATGACGAGGTCGCCCGGGAGCGTCTGTCGGCTCAAGGTTACAGCCCTGCCTCACGTCATTTCCTCCCGTACAATCAGATCGGCCCGCCGGCCGATGTGATGGCCGAAGAGGTTCGTGTCTTTTTTGGCCGCCGGCTCGACTGCGCCCAGTGCCACAACCATCCTTATGAGAACTGGAGCCAGGACCAGTTCTGGGGCATGGCCGCCTTCTTTTCGCGCCTGTTCAAGATGGGCCCGGTGGTTTTCGACCATCCCACCAACATGGACCTGAGCTCTAAGGACGTGGACGGCAAGATCGAGCTCCTTCACCCGCGCACCAAGGTTCCGGTTCGGCCGGCTTTGCTCGACGGCTCCCGCCTCGACCTGAATCCGGAGTCGAACCCGCGCAAAGAGCTGGCCCGGTGGATGACCTCGCAGCCTTACTTCGCCGAAGCGGCCGTCAACCGCCTCTGGGGTGATTTCTTCGGCCGCGGCATCGTCGATCCGGTGGATGATTTCCGCTCGACGAATCCGGCCAGCCATCCCGAGCTGCTCGCCGCGCTGGCGAAAGACTTCCGGGACCACGGCTACAACCTGCGCGAGTTGATGAAGACGATCGTGATGTCGCGGACCTATCAACTGTCGAGCCGCACCAATGCGACCAACCGCGAGGACGTCATCAACTACTCCCACTCGCTGCCCCGCGCGCTGGACGCCGAAGTTCTGCTGGACGCGGTGGTCGATGTGACGGGCGTGCCGGAGACGTTTTCCACAGCGGTGACGGAGGGATCGTCGGTGGGGCAGGCCCCGGCGGGTACTCGCGCGATCAACCTGAAGGATCCCGACATGTATTACTCGCGGTTCCTGGAGCTTTACGGCCGCCCGAACCGCGGCGCCATCCCGGAGCGCAGCGGGAAGCCGAATCTGGGCCAGGCCTTGCATATACTCGCCGGCGCCACCTATGTGGACCGGCTGAGCGCCAAGAACAGCCGTCTGGCGCGCCTGCTCGAATCCGGGGCTTCGGATGCGAAGGTCTTCGAGGAGTTCTATCTCGCGGCCCTGGGGCGGCTGCCGGCGCCCGAAGAAACGAACGAATTGCAACGGATACTGGCCCTGCGCGGGGAGCGCGAGGCCGGTCTGCGGGAATTTGTCTGGGCCTTGATTAGTTCCCGTGAATTTGCGGAGAATCACTAAGGGCCGCGTATGAACGCGAATGCACGCGAATAAAAGTCTCGGCTGCTATTCGCGTTCATTCGCGGCTATTATTGAGGAGGCATTATGGCTAGACATCCTGCTTCGCGCCGCGAGTTCTTGAGTGTCGGCTCGTTGGGCTTTCTGGGACTGACGCTCGGCGAGTACCTGGCCGCCGCTTCGACCAATCCCCCGGCCAAGGCCAAGGCAAACGCGGTGATCCTGTTTTGGCTGGAAGGCGGCCCTAGCCACATCGACACCTGGGATCCCAAGGCCAACAGCAACTTCAAACCCATCTCGACCAACGTCGCCGGCATCCAGGTCTCGGAACTGCTGCCGAAGATCGCAAAAAAGATGGACAAGATCGCACTGGTGCGCTCCATGCACACGCGCGGCAATGACCATCCGCAGGCGACGCACTACGTCATCACGGGCCATGAGATCAACCCGGCGATGCAGTTCCCGAGCCTGGGGTCGATCATCACCAAAGAGCTGGGACCTCGCAACGCCGTTCCGCCCCACGTGCTGGTCCCCAAGTGGGACCGCGGCCGCCAGTACGAAGACTACTTCCGCGCGTCCTTTCTGGGCGGCGAGTATGACCCGATGTGCATCCCGGACCCGAGCAAGCCGGACTTCCAGGTGACCGAGCTCAGCCTTCCCAAGACGGTCTCGGAGGCGTCGGTCGAAAGCCGGTCGGCGTTTTTGCAGGCCGTAGACCGCCGGTACCGGGCGCTCAACGAAACGGCCGAGCATGCCAACATGGATGCTTTTACGGCGCAGGCGTGGAAGATGATCCTCACGCCGGCGGTGCGCGAGGCGTTCGATCTCTCGAAGGAATCCGACCAGACCAAGGAGCGGTACGGGAAGGATGCGATTGGCCAGTCCGCGCTGCTGGCGCGCCGGCTGGTGGAAGGCGGCAGCCGCTTTGTGACCGCGGCCGGCTATCACGGCAACTCCTGGGACACGCACAGCGACAACGACAAGACCCATCGCGACAAGCTCTCTCCGCCGCTCGACCGCACCTTGACGGCCCTGATCGATGACCTGGACGAGCGCGGCCTGCTGGAAACGACGCTGGTCATCGCCATGGGCGAGTTCGGCCGCACGCCGATGATCAACCCCAACCTCGGGCGCGACCACTGGCCCAACTGCTGGTCGCTGGCGCTGGCGGGTGGCGGCATCAAGGTGGGCCAGGTCGTCGGATCGAGCGACGAGAAGGGTTACAACGTCGCCAGCCGGGTGGTCAGCATGGGTGACCTCTACGCGACGATCTACAAGCAGTTGGGGATCAACTGGGAGAAGGAATACATGAGCCCGATCGGCCGCCCGATCAAGATCGCCAACAACCTCGACGATCGGACGGGGGAGCCGGTGAAGGAGTTGATCGGGTAGGGAAGAGCGAGGGCTGCTCTCGGACGCCGGGAAGCCATTCCGACCCTGGGATCACTCGATGAGTACAGATAGCCGATCCGATGGTGTTCAAGGGCTCCCTGCGAGGACAAGGCAGCTTACACCTTCCCTTGTTGGGATGTTCGCATCGAACGTTACCAGGGTCAGACGGGCCGCGTGAACAAAGGCGCAAAGATACGCGTCAGTCCAGAGGCTGGGCGAACTTAGCCGGCCTTCCGTAAACGCGCCCCACGCTTCCGGGAGGTCATTCGGTTCCGCCATGTACCCGATCCGCCGATCCGACCGCAATACACCATAGGCCTGCCAGGCTTCGTCCGGACTCATGACCTCGTCCTGCATCACGTGCGTGTTCGTCAACAGCCGCAGAAAACCCAACTGCGTAACCCGGCAGAAGGCGAGTTTTGCATCGCGGAGATTGGCGAACCATTGACGCGCAAAGCGATGATGGGTGTGTTGCTCCGCGGCCAGAGCGATCCAGACGTTAACGTCAGGCAAGTAGGTCATCAAAGTCGAAACGGGACAGGTCTAGGGTCCCGGGTCGCCTTGAGCGGATAACCGGCAATTGGATTTCGCGATCACCGTAGTTGTCGGGCGCGTCTGATCCAAAGTTACTCTGAACTTCTTTCGCAACGGCTTCGACGATAAACTGTTCGACCGTAGCCCCCCGCGACGCTGCCAGCGCCTTACTCTTGTCGTACAGGAAGTCCGGAAGATTCACCGTGGTCTGCATAACGGGAGCCTCCCCTATTGTGGCACGGAAAGCGGGCAGGGCGTCCGCGTTGGCCCCAGGGATGCGCGATGCGGCCTCTCCGATCACGGCGAGCTTCTGCGCGACGGCGCTCCGCACAAGTTCCGATTGGTCGAAGGCCGAACGATCCAGCCCGGCTATGAATTGCGCGATATGGCCGGCTGCCTCCACAACGTCGCGGAGGTAGAGCTCCTCACGCCGCATAGAGGCGCCGGGCATCTTGTATTACGGAATCGCGAATGAGAGGTTTCAGGCCCTTCTTGGAGACCAGGTCCACCTTGCGGCCCAGTAAGTCTGACAAGTCCAGCATGAGCCCGGCGTGGTCCAGCAGTCCGGGTTCGGCCTCGGGAAGGAACTCAACCAGGAGGTCGATGTCGCTGCCAGGACGCATCTCTCCCCGCGCTACCGATCCGAACACCGCCAGCTCCCGCACTCCGTAACGGCGACAGATCTCGGCGAGCTTGCCCTCGTCGACTCCGATGGGCCCCACGCGAATCATGGGATGTACGCTCCTGCCCCTATTATGCCTGAGGGCGGGCCGTGGCGCAGCTTGGCCCATAGGGCAGATCTCGTTGCCGCGAGCTTCGGCGATGTTCTTCGGCTCACGGGTAGCTCAGAGCTCGAACCGGCCGCCTCAGAAGAAAAGACGAAATTTAATCACTACAATTACAAACTAACCAACCCACGTCTTATGATAGGGTTATGTGGATCGATCGGGAGATTTGGGGTGCCCTGGAGGCCGAAATTGCGCGCCGACCGGTCGTGGTCCCAGGTACTTGATGTTTTGAAACTCGACGCTGGAAGCGGCGCTCAGGGTCTCCCTTGACGCCCAATTCGCCAGGAGGAAGTACTCCTCGACGGGGTCCGCCGTGGACCAGGGGCTCTTGCTGCGTCGAGCATAGTGCTATGGAAGCGGGTGGGGTGTCTGCGTGGCGCTCCACAGAGGATGTCATCAGTAAAGGTGCGCTTGGTTACAGCCTGAGAGCCGGTTCGAGATCACCACAGACGGCTTCCAGCCCTACTTGAATGCGACACCCAGCCCAGCCCTGATCGCCATTGTAGGTCAGCTAGGTATCGGTCGGCAGCCTACTGGATGAAGTCTCTGGCGCAGCATTGGGTGTAGATCGCCGATCCGACTGTATCGACCGGACCGGTAAAGCCGGGGCCGCCGGCGGCGACGTAGCCGTGACTCGCGCCCGAAGTATCCGGGCTCACCCAGAACGCATACAGACTCCCATAGCGAAGATAAAAGCGAAAGCGCACTGGTTTGCCGGCGAGCGCGCCGAGGGCAAGTGAGCCAAGATCGGTGGCCGTCTTCCATTGGACCCGCTGGAGCGTGTTGTTCGCCCGGACCGGTATGCAGTTCGCCCTCGTGAAGGGCGAAATGGGCCGGCCGGCGGGGTCAATCACTTCGACACGAAGCTCGCCCGACCCCGAGTCGGCGTTCACGAACAAGTACCGGCCTCGGAAGCGGACCGGCCGCGTCGTGAGTGAGCCTTCCTCCGGCCCGGCGTCCAGGGAGACAAAGCCGTCACGCCGCAGGGTAGCGAGCCCGGTGGCCGATACACCGGAGGAGCGTGCGCCCGGAACGCCCCCGCGCCCGCTGACGTAGAAGAACAACCGGTCGCCCACCACCAGGCAGCCGCCGCCCGCTGATTGCACGTTCCCCCAGTTCCATTCGCCGTTGCGCTCGGACACCGGGATGAACGCCCGCCGCGACGGGCGCGTCCAGTGGAAGCCGTCGCGGCTGTAGCCGAGCACAATCTCGTTGGGCTTTGGCCGGTCCGGCGGCTGGCCACGCCACACGCTGAACAGGCCCAGCAGGACGCTCTCGTACGCCACCGCGTCCAGATTGTAGAGCTCCGGTTTCACGTTCAGATCCAGCCGCCGGGCATCCAGGCGGTCGGCGCCCACCCACGGCGCCGGGTCCGCCGGCTTCCATTGGATGCCTGCGATCAGGTCCGGATGTTCCCAGTAGCTGCGGTAACGGTTGTGCCCCGGAGTGTTGTTGCGGATGCTGAAAACCCAAACCTTCCGGAATGGATTCCAGAAGAACGTCGTGCGATCGCCGACGAGGATGCTTTGCGCGACGGGCGCTCCCCAGTGGATGCCGTCGGCCGAGAAGTGCAGATAGAACGGCTTGTTGTTGCCGCCGACGTAAGCGAGCTTGTAGCGCCGCCGCGGATCTTTTTCTTCCAGATCGAGCCACACGGTGGAGGAATCGCGGGGCGCCACGTGCACAATGTTGGCGCCGGGCTGCACGTCCAGCTCCGGCTTTTCCCAGTGGACCCCGTCCTTGGAGGTGGCATAGGCAATGGCTTGGCGGCCGGCGAAGTACCACATTTTGTACAGGCGGTCCTGCGGGTCGTACCAGACGCCGTCGCTGAAAACCATCGCGCGGGGCTCGGGCCCCTCCTGCTCCCACGGCCTGTCGGGCTTCACGACCGGATTGGCGGAGTAATACTCAGCCTGATGAAAAGCGCGGCGAAGGTCGGTTTGCTCGATCAGGAAGTCGTCGACGAATAACTGACGGCCGACGTCGATGGGAATGACGTCGGGCGGAGAGATCAGGTAAGGCGGCGGCTCGGGGGGCTCCTGGTTCGGAGCCTCCCCCAATGGCAATGTGCCGGCCCAGCCAGGGGGCGCCGCCGGGGCCGGCAGATTCAGCAT
>JBGOUJ010000476.1:0-6036 GCA_041477005.1 Terriglobia bacterium | reverse complement strand
CTGAGTTCGTGCGAGGACTGCGGGTACTTGTCGAGCAGAGTCGCGAGGTCCATGTCGAGGCGAAAGCCGGCGAAGGTAAACGGCTCGCCCTGAGCGAAGGTGACAACCACGCTGGCAAGGCAGGCAATGGTCAGGTATGCGCGAAAAAAGCCCACGAGGTATCTGACGGGAATGATATCACGAAGGGGCTATGCGTCGCGCCAATCCGGCTACCGCTGGCAGTGAGGGCAAAGATAGGTCGAGCGGCCGCCCTGCTGGAGGCGCCGGATCGGGCGGCGGCAGCGCCGGCAGGGGAGGCCTTCACGGCCGTAGACGGCGGGGTTGAAGGACTCGGCTTCGGCGAAGGCGCCCGGGCGCCGGTAGGCTCGTGTGGCGGATGGGAGGGCTTGGCGCAGGACGGCAACGATGGCGCGGTGGAGGCGGGCCAAGCGGAGATCGCTGAGGCTATGGGCCGGACGGCGCGGGTCGATGCGGCTGCGGTAGAGCGCTTCGGCGGCGTAGATATTCCCGAGGCCGGCGATCTTGTGCTGGTCCATCAACAGGAGCTTGATGGGGGCGCGACTGGAGCGCACGAGCGAGCGAAGGCGGTCCGGCGTGAAGTCTGGGGCTAGGGGATCGACGCCGACGGATGCGAGGACCTTAGCGAGGCTCCCCGCCTCCAGCGCGCGCATCGCGCCGAGGCCGCGAGGGTCGTCGAAGACCAGGGTGCGGCCGTCGTCCAGGAGGAGGTGGGCGGAGACAGTCACGGGCCGGAGGCGGGCCGCGAGCGCGCCGCCGGCAATCGAGTGAAGGTTGCCGGTCATGCGGAGGTGGGCCAAGAGGGTCAAGCCCTCGAGGTGGATGAGGATGTTCTTGCCGCGCCGCTCGATCGAGGTGACGCGGCGGCCGGCGACCAGCTTGGAGAATGCTTCCGGGGTTTGCGGGGCGCAGATGCGGCGGCGGAAAATGTGGGCCGAGACGATGCGGCGGCCCCGGAGGGCGCGCTCGACGATGCGGCACACGGCTTCCACTTCGGGCAGTTCGGGCATTTAACAGCCAGCGAGGATTCGAAATGCAACGGGATTTCACGACAGAAACCGCCCGTTGCGATTCGAATATTTCCTCTGCCTCCTTAATTAAGACGGGGTGGTCCCATCACAATGGGGTTCAGGAGCCGGGCGCCGCCGGCCGGGGCGCCGGAGCGAGCATTACCGCGGCGGCGCCGTAGATGCCCACATCGCTCTCAAGTTGCGCCGGCACGATCGGCGTTTGGGCGGCGAACGGGTTGATCGTGCGGCGAGGGACGGTTTCACGGAGCTTCTGAAACAGCGGCTCGCCCATTCGGATGACGCCGCCGCCGATGATGATGATGTCGGGGTCGAGCAGGCTGACGACGCTGCCGAGCCAGGCGCCGAGCATCTCCGTGGTCTCCTCGATCAGGCGGGAGGCGAGCGGGTCGCCGGCGGCCGCCGCGCGGGCGACGGTTTCGGCGCTGACCGGCTCGGGGAAGCCCACCTCGCGAGCGCGGCGGGCGATCGAGGAGCCGGAGGCCAGCGCTTCGATGCAGCCGATGCTGCCGCAGTTGCAAGTGACCGGGCTGCGGTAGTCGATGGTGAGGTGGCCGCCCTCGCCGGCCGCGCCGTTCTTGCCGTGGTAGACGCGCCGGTCAAAAATGATGCCCGTTCCGATGCCAGTGCTGATCGTTGCGTAGAAGACGCGCGAGAAGCCGCGGGCGGCTCCGAACATGGCTTCAGCGAGGCCTGCGCCGTTGGCGTCGTTCTCGATGCGGCAGGGAACGTCGAAGCGGCGTGAGACTTCTGCGGCCAGCGGGATATTGAGCCAGCCCGGCATGTTGGTGGGGTTGAAGATGACGCCGGTCTCGGGATTCAGGGGCCCGGGGGCGCAGATGCCGATGCCGGCGAGGGGACCATGGGAGGCCGCGGCCGCAGCCAGCTCGGCGAGGATCGCGTAGACCTCGCCGAGCGACACCTCGGCGCCCTCCTGCGCCCGCGTGGGCCGTTCGCGGCGTTCGAGGAGGCGGGCCTCGCCAGTGAGCACGCCGCCCGCGAGCTTCGTGCCGCCGATATCCAGGCCTACGACGACGCACTCCACAGGCCAGTTAGGGTATCACGACTTCTACAGCGCCCGTTCGATCAGCGCTACGTGCTACGATGCAGGCCAAATCGCGCTCATCAGAAAAGCGGGTTGAGCGATAATGCAACGGAGCTCCCGCTATGCTGCAAGCGATTCCCCTGCGAGCGTGCCTGGCAAGTCTGGTCCTGGCGGCCGGCCTCGGCGCGCAAACTGCTCCGCCCGGAATGATTCGTTCGGCGCTGGGGGTGACCCGCCGGGCAACGCCGATCGAATGCTGGCTCACGGCTGATGATCTCAACTACAACACCGCGAAAACGCGAATCCTTCTGATCGGTGGATTGGACAAATCGGCGAGTTCGGTGGCCTCTGCGCAACGCCTGGCAGCATGGTTCTATACCGCCAGAGATGCCAAGCCGTTTCAAGGGAATTTTGCGATTTCGGTTGTCCCGAATGCAGACCCCGACGGAGCCGCTGCACACCCGGATCGCGGATACCCGCCGCAGGGCGAAGCTTACGGGGGCCCCAACGAGCCCGAAGCGGCATACCTCTGGCGCTGGATCGGCATGCATGCCCCCGACCTGGTGGTTGAGCTCCGCGCCGGTGAGCGGGCGACCTGGTACATCCCCGAAGCCGAGCCGCTCGGGCGACTGTCCGCGGCCTTGAAGCCCGCTCACGCCCTGGCCCCCTCCGATGAGCTCGTTTCGCAACTGGTGCGGCTCAAGCCGAGCGGGACGGGAACGGTCCCGGCAGTACGAATGGATGTGCCGGCGAATTCAGAAGCGGCGCCATTCCGCGCCCTGCTCGCCGCTTTGCAGAAATTGCAGCTCCGCGGCCCCTCTCCGGCGCGCCGCGAGATACAACGTCGATTGACGCGCACGCCGCTCGAAGTGGCGCGGCAATTGAGCGTTCCCTATGGCCACGAGCTGGATCAGGTAGTTTACATCTCCGCCCTGTCGCTGCTGGGGCGGATTCGCTTGGGAGAGCTGGCCAACGATCCCCGGCCGCTGGCGGATGTCGAAAGAATCGTTGCGCCCTACTTTACGGGGGCGAAGCCCGCGATGCCGGCAAAACCGACGGGCAGCGATCTGGCGGGAAATCTGGTGTTCGGCGAGCTGGCTCGCTTTACCGCGAAACCCCGCTACATCGAGCTGGTGCGTGCTGCGGCCGATTTTGGCTTCGATGAGCGAGGCAGCCCAAAAGACGCCATGCCCTTTCACAACGAGATGAGTGATGCGTTCTTTATGGGTTGCCCCATTCTGGCCCAGGCCGGCCGCCTGACTGGAGAGCCAAAGTACTTCGACATGTGCCTGCGCCACATGGGATTCATGCTCAAGCTCACGCTCCGTCCCGATGGCTTGCACCGGCATTCGCCGCTCGATGAGGCCGCCTGGGGACGCGGTAACGGCTTTCCGGCCCTCGGTCTCGCCCTCAGCCTGACGGATTTGCCGCAGGACTATCCGGGCCGCGCAGAAATACTGCAGGCCTTCCGCGCGCATATACAAGCCCTATTGCCTCACCAGGACCCAACCGGCGCGTGGCACGAGGTGATTGACGTGCCTGCCAGCTATCGCGAGCTAACGGCCACCTGCATGATTACCTTCGCGATGATGAGAGGCGTCCGAGCCGGATGGCTGGATCGGGAAAAGTATGCGGCGGCTATCGACCGTGCCTGGTATGCGATCCGTACCCGCGTGGCCCCGAATGGGGACCTGGTTGACGTCTGTACCGGAACCGGAAAGCAGCGGAGTTTGCGGGATTATCTCGACCGGACCGCCATCCTCGGCCCCGACCCGCGAGGCGGCGCCATGGCCCTACTGGCTGCCACCGAAGCGGCGAGCTACAGGTAGGATCGAACAGAAGTTCTCTGCGTCTCCGCGGTGAATTCCGGCCTCCAAGCTTAGAATCAACCGCGGAGACGCGGAGACGCAGAGAACTTCTGTTCGACCGTCCGGAACTACTTGACCCAGGGCACGGGAGACTCGATCGAGAGATACCACGGAAATCGCTGGGAGTTGCGGAACAGTTGCGCGAATAGTTTTAGTCTGTCGGTGACGGCTCCTTCCTCCGTCTGCCGTGCGAAGCCATCGTAAGCCACGTCCCAATACTTCTTTTCGCCGCTGGTCTCGGCGATGTAAGCCAGCCCCGGCGTAAGCATCACCGTGTGAATGGGCTGGTTGATGAAGATGCGCCGCTCCGGGTTCCACTCGCGAGGATTGGCGAAGATCCACTCGATGGCGCGGCGCATGTAAGCCGGCATTTCCGGACGCTGGAACGTTTGCGACGCCTGCGCCATCGCTTCGAGCGCAATGCCGTACATCCAGGATTGGTCGCTGTAGCCGCCCTTGAATTTGGCGTCCCAGACGACTCGGGGATTCAGATTCTGGAGCTTGGCGACCTCGCCATCCTGCCACGCCTGCACGCAATCGACGATCCACTGCGCGCGGTCGAGATATTTCCTGTCGCCAAAAACTTCATACGCTTTCAGCAGGGCGAACAGGCCGTGCCCGATCGAGCGGGTGTTGGTGTGGATGTCCAGGCCGTTGAAGGTGACGCCGAAATCGGCCGAAAGCCGTGCCACGTCGCGCGACCACAGATCGCCGGTCAGCAGGTAGCGGTCGAACAGGCCTTCGTTCTTGTAGAACGCCCAACTGGTCGAGGAGATGAAGACGCCGTTCGAGTAGCGGGTCCAGTGATTCAGGCCGGGGCCGGTGCGGGGAGCGCCGTCGCGTCCGGGCTCCCCCTCGTGATGCGAGATATCGACGTCGGCCAGATGGGCGGCGGCTTCGATGGCCGTGCGGAACGACTTCATGTCGCCCGTGCGGAAGAAGTGCAGAAACAGGGCGTGGGGGAAATCGTAGTATTCCGTTTCCCATTGGATGCCGAAACCGGGGCGGCTCTCATTGGTCACCAGTAAGTGCAGGGCATCGCCGAAATTGAGCATGCCGTATTCGTCGAACCGCCGGCCCTGGAACTCGAAGCCACGGTCGCGCTTGGCGAGCACTGCCTCTCGCGACGAGACGAGCCACCGATCGTAGCGCTGGATGAGCGGCCAGTACTGCGGCCGGATGGCCTCCGGCGAGGATTCGACCAGGCGGCCGAGGGCGTGGGTCTCGCGCGTATACCATTTGGGCGGGGCGACCGCATAGAGGGGGTCGTCCAGTTGCGCGATCAATTTTTCCTTGTCAAACGCCAGGATCATTTCGTGGGTCATGGCCACGCCGGTGTAAATGTTCTGCGGGCGGGCCGTCTCAGGGAAAAGCGCGAGACGCATCAGGCCGTCGGGGCGCACCTCGAAACCCTTGGGGTAAAGCTGCCAGAACCAGCGCACGCCGACGCCGATGCCGCCTGCTTCGAACCAGCCCGGGCGTCGCGGCTCGGCCCCGAGCTGCTCGATGTTTACCGGCTCGGCCGGATGCTCCAGGCGGCCCTGCAGCCACAAGCCGTCGAGGCGGACGAAGTCGCTCATCTCGCGGCCCTGGCGGTTGATAAAGCTATATACGATGCGGATGTAGGGATGGCCGGCGTAGGCGATGATACGAACCGTGTAATCGAGGGCGCGATCCTCATGGTTGCTCCAGGCGTGCAGGCCGGTCCGCTTGAGAACGATGCGAATGGGGTTCTGCTCCTCGATCACCAGGTCGGAGCCGGGCCACCAGCTCGCTTTGTAGATGCGCTCGTCGGTTCGCAGCAAAAAATCGACGCCGCGCAGGCCGGGAGCATCGAGGATCGGGCCGGTTTTGTGCACGGTGAAGGCGAGGGGCCCGGTGTTGACGGTGATCTGCTCCGGAGCAGCTTCTACTCGGAGAGCCGCGGCCGGGGCGGGGGATGGGTCGTCAGAGAGCCGCAGGTGATAGACCGTTCGGCCTCGCGCTGGAGCGTCGGCAAAGAAGTCCGCCTGGACCCATTGAATGGATGGGCCTTGGCTGGATGTCTCACTCCACCAGCGATTGACGGCGCGGAAGG
>JBGOUJ010000475.1:0-6058 GCA_041477005.1 Terriglobia bacterium | reverse complement strand
GAGAATCCATAGTTAAAACATAAACCATGTCGAATGTTTTATATAGAAGCATTTCCCCAAGACTGAAACTAAGTGGCATTGGGCTGAAGCCCGCGCCACCGAGAGATCCATCTTCCAGTCCGGGCCACGGTCTATATTGCTCGCCAAGGCGCAAAGAACGCTAAGGACGAATCCAGCCGGATGGCTGCTCGGGCAGACGTCTTAACCAGGAGACGAAGATGAAACGAACCGCAGTTCTGACGCTGTTTTGCGCGCTTCTGCTCGCAGCCCTCGCCCGCTTCGGCCTGGGGCAGGGAAGCGCCGTGCGCGAGCTGGCCCCTGGCGTGTTCTTCCGGCAGGGCGACCGCGGCCGCAACCAGCCCGCCAACTGCGGCTGGATAGTTTTCAAGGACTATGTCTTTGTCATCGACGCGAATTACCCCTGGGGCGCCCGCGAAATCCTCCCGGAGATCAAGAAGACCACCAGCAAGCCGATCCGTTTCCTCTTCGACACCCACTATCACGGCGACCACGCCTACGGAAACATGCTGTTCGTGGAGGCCGGCGCCGCCGTCGTCTGCTCCCAGGACTGCGCGGCCGAATCCCGCAGCAAAGGCCAGGCCGGCTGGGACAAGAACACCGCCACCGGCGAATTCAGTCTCAAGCCCTACCGGCTCGAGCACCCCACCATCGTCTTCGGCGATGCGATGTCCTTCGACGACGGCGAGCACCGCGTCGAGCTGAAGCGCGTCGGCCCCGGCCACACCAAGGGCGACGCCGTGGCCTACCTGCCCAAGGAAAAGATCCTTTTCACCGGCGACCTGTGCGTGAACTGGACCTCCGGCAACAACGCCGCCGACGCCGATGCCAACAACGTCAACTGGGTCCGGGTCCTGGGGGAGATGGCCCGCTGGGACGTCGGGACCATCGTCCCCGGCCACGGCTCACTGGGCACTACTGACACCTTGCGCGCCCAGGCAGCTTATCTCGACGACATGTGGAAGCAAGTGGTGGCCGGCCGCCGCGCGGGCAAGACTGCCGAGGAGCTGGCCAAGGAAATCGACCTCGGGCGGCACGGCAACTTCGCCGCCAGCGCCCAGAGCAACGCGTCTTCGATTCGGGCGATGTACCGGAAGGCCGGTGAATAGTGTCCATCGGCCATTTCGGCGTGGCCTTTGCGGCTAAGAGGGTGGCGCCGCGCGCTTCCCTAGGCTTGCTGTTTCTGGCCGCCGAGCTCATCGATCTGCTGTGGCCGATTTTCGTGCTGCTCGGTCTCGAGCACGTCCGGATCGCGCCGGGCAACACCGTCGTCACTCCGCTGGACTTCTACGACTACCCGATCACTCATAGCCTGGTCGGCGCCGCCGGATGGTCGGTGGTGCTGGGGTTGGTCTACTTCGCGGTGCGCCGCTACAGTCGCGGCGCGTGGGCAGTGGGCCTCTGCGTGGTGAGCCATTGGTTCCTGGACGCCGTGGTTCACCGCCCCGACCAGCTGCTCGTGCCGGGCGGCGCGACCCGCATCGGACTGGGTTTGTGGAACTCCCGCCCGGGAACCGTGCTGGTAGAGTCGGGGATCTTCGTCGCCGGTCTGGTCCTTTATCTCCGCACCACCACCGGCGCCGACCGCGTTGGGTGTTGGGGCTTTTGGTCCCTGATTGGATTCCTGGTTCTGATCGCGCTGTTCGCCTGGACCGGCGCGCCTCCACCGAGCGACAAGGCGGTAGCTGCTTCGGGGCTGGGCCTGTGGCTTCTGGTCGCGTGGGCCCATTGGGCCGATCACCACCGCGCTAGCGGCAGTTAAACTTGCGGGGCCTCGGAGCTGCAGCCCCTCGACTTAGTACGCAGCCGGAGGCGGTGAAGCAGCCTTCCCGTCCAACCCACCGGGCTAGCTGCTCTGGTGAAGGATCGAGCCGCTCACCGCGCTCGCCGCAAGTCCCTCTTGCGCACGTCCGCCGCAACGCGATGAGCCGTGGCGCCGCGGCCGCCTCAGGGGAATTTGTAGACCGGCGTCTCCAACACCCTGACCGGTGTCCGGGACTCCCAGATCGTCTGCTGAAGACGCTCGACGACCTCCGGTGCGAGCGTCGTTTCCCCGCAAACGCTACAGACCGAGGCCGGTACGCAATCGACGACCACTAGCTTGTCATCCAGGGTGAGGCTGTAGCGGATCAGTTCATTTCGGCGCTCGCCGATTCCGCAAACTTCACACTTCATCTGCCCCTCCGATATCGGTAGTCGATCCATTCCGCTCGATCCGGCTCATACAGAGTGATGATCTTGACTCTGACGCGAGTCGGGTGGGTGCATTGGATGTGCAATGGCCGCCCTTTCCTCGTGAGCCCGAAAACCAGGCAACTCGGGCCGTACTTGTCAGTTGGGTAATTCTCTATGACTTCTCCGGCTGCTATAGCTTCCTCGACCTCCGCTCGGGTAATCCGCCTCAGGATGCTCTGATCGACCGCATGCAATGCGTACTCGTACCGTCCGTCCCGAAATGTCCGACGAATGTCGTCAATCATCCATATTTACATTGTACTCGCTAAGCCAGTCGCCGCGAGCAAAGGCTCTCCAGAATGCCGATGGGGCTGGTTCTCGGCTCGAGCAACGCATCCCGCCGCACCATGACCGTCTGCTCGAGGGCATATTGGCCGGAGAGAACCGCGTGGGGGACGATGTCGGTGAAGACGATCCAGGTTGAACCCGCTGGGAACTCCAGGCGATACTTCGGACAGGACTCCTGGTATTGCTGGTTCAGCTTCAGGTAGTCGTGGAACCGGAGCATGAAGCGATCGTAGGGAGAGCGGGCAGGACCCGTCAGCCGAGCCAGGCGTTCCCGCAGGCGGCCGAGGGGCGATCCGGCGGCGATTTGGGCCAGGCCGGCATCCAGGGCGTACTGTCGAGCCACCTTTCCGAAGGGATCCGAGGTCAGCCACACCCGGGGTTTTGACGGGTGGATGTTGGTGAAAATCCGCAGGATCAGGTCGCCGCCGGTCGGGCGCGTGGGAAAAGCATCGGTGTGGAGCAGGTCGTTGCGTTTCTTGAGCGGCAACTCGCGGCCCTCTTCCTCCTGCGGCCGAAAGCTCGCGTAATCGATGCGGCAGCCTTCCATATAGCTGGGCAGGAGCACCTTCAGAAACGCGAGGGTCTTCTGGGAATAGGTATGCAAAATGAAAAGCAAGCGCTCCGGATCGGCCACCGTCCCCTTGTCAAAGCCCGTAACCTTGTCCTGCGCCGGACGATAGGCGATGTTCTTGTGGTAGCTGGTATCCGCCAGGCTGATGCTGCGAAGGAAGTCTTTGTCCTGCTCCGGAAGGTCGAACGGCGTCTTGGGGAAGAAGAGAACACCTCCCTCCTCCAGCTTCCGGTAATGGTCCGGATGGGCCTGCCCCTGATCGAGAGTAACCAGTTCCATTGCCGCCGCCTTGCTGACCGAAGCTGATCATATGCCACAGAGACTCCCAGGTCAAACGCGTGCGGCGAGAACGCTGCGCGAGGTGAGGTGCCTCGGTACGCCCGCAGCGGCCGGCAGCGGGGTTAGAGCGTCAACCGCTGCCGTCCGTCGGTAGTGTCTTTCGGGCGGGTATTGCCCCAGTGCTGCGGTGCTGGGCAGCCTTCGCCTTTCGTTCTAGTGTTTTTCGCCTGTCTTCCTCAGGGGTTTGACTGAGTCCCCGCAGACCCCCACTTTGCGATAATGCCACCACGCTGGGGAGAATGCGTGATGGCCTTCGTCTACGATGCTGTTGATAAGGACGTTGGCAAGAAGCTCCGCCCGAGGGACCTATGGAATTGTTCCGCACAATCAGGAGGCCGCGATGAATTCGAGAAAGACAACTGAGAAAATCCTGGGGACGGGGATTGCATTTGTTCTGGCTTTACTCACGCTTCCCGTGCTTGTCCGGGCCCAAACCAATAACAATGACAAGAATGACAAGAAAACTTCGCAGAGTTCCCAAAGTAACACCAATGACAAGACCACTGCGCCAGCCCATCCATCGCGGCCGCCGGCTCCGCCCAACCAACAGCCGCAGCCTGCACAGCGTTCTAACCCGCAGCCCCAACAGAATTCTGTGCAGCCGCCCCGACAACGTGGCGTTCAGCAGCCCCAACAGAATTCTGTGCAGCCGCCCCGACAACGTGTCGTCCAGCAGCCGCAACAGAATGCTGTGCAGCAGCCCGGACAGAGTGTCAGCCGGCAGTCCCAACAGAATACTGGCCAGCAGCCCGGACAACCTGTCGTCCAGCAACCCGGACGACCTGTCGTCCAGCAGCCCCAACAGAATCCTGTGCAGCAGACCGGCCGACCTGTGGTCCAGCAGCCTCAACAGAATACTGGCCAGCGGCCAGGACAACCTGTCGTCCAGCAGCCCCAACAGAATTCTGGTCAACAGCCCGGACAACGTTACGGCCAGCAGCCTCAGCAGAATACTGGCCAGCAGCCAGGACAACCTGTGGTCCATCAGCCCCAACAGAATTTTGGGCAGCAGCCCGGACAACGTGTTGGCCAGCAGCCCCAACAGAATCCTGGGCAACAGCCCGGACAACGTTACGGTCAGCCGCCGACACTACAGCCCGGCCGGCAGGAACCAACCCGGACAACTAGAACCTTCGTTGCACCTCAAGGCGCGAAAGAGACCTCGAGGCGGGGGGAGGGCGCAACATACAAACACCCCGACGGTAGGCAGTGGGAGGTTGGCCAGAGCGGCCAAGTAACCCACTTTTCAAGACCGGGGGTCCAAGCGAGATTTGCAGACAACGGAAGGTTGAGCTCCGCCCATATCATCCGCCCCGATCACAGCGAGGTAACGGTCGTTCGCGGGTTGCACGGCGAGCGTCGAATCGAAACCGTGCGTCCGGACCGCAGCCGGCTGGTTAGCATGGGACCGAACCGAGGCTACCTGGAGCGCCCGCTCTCCTCGCGGCCGGGATTCGTTGCCAGGACGTACGTGGTCGGCGGGCGGCCCTATGTGTCCGTGTACCGCACGTACTCTTACCGCGGCGCTGTCTATTACCGTTACATGCCGCGTGCCTACTACCATCTGGGGTTTTACGCGTGGGCCTACAATCCGTGGCAGGAGCCGGTGTATTACACCTGGGGCTGGAGGCGAGAGCGTTGGTATTCGTACTACGGTCCTTACTTCACGCCGTATTCTGCGTATCCGAGCGCCGCGCTGTGGCTAACGGATTTCCTGCTGGCCGAAAATCTGAGGCTCGCCTATGAAAGCCGGCAGGCGGCCGACGCGCCGGCGCAATATTCGACGCAATATGAGGGGCCGCCAGGGGGCCCGCAAAACGCCGCCTTTGCGCTTACTCCCGAGATAAAGCAGGCAATTGCGGAAGAGGTGCGGCAGCAGCTCGCGGCGGAGCAGATGGCTGCAGCCCAGCCCCCTTCGGCAAATTTTCAACAGTCGGGTTACAGCAATCAGGAAGCCCCGCCGGCTCTGGATTCCAAGCAACGAATTTTCGTGGTGTCCATGAATCTCGATGTCTTTGCTGGAGGTCGGGCGTGCGCACTAACCCCCGGAGACATCATCCTTCGCACCGGCGACATGCTGGACGGCGGCAGGGTCGGCATAAATGTCCTCAACAGCAAGCCCGGAGATTGCCCCATCAATTCCGCCACGGAGATAGAAGTCAGCACGCTCCAGGAGATGCACAACCAGTTCCGGGAGCAGATTGACGCCGGACTCAAGACCCTTGCAGACAATCAAGGCCAGGGCGGTCTGCCAACCGGTCCACCTGCGGATCCTCGTCAGGTCTTGGAGGCACAGGCTGCGCCCGACCTTAGCGCAGAAGCTGCATTGCTGAGACAACAGCAAGAGGCAAACCAGACCGAGACAGAAATCCACCAAGGTGCGAATACGATCCAGTCAAATATGTAGAAATACTTCCCGGCTGCGCAGCAATTTAGAAACACTGTACCGGCTCGGCGACTGTTCTCTTCCGAGGTCCCGGTGGAGCTCCCCGTGGCGCACGCACCGTTGAAAGCCGCCCCTGCCCTTCGCCAAATGTTCGCCAAATCGGCGCTGCTGGAGCGGTTTTCATCCTTATGGATGGGCCGCAGGCCCATGGAAACACTCTT
>JBGOUJ010000474.1:0-6061 GCA_041477005.1 Terriglobia bacterium | reverse complement strand
CGGAGGTACGCACTTGGCCTCCGCGTTCCAGGATACCCATCACGGCGGTCTTGTCTTTGCCGCCGGTGCCGGTGATCTTCTTCGCCCGCCTCCGCGCGTGCATGTTGCGGGCCTTGCCGCCGATGAAAGTCTCATCGGCTTCGACCTCGCCGGAAAGCTTGTCGAAAGAACCGGACTGCATGGCGGACCGAATCCGGTGATCCATGAACCACGCCGATTTCTGGGTGATCCCCAGGTGGCGGGCAACCTCGCAACTGCTGACACCGTTCTTGCAGTTGGAGACCAGCCAGGTGGCAAACATCCACTTGTCCATCCCCAGCGGGCTGTCCTCGAAGATGCTGCCGACTTTCACGGTGAACTGCTTCTTGCACCCCTTGCAGAACCAGAGTCGCCGGGTGGAGATGAACGAGTGGTCCTTCGCCCCGCAGCGCGGGCAGGTGACGCCATTCGGCCACCGCAGCGCGACGGCGGCGTCGAAGGCCTTGCCGGGGTCGCCAAAGTACACGATGGCGTCCTGGAGGGTCTTGGGCAGGCTGGCTAGCGGGTTACTCATGAATCCAGTATGCCAGATTCGGCTCTGTGTGTCAAGTAAATAATTACCCAAATGAGGGGATGAAACCTTTCGAAAAGAGTCCAGCTGGTGAAAATCCCGGCCCGGCAAAGCCGTAGCGGGCGGGCCGGTAGCGACTCGTGCGTCTCATCAGGGCGACCCCAAGGGGCGAAGCTTAGACTGCGAGGAAATGGGACGTGAAACCCGGCAGCAGCATTTTCTCATCCAAGGATGAGCCTGAAGGGAGGGGAGGCTGGTGACTGGCAAGGGCTCCTTTCTGAGATTGGATGGTGAGAGGGGAGAGTCGTCGTCGGGGCTGTGGGAATGTGGGAATCGCGCAGCGATTTCCAAGGGCGGTGGGAAACGAGGAAAACCTGGTGTTGGTTTTCCTGGTTTTCCATGGCCCGGCATTTCCACAGCCCTTCCCGTGGTGTTTAAGCACTTTGTTTTTCCCGCTGAAAACCGGCAAACAGCTTCCGTTTGGCTTGCTGCATCCGGCGCGCGGCCCCAGTGTCGCTTTCCTGTTGGGCTATCCGACCGAGGGCCTGCAGACTCTGTCCGCGCTTGAGATAGCGGGCTGCCTGCGGCAGTTGCTGGAACACTTCCCAAGGGGTCGCGTAGCGGCGGTACAGGCGCTTCTGCTTGCCTTTGGCGTCGGTCACTACTTCCGGCTGCCCGCAAGGCCGGTGGAAGTTCAGATAGGGATTCAGGTGTTGTTGGTAGAAGCGCCGCAGGCACTCCGCCTGCGGCGCGGCGATGTACGTATAGCCCATGTGCTTGCGGATCACGGCTCCATTCTTGGACTCCACCAGTCCGTTGTCGTTAGAGTGCCGCGGCCGCGACTTGGTCTGCTCGATCAGTAGCTTGTTCAGTAACCTCTCCACCGTCTGGTTGATGAACTCGCTGCCGTTGTCGGAATGAAAGCCGCGAATGCGGAAGGGGAACTGCTCCAGCATCGCTTCCAGCACCGGTTCCAGCCAGGCTTCGCTGATGTAGGACACAGCCCCCACCACCTGCCACTGCGTCACTTCATCCACCGTGTTGATGTGATAGACGCCCTTCACGCCGTCTCGATCCCCTTGATGCACTGTATCCACGCGCAGATAGCCGGGTCGGCCTTCTGGGTTCGGCCGCCGCCGCTCGCCGATCGACACCGCCGTGGGCTTGGTCTTGGTGAAATGGGGCCAGCGCTGGCGGTAGGCGGCTCGCCCACGCAGGCGGTAGAGTTGGGCCACGGAGATCCCTGCCAAGCGCTGGTACTCGCTCTGCTGGTACTGCTTCCATTCCCGCTCCAGAATCTTTCGGGTAGCCGGCCCGCTGAGGGTTTCGTGAGCTTCGTCCAGCGCTGCCAGCAGTTCGATGTCTCCGCGGGAGTACTTGCTGGGGAAGCGATGACGCCGATAGCGGGCTTCTTTTACCTCCCCCTGTTGCCGGTACTGGCCGATCAGCCGCGTCGCCTGCGCCCGGCTCAGTCCCGTCATCTTGGCCAGGTATTGCCGCAGCAGCCCTTTGCCTGTTCTCCCCTGCTGCCGGTAGCCCTGCTCTCGCAGCGTCCGCGTCACCCAGGCGTAGATCTCGGCCCGCTGGTTGCCCTTGAATCGCATCTCTTCGCTGGCTTCCAGAAATGCCCGGATCTGCTCCAGGCTCAGCTCTTTTCCATCCTGCACGTGGATTGTCAATCCCCAGCATCCACCGCCCCCCACCCTTTAGGCTCATCTTGTGTGAGAAACAAACTCCTCCTTCAGGCTCATCTTGCATGAGACAAGACTGTTCCTTGACATCGAAATTGTTTGAATATACGCTGGAAACCGCCATAGGGGGAGCGTGTGTCAGCCGGCGCTTCGGGAGATGGGGGCTCGCAGCCATACGCTGTGTGGCGAGTTTGAGAGGAGGTCGACCGGATGCGAAAGCGGTTTAGGGGCTCGATGATTGCTACCGTTGCAGTGGCCGCCGGCCTCTTGCTGGCCGTGATGCCGGCCGCCGGTCAGGCCCGGGCCTATAAGGCGCCACGCGCAGCGGACGGCAAACCCAACCTGAACGGCATTTGGCAGGCCCTCAACACGGCAAATTGGGACATCCAGGGCCATGCGGCGAGCGCGGGACCGGTGGTCGCACTCGGCGCGGCTGGCGCCGTCCCCGCCGGGCTGGGCGTGGTGGAGGGCGATGAGATCCCTTACCTGCCGGCGGCGGCGGCGAAAAAGAAGGAGAACTTTGAAAAGCGGTTGACCGCTGACCCGGAAATCAAGTGTTATCTGCCGGGTGTGCCGCGCGCTACGTACATGCCCTATCCATTTCAAATTGTGCAGACTCCGAAGTACATCCTGATAGCCTATGAGTATGCGGGCGGCAGTCGCACAATCTACATGGAGAAGGCCCCCCCCAGTCCCGTGGATACCTGGATGGGGCTCTCGGCCGGCCACTGGGAGGGGGACACGCTGGTCGTCGACGTGACGAGTTTCAACGACCAGACCTGGTTCGACAGGGCCGGGAATTTCCATAGCGAAGCCTTACATGTGGTCGAGCGCTACACCCCCCTCAGCCCTGACGCCCTCACCTACGAAGCCACCATCGAGGACCCGAAGGTGTTTTCGCGACCCTGGAAGATAAGCATGCCCCTCTATCGCCGGCTGGAAAAGAACGCTCAACTGTTGGAGTTCAAGTGCGTGGAGTTCGTGGAAGAACTCATGTATGGGCCTCTTCGCAAGCAGCCGAGCAAGTGAAAGCGGAGGTTTCCGATGAGCCATCGATTTCTTGCTTCCATCGGTGCTCTGGCGGTCGTGATCGCGGTCGTGTTGCTGGCGCCGGCGACTGTCGCCGGCCAGGGCCCGTCGCCCGCGGCGAACACGACGGTCGCGGCGAACACGAGGGCCGCAGCGAAGACCTGGACTGCGCCACGCACACCGGACGGCCAGCCGGACCTGCAGGGAATATGGACGAACGCCACCCTTACGCCTTTCGAGCGCCCCAGGGATCTGGCCGGGAAAGAATTCTTTACCGAAAAAGAAGCCGCTGAATATGAAAAGCGACTACTGCAAGACATTAACAGAGATCGCCGCGGCGGAAATCCCGAAGCCGATGTCGCCGGGGCTTATAATAACTTCTGGTTCGAGCGGGGAACAAAAGTCGTACCGACCAGACGAACTTCGCTCGTCGTGGATCCGCCGGATGGCAGAGTTCCTCCCTTGACGCCGGAGGCGCAGAAGGCAGCGGCGGCCCTTGCAGAGGTTCGACGACGCGCCCCCACCGGCCCGGAAGACATGGGCTTGCCCGACCGTTGTATCCTGTGGCCGACCGCCGGACCGCCCATGCTACCCGGTGGCTATAACAATAATTATCAGATTCTGCAGACCCCCGGATACGTGGTGATTCTCACCGAAATGATCCACGACGTTCGCATCATCCCCCTGGACGGGCGTCCCCATCTCGGACAAAACATCCGCCAGTGGCTGGGGGACTCGCGTGGCCGCTGGGAGGGCAATACGCTGGTCGTCGACACAACCAATTTGACCGGAAAGACTCGCTTCCGGGGATCCGACGAGAATTTGCATCTGGTCGAACGCTTCACGCGCATCGACTCGGACACGATCCTCTACCAATTCACGGTAGACGATCCGACAGCGTTTGCGAGACCCTGGAAA
Source organism: Terriglobia bacterium (assembly GCA_041477005.1). Classification (GTDB taxonomy): domain Bacteria; phylum Acidobacteriota; class Terriglobia; order Bryobacterales; family JACQDG01; genus JBGOUJ01. The sequence goes on along the minus strand of JBGOUJ010000474.1, from coordinate 1,873 downwards.
GGCGAGGCGCCCATGACGAAAGGTGCGGGGCCGATCTATGAGTACGCGTGTCACGAGGGGAATTACTCGATGGCGAACGTCCTCCGGGGAGCTCGCGCTCAAGAAAAGGCCGCCGAAGAAGCCGCGAAGAACGGATCGACGAAGAACGGATCGACGAAGAACGAATCGAAATGACCCGCCGAGGCGCAGGCTCCGGGAAGGTGACATCCTGCAGCCGGGCAAGTGAAAAGGAGGCTTCCGATGAGCCACGGTTTTCTCGCTTCCAGGGGCGCTCTGACGGTCGTGATCCCGGTCGTGTTGCTGGCGCCGGCGCCCGTCGCGGGCCAGGCCCCGTCGTCCGCGGTGAAGACGACGGTCGCGGCGAACATGAGGGCCGCGGGGAAAACTTGGACTGCGCCACGCACGCCCGACGGCCAGCCGGACCTGCAGGGAATATGGACGAACGCCACCATTACGCCCCTCGAACGCCCCAAGGAGCTTGCAGGGAAAGAGTTTTTTACGGAGCAGGAAGCGGCTGAATATGAAAAGCGAGTGCTGCAAGACAGCAATAAGGATCGCCGCGACGGGGCTGCCGAAGAGGACGTCGCCCGCGCTTATAATGACGCCTGGTGGGACCGGGGAACAAAGGTGGTACCGACCAGGCGAACTTCGATGGTTGTCGACCCGCCCGATGGGAGAGTTCCTCCCTTGACGCCGGAGGCGCAGAAGGCAGCCGCGGACCGTGCAAAGGTGCAGCAACGTCTCCCGGAGGGCCCGGAGGACCGAGGCTTACCGGAGCGTTGCATCCTGTGGCCGACCGCCGGACCGCCCATGCTTCCCAGCGCCTACAACAATAATTATCAGATCCTGCAGACCCCTGGATACGTGGTGATTCTCAGCGAGATGATCCATGACGTTCGCATCTTCCCCCTGGACGGGCGTCCGCATGTCGGACAAAACATGCGTCAGTGGCTGGGGGACTCGCGCGGCCATTGGGAGGGCAATACGCTGGTTGTCGACACAACCAATTTCACCGACAAGACTCACCTCAGAGGATCCGATCGGAATTTGCATCTGGTCGAACGCTTCACGCGCGTCGATCCTGTCACGATCCTCTACGAATTCACCGTCGACGATCCGACGGCGTTTACGAAACCCTGGACGGGCGAGGCTCCCATGACGAGGACCCCGGGGCCGATCTATGAGTATGCGTGTCACGAGGGGAATTACGGCATGACGAACATGCTCAGCGGAGCTCGCGCTCAAGAGAAGGCCGCCGAAGAAGCCGCGAGAAAGGGATCGAGGTGAGCCGGCGAGAAAAAATCAGACGGAACCGCAGATGAACGCAGATGAACGCAGATAACTGCCTCGGTTTCAATCTGCGTTTATCTGCGTTCATCTGCGGTTTCAATTTCTTCCAAGGGAAGGAAGAAGGAGGGAAGCGGGTGCGAACAAAGCTAGCTGTTGTGGTTGCCGGTCTGCTTCTGAACACGGCGACGGCGTCGGCGCATCACGCGTTTGCGGCGGAATTTGACGCCAAGAAGCCGGTCAAGTTGCGGGGAACGGTCACGAGGATGGAATGGATAAATCCCCACGCCTGGATCCACATCGCGGTGAAGGGCCAGGACGGCAACGTGGTCAATTGGATGATCGAAGCCGGTACCCCGAACACTCTGTTCAGGCGAGGCTTCACAAGGGATTCCCTGGTGCCTGGAACGGAGATTTTCGTCGACGGTTATCAGGCCAAGGACGGCTCGAATAGGGCAAACGGCAGGGATGTCACATTCACCGATGGGCGAAAGCTGTTTCTCGGCTCGTCCGGCACTGGCGCTCCGTATGATGAGAGGAAGTGAACCGCGGCGATAGGCCCGTGAAGGCCCGGGCGGAAATCCGG
>JBGOUJ010000473.1:0-6104 GCA_041477005.1 Terriglobia bacterium | reverse complement strand
GCCGCGACCAGCCCCTACCGGCCTCGCGAGTGCTACGCCGGCATTGCCGAGACATCCTTGTACGTGGCCCGCCCCTGGCGCCGCCGCGGGGCCGGCCGCGTCGCTATGGCCGCTTTGATCGAAGCCGCCGAAAAGGCCGGCTTCTGGAAACTTCTCTCTCGCGTCTTCCCCGAAAATGAAGGCAGCCGCGCCCTCATCCGCTCCCTGGGCTTCCGTGAGGTGGGCGCCTACGAAAAGCACGCCCAGCTCGACGGCGTCTGGCGTGACGTGATCATCGTCGAGCGCCTGATCCCGGCCAACCTGAAACCGTAATCAGGGCCGGCTCGGCAGCCGAACTGCACGCCGTTTTCGCTCGGCGCCACCCAAGGCAAACTGGACCCGGAGACGCATGGCCTGATCCCGGCCAACCTGACAAACACGGCGCGGTAGACGGCTTCGGTCACACCATCGCCCTTTCTTCAGTACCACTGCCGCAGCCGAACCTCGATGCCCTTTTCGCCCTTCAGAGCGTTGACGAAGATGTTGAGGTCGCTCTTGCCATAGTGATAGGGGTAGACGATCTTGGGCCGGAAAGCCTTGACCGCTTCGGCGGCCTCCTCCGGCGTCATGGTGTAAGGAAGGTTCATGCAGACGAAAGCGACGTCGATATTCTTGAGCGCCCTCATTTCGGGAATGCCCTCGGTGTCGCCGGCGATGTAAACCCGCTTGCCGCCGAGTGTCAGGACGTAGCCGTTGCCCCGGCCCTTGGTGTGATAGAGGGCCCCCGGCTGCGGCCCGCGCTGAAGGTTGTACATGGGCACCGCCTCGACCTGGAGATCCCCGAATGTCTTCTTCTCGCCGTTGTTGATCACCTGAGCTTCCAGGATCGTCTTCTGCACGGCGGCGGGGGCGATGAGGATGGTCGTGTCCTTCTTCAGCTTGTCTACCGTCGCCTTGTCCATGTGGTCGCCGTGAATGTCGGTGATCAGAATGTAGTCGGCGCGCGGCATGCTGGAGTAATCGCCCTGGGCCGTGGGATCGACGTGAATCACCTTGCCCCCGAACTGGAGCATGAGGCTGGCGTGTTTGATCGGGGTGATAACCAGGTCGCCGGCGGAGGTCTTCTCGGTGTCGGCGGCGAGAGCGGCGCCCGCGAGCGCCAGCGTAGAAACGAAGGCCAGAAATCGGATCCTCATGTCCAACGATTAGACTATATTTGCCCGGTAGGTGCAATGTCCGTAATCCGCCCGTAGAGCAGCACGTTGCTCCGAGGGGCGGGCAAAGTGCCGCGCCTCGAAGCGGCGCATCCCTGCTTATTGCCTTTTGCCTTTTGCACTTTGCCTTTTGCCTTGCTGTTCGCTTTCTTGCCTCTCCGTTCGCCTTTCCCCGTTGGGGAGCGCACTGCACCAGATGGCGCCGGGGAGGCCGGAGGCTTCTCGCCGTGCAATGCGTCCAGCCTTGCGCTATGATGTCTGACCAGGAGGGTCCATGCCATCCACGCGCCGTTCGTTTCTGGCCGGTTTTACCACGGTAACCGGAGTCGCCTACTTGAAATCCGCCGCCGCTTCGACCGAGCAGTTCCGGCCTATGCTGGCCGCCGTCGCGGGCGGCGACAGCTACTGGAATCTGGTGAAGGAGCAGTTTCCGCTGCGCCGCGGGGTAATCCCCATGAACGCGGCCAACCTCTGCCCCTCGCCGCGGTCGGTCGCCGAGCGGGTGGCCGAGCTGACCCGCGACATCGACGCCGACGTCTCCCATCAGAACCGCGAGAAGTTCGCCGGGACGCTCGAGGAGTCCCGCCGCAAGGTCGCCGAGCAGCTCGGAGCCGACCCGGATGAGATCGCGCTGGTCCGCAACACCAGCGAAGCGAACAACGTCATCAACAACGGCATCCCGCTCAAGCCCGGCGACGAGGTGGTCCTGTTCGACCTGAACCACCCCACCAACGGCGTGGCCTGGGACGTCCGCGCCGCGCGCTTCGGCTTCACGGTCCGCCGGGTCTCCGTCCCGCGCGACGTGAAGGACGCCGGCGCGATTCTCAAGCTCTTCGAAGAGAGCTTGACGCCGAAGACGCGGGTGCTCTCCATCACCTACGTCACCAACAACACCGGCATCCGGCTGCCCGCCCACGAGCTGTGCGAGATGGCCCGCCGCCGCGGCATCTACGCCCACGTCGACGGCGCCCAGACCTGGGGAGCGCTGCACCTCAATCTTCACCAGATGGGCTGCGATTCCTACGCCGCGAGCGCCCACAAGTGGCAGATGGGACCGAAGGAAGCGGGCGTGCTCTACGTGCGAAAGGAGCGCGTCGCCGAGCTGTGGCCGAGCGTAGTGGCCGCCGGCTGGGGCAACAGGGTCGAGACCGATGCCAAAGGCGCGCGCAAGTTCGAGGTCCTGGGCCAGCGCGACGACGCCTGCCTGGCGGCAGTCGGCACGGCCGTCGATTTCCACCGCGTCATCGGCTTCGACCGGGTCGAAGCGCGCGTGATGGAGCTGGCCGCCGCCCTGAAGGAAGGATTGGCCAAAATCCGCGGCGTCAACCTGGTGACCCCCCTGGATCCCCACCTGAGCGCCGGCGTCTGCATCATGACTTTCGCGAGCGCCGACTACAAGAAGGTCTACGCCGAGCTTTACGCCAAACACGGCATCGCCGGCGCCCCCACCGGAGGCCTCCGCCTCTGCCCGCATGTCTACAACACGATGGAAGACGTCGACCGCGCCGTGCACGCGGTGGCAGCGGCGGTCTGACGAGCCGCGGCAGCGGGTCCAGCGGGCCGTCAGAGCCTCGGGCGTGCTACCCCTCGCTGTTACCACCAGGGCGTGCGCGATCGAGATCCTTGGCGACTTCCGGCCGCGCGTACGCATCTGCGGCGGGCGTGCTGAAAGCGAGGAACTCTTCGTATAGCAACAGTCCCGCCGCGGTCTCCGTAGCGAAGTAGTCTCCAGCGATCTTGTGAATTCAATGCGCATCACTTCGCGAGAGTTGGGGCTGCTTTTTGGGAACTGGCCCATGGCCGGGGGGGGCCGCCAAATCTTGGAGGCCTGTTCCACTTGACGTACCAGGATTACAGGCATATAGTGTGTGTTTGACCGTAACGTTCGGCTATAGGAGGCCATATGGCCAGGGAAAGCTTACAACACAAACTGGATCGCGTGCGCTCCCCCCGCGTCCACATCACTTACGACGTGGAGGTGGGCGGAGCGATCGAGTTGAAGGAACTGCCCTTCGTCGTCGGCGTCCTCGGCGATTTTACCGGCCAGCCCGAGCAGCCTTTGCCCAAGCTGAAGGATCGGAAGTTCGTAGAGGTCAACCCCGACAACTTTGACACGGTTCTGGAGGGCATGAAGCCCCATCTGTCCTTCGCCGTGGAAAACAAACTCAGCGAAGATTCCAACGCCCCCAATCTGAAGATCGACCTGCGCTTCAAGAGCATGGACGACTTCGAGCCGGAGCAGGTCGCCAAGCAGGTGAAGCCGCTCAAGGAGCTGCTCGACTTGCGCACGCGCCTCTCGGACCTGCGGGGCAGCCTGCAAGGCAACGACAAGCTCGAAGAAGCGCTGCTCGATGCGGTCGGCAATTCGGAGAAGATGGAAAAGCTGAAGGGGGAGGTGGGCGAGAAGGAGGGAGGCTCCAATGGCTGAAGCGAAGAGCGCGGCGCAGTCGGCAGCAACCACCGAGCAGGTCCTGGAGAAGGGGTTGCTCGATCAGATCGTTGAAGAAGGCCGGTTCGGGACGGATACGGCCGCCAAGGAGCGCGGCAAGAATCTCGTCAAGGAGTTCGTGGCGCAGGTCCTGGACGGCTCCATGACCATCGCTAAGGACGCCGAGGTGATGATCAACGCGCGCATCGCGCAGATCGATCATCTTCTCTCCATTCAGTTGAATGAAATCATGCACCATGCGAGCTTCCAGAAGCTGGAAGGGTCGTGGCGCGGCCTGAAGCACCTGATGGATCAGAGCGAGACCGGAACGATGTTGAAGATCAAGGTCATGAACTGCTCCAAGAAGGAGATGTTGCGCGACCTGCAGCGGGCGCCGGAATTCGATCAGAGCGCGCTGTTCAAGAAGGTTTACGAAGAGGAGTATGGCGTCTTCGGCGGCTCCCCGTTTGGGGCGCTGATCGGGGATTACGAGTTCGGCAAGCACCCGGAAGACGTCGAGCTGCTGGAACGCGTCTCCCAGGTGGCGGCCTCCGCCCACGCGCCTTTCGTCACCGCCGCCGCACCGGATCTGTTTAACATGGAGAGCTTTACCAACCTGCACAATCCCCGCGATCTGGCGAAGATTTTCGACACCACCGAATATGCCAAGTGGAAGGCTTTCCGGCAGACCGAAGATTCGCGTTATGTGGCGTTGTGCCTGCCGAGAACGCTGAGCCGCCTCCCCTATGGGAAAGAGACCAAGCCCGTCGAGGCGTTCAACTATGAGGAGCACGTGGACGGAACCGATCACTCCAAGTATCTCTGGATGAACGCGGCGTATTCCCTCGGCACGCGCATGACCAACTCGTTTGCGCAGTACGGCATGTGCGTAGCCATGCGCGGCGTGGAAGGAGGCGGGCTGGTGGAGGGCCTGCCGGTCCACAACTTCTACACCGATGAAGGCGATATCGCGATGAAGTGCCCCACCGAGGTGCCCATCACGGACCGCCGGGAGAAGGAGCTTTCCGACCTCGGCTTTCTCCCTCTGGTGCACTGCAAGGGAACCGATTACGCCGCCTTCTTCGGCGGGCAGACAGCCCAGAAGCCCAAGATCTACGATAAGGACTCAGCCAATGCCAACGCGCGGCTGTCCACCCAGTTGCCGTACATCATGGCCGTTTCCCGTTTCGCACACTATCTGAAGGCCATGATGCGGGACAAGATCGGCAGTTTCATGTCCCGTACCGAAGCGGAACTTTTCCTAAACCGATGGATCACCCGGTACGTCATTCCGGACGACACAGCGTCGCCCCAGATGAAAGCGCGCTGTCCGTTGCGGGAAGCACGGGTGGATGTTTCGGAGATTCCGGGCAAGCCCGGTGTGTATCGGGCGGTTGCGTTTCTACGACCGCACTTCCAGTTGGAAGAGTTGACTGTTTCACTGCGGCTGGTGGCTGATCTGCCCGCCCCGGCGAAGTAAGCCGGATTGCGGTCGTCATTTTGGTTGCAACAGAGATTAGCGGGAAAGAGAGGACAACAACGTGGCTGTAAACGCGTATCTGTATATCGATGGGATCGACGGTCCCAGCGGGAGCAAAGCAAAGTGCATTGACGTACTTTCCTTTAGCTGGGGTGTCAGCCAGACTTCGGTTTACGGCGCTGGCGCCTCCGGTAAGGAAGCCAAGGCAGGACGGGCGGACTTTTCGAACCTGACTATCATGAAGGTTCTGGACAAGACCTCCGCTCTTCTGGCCGACCATTGCGCGTCCGGCGATATCTTGAAGGAGGTGTACATCCTGTACGACAAGCCGGTCGGTGACAAACAGCAGGATTACTTCCGCATCTATTGTAAGGACGCGCTGATCACGTCGGTGCAGTTGTCGGGCAGCAATGAGAACCCCACCGAATCGGTCAGCTTTGCCTTCCAGGGGGTGGAGATAGCTTATCGGCCGGAGAAAGATGATGGGTCGCTCGACGCCGCCATCCGGAAAGGCTACGATCTGGAGACGCTGAAAGCCGATTACGCAGCGCCCAGCAATCTCGAGTAAGGCCACTAGATGACAGCGAAGGAACTTCTCGACGCGGGGAAGGTCCGGGAGGCGGAGGCTGCGCTCAGTGCGTATCTTCGCAACAGCCCTGCCAACGTCGCGCAGCGAACGTTTCTGTTCGAGTTGCTGTGCTTTTCCGGGCAGTACGATCGCGCCGAGAAGCAGTTGGCCGTTCTGGCGCAGGGCGGCAACCAGACGGAACTGGGGGCCGTCCTGTATTACTCGGCGCTGCACGCCGAGAGAACCCGCCACGAGTTGTTTCAGAAGCAGGATTATCCGACGGCGCCGGCGGCCGGCTCGCCCCCCGGAACCCTGAACGGCAAGCCGTTCCAATCGATCCGCGACGCTGATCCCGACATCGGACCCCGCCTCGAGGTTTACGCCGCCGGCGCTTATCTTTGGATTCCGTTTGAGCACATCGCTTCGGTGGAGATG
>JBGOUJ010000472.1:0-6111 GCA_041477005.1 Terriglobia bacterium | reverse complement strand
TGGACTACTCGGCGGCCCGCGAAGAGCAGCGGGAGCTGCGCCGCCAGGGCCGCTACCGGGGCATCGGCATCTCGACCTACGGTGAGATCTGCGCTTTCGGCCCCTCGCCGGCCACTCCCGCCGGCGGCTGGGAAAGCGCCACGGTCAAGATCGAGCCGACGGCCAAGGTCACCGTCATGACCGGCGCTTCCCCCCACGGCCAGGGCCAGGAAACCAGCTTCGCCCAGCTCGCCGCCGACGCTTTCGGCGTAACGCCGGACGACGTAGTTGTCCTGCACGGCGACACCGCGGTGGTCCAGTACGGCATCGGCACTTTCGGCAGCCGCGCTACCGCCGTCGGCGGCGCGGCCGTTTATATCGCCTTGCAGGACCTCCGCGAGAAGTGCAAACGCTTTGCGGCCGTGATGCTGGGCCTGAAGCCGGAGGAGGTCAGCTTTGAGGGCGGCGTTTTCTCCAGCCCCAAAACTTCCAAGACCGCCACGTTCGCCGACGTCGCTCTCGAAGCCCATATCATGCGCAACCCGCAGGCGGGCCTGGAGCCGGGGCTGGTGGCGACGCGCTTCTTCGAGCCTTCCAACTTCGCCTTCCCCTTCGGCGCCCACATCGCCGTGGTTGATGTGGACGCCGAAACCGGCGAGGTCGAGGTCCTCCGCTACATCGCCGTGGACGATTGCGGCAACGTCATCAACCCCCTGCTGGTCGATGGCCAGGTGCATGGCGGCGTGGCCCAGGGGCTGGGCCAGGCGCTGCTCGAAGAGGCCGTTTACGACGAGTACGGCCAGCTCATTACCGGCGAGCTGATGAGCTACGCCATCCCCAAGGCGCACCATGTCCCGGAGATCGAAACCGACCGCACGGTGACGCCCTCGCCGGTGAACCCGATGGGGGTGAAAGGCGTGGGTGAGGCCGGAACGATTGGCTGCTCGCCCGCCCTGGTCAACGCCGTGGTGGACGCCCTTTCGCCGCTCGGCATCCGCCACATCGACATGCCCATGACGCCGCAAAGAGTCTGGCGGCTGATTTCACAAAGGAGCCAAGCATGATCCCGCAACCGTTCGAGTATCACGCGCCGGAATCGGTTTCCGAGGCGCTGCGGCTGCTGGCCGCCCATGAGAACAGCCGCGTGCTCGCCGGCGGCCAGAGCCTGATCCCGATCATGAAGCTGCGGCTCTCAGCCCCGTCCCACCTGATCGATCTCGGCCGCATCGCCGAGCTGAACTACATCGTCGAGACCAACGGCTCGGTCCGCATCGGAGCCATGAGCACCCATCATCAGGTGGAGATCTCCGAAACCCTGCGCCGGAAATGCCCCTTGCTGGCCGAGGCGGCCGGGCGTATCGGCGACGTCCAGGTGCGCAATCTCGGGACGATCGGCGGCAGCTTGTCCCACGCCGATCCGGCGGCCGACTACCCGGCCGCGCTTCAGGCTCTGCGCGCTCAGGTCCGCCTGTTGGGCAAGAAAGGCGAGCGCACGCTGCCCTTCGACGAGTTCCTGATCGATGCCTTCACCACCGCGCTCGAGCCCGGCGAGATCCTCTACGAAGTCACCGTCCCAGGGGATGCATCCGGCCTCGGCTATGCGTATCTGAAGCAGCAGCAGCCCGCTTCCGGCTTTGCCGTGGTTGGCGTCGCGGCCCAGTTGGGAGCCAAGGGCGGCCGGATTTCCACAGCCCGCGTAGGCGTTACAGGCTTGGCATCGAGGTCTTATCGCGCGAAAGGGGTCGAGGCGGCGCTTGAGGGCAAGCCGGCGACGGCGGCCACGCTGGCGGAAGCTTCCCGGCTGGTTACGCAAGGAGTCGAGGCGCTCACCGATGTCTATGCCGGCGCCGACTATCGCGCCCACGTCGCCCCGGTCTTCACCCGCCGCGCTCTCGAAGCCGCGCTGGCGCGAGCTAAATGAAAGTCCAGGGCGAGTATTCCCTCCCCCTCGATCGGCAGGCCGCCTGGGACCTGCTGCTCAACGCCGGCGCCCTCAGCCGCGCGATACCGGGCTGCGAAGCTTTGATCCCCGCCGGCCCCGATGAATACGAGATGAAGATGAAGGTTGCCATCTCGAGCATCCAGGGGCTGTTTTCGGGCAAGATCCGCATCACCGAAAAGAACCCACCCACCAGTTACCGGCTTCTGCTTGAGGGCCAGGGCAAGCTGGGGTTCGTCCGTGGTAATGGGCTGCTCACCCTTGCCAGCGACGGCGGCGCGACCCGGGTCGACTTCAGCGGCGAGGTCCAGATCAGCGGCCTCATCGCCAGCGTCGGTGAGCGCCTGCTGGACATGAGCGCTAAGATGTTGATAAAGAAGTTCTTTGGTGCCTTGGTAGAGCAGGCTGGACCCACCACCCCCTTGGGCCACTAAGGTATCCGCTAAACCCTGGTACTACGTAAATCCTCCAAACGATTTAGTAATCCCCCTACTTGTACTTCTAGGACTTCTAGAACAGACTGGGATGAGACGAGAGGCCATTCTCGTCTTCGTCAAGGAGAGGGCATGTTCAAGATTGGAGCTGTCATTCTTATCGTCTGGGGCTATTGCTTCTTCTGCCAGGAGCTGCCTTTGAAGGTGAGCGTGGCGATGATGATCAGTGGCCTTTTCACCATGGGCTGGGGCCTGCTGAGCGAAAAGAAGTAGCTTAACTGTATTAGCAGGTTCTATAACTCACTGGCGGCTGCCGGGATCCCCCCCTGCCCGGCGCCGCCCCGGTCCTCACGATTAATTTCAGAAAACACTTGCTTTTCGTCCGTGCATCCTTAAGAATTACTAGCAGGGAGCTTGTACACCCGCTCCCATCTACTAAGGCATGGACGAGAGAGAAATGGAACCTAGAAAAAAAATCCTGAAACAGCTTAAGATGGGGACGACGGAGATACTGATCTTGGCCATCCTGACCAAGGGAGACCGGTACGGTTACGACATCTCCCGGGATGTCAAAGAGCGAAGCGAGGGGTTCTTTGAGTTCAAGCAGGGCTTCCTGTACCCCACGCTTCGGCGGATGGAAGAAGCCAAGCTGATCACCGGCTATTGGAGGGACTCTGCCAGCGGCGGTCCCGACCGGAAGTACTATCGTCTCACCCGCGCGGGCCGGGCCCGGCTGGAGGCCAGCATGGAGGCCTGGGGCGATTTCAGCAAACGCTTCAACAAGATGCTGGCCATCGCCAAGGACTAGCTGCCCGTTCCGGGTAGCCTGTCCACCTAGACAGTTTTGGTGATTTTCGTCAGTGTGCGCGGCCGATCGGGATTGAGACCTTTCTGCTCCGCCAGCGCCGCAGCAAACAACTGCGCCGGCAGGATGTAGGGGATCGGCGTAAACATGTCCTCCGGGAGCCCCGACGGCGTGGGGATAGGACCGGGGACCCGGATGGAGCTCGTCGCGCACGTAAAGCTGGGCGTGTTCCCGGATCGCTGATAATCACCGTTTCGGCCTCCAGGCCTCGCAAACGCTCGATTATGGAGCGCGTAGCCTGCCAGGTCGGCCCGGGCGGCGCAAACAGGAAGAGGGGAAAGTCTCGCTCAATCATCCAGCTTCGCCCCGAGCGCGTAGGCCGGCAGGTACATCAGCAGCAACTGCCCGGTGTAGGTCTTTTCAGATTGGCGGCGCTGGGCGTGATTCAGAGCCCCAGTAGAAGCTGTGTTGAGGCGCTTGCTCAGCCGGCGGCAGGGTCATCAGGTGCGGCGTAATGGTCAGCAGCAGCTCGTTCTGGTCGAACTGCCAGGAGTTGTGGGCCAGCAACCGCCCGATCACCGGGATCTGTATCAGCGGTCCCAGGCCACTGTCGCTGCGCGAAGCTTGAATCTGGGCCAATCCGGCAATGATGCTGGTTTCCCCTTCCTTCAACCGGACGGCCGAGCTGAACTTGCGATCGGAGATGATGGGCAAGCCGTTCAGGCTGCTTCCCGTCAGCACCCGAAACTGCGCCTCGATGGTGAGGGAGATTTCGTGGCGGTCGTGGATCCGGGGCGTGACCTTAAAGACGAGCCCGAGATCTTCGAAGGTGAAGGACGGGAAGGGCTGGATGAGCTGGCCGCTTTTCTGCAAGCTCTGGATCTGCGGCGTGGCGACGATGGGCGAGAAGAGGGCGTTCACGATAGGGTACTTGTCTCCGATGTGCATAGTGGCCGGCAGGGCGTCGCTGGCGCGCAGCCGGAAGCTGGTCAGCAACTGGGCCTCGGAGCGCACCCAATTGGCCTCCATGGTCGAGCTGGCCACCTGGATGCCAAACAACGACGCCCCGCCGCCGATGTTGATGGAGCCTGGTTGGCGGTTCACGGCACTAAAGTTGGCGGGCCCGTTGAAGCCCAGGTTGGTCATGGTGCTGCGGCTGGCCGACACCAGGTCGATGTCAAGCAGGACCTCAGAGCGCCGGCGGGCCAGCTCCTTATAGAGGGCCTTGGCCAGGTGCACGCGGGTGACAGTATCGCGCACCAATACCTGGCGTCGCACCGAATCCACCGCCAGGCGCTTGATGTCCAGCACTTGCTGCACCGAGCGGGCCACCTCGTTGATCTCCTCCATGCTGATCGCTTCCGGGATGGGCAGCAGCGCCGCCATCATCGGCTCCAGCTCGGTGCGCTTCTGCTGGGTGTCTTTGGCCGCCAGGGCCACCCGCTCGTGAATCGGCACCAGGAACGTCCCGGTCACCGCCATCAGGGCGTGGAGGGCCTGCCGGAAGCTCACGTTCTCGATCTGGAAGCGAAAGGGAGGGCCGGCGGTGAAGTCGGCATCGAACACCACATCCAGCCCGTAGGCTCGCATCATCTGCTCGTAGATCGCTCGGCCATCGCCCCGCAAGTCGAAGCTTTGAGAACCGGCCCGCGGTTTCAATTCGACCGGCTCGGCGGCTTGCTGGGCCTCTACGATCTCGGCCTCTGAGGGGGGCGCCGCCGCTTCCTCGTCCTCGTCCCCGTCATCCCCTTCCTGGGCCTCAATCCGGCTCTTCAGATAGCTGTTGCCGGGGTCCAGGGCGAGGGCGTCCTGCAGCCGGCCCAACGCTGTCAGGCTCTGGGCGGCGCGCACCCGTAGCCCTTCGGCCTGAGCATGGTACCTCGGGTCCCGGGGGCGCAGCTCGGCGGCGCGGCTCAGCAGAGCATAAGCCTGCAAGTCGTCGCCCCGCTTCTCAGCCCGCCGCGCCTCTTTCACGAGGCGAGAGGCTGGATCGGCCAGGGCCACCGAGACCAGGAGCAGCACCAGTCCCGACCGAGGGATCTCGCGCAAAGGCGCAAAGAACCCAAAGCAAGCAAAGAAGTTTTTCTTGGCGTGCTTGGCGTCTTTGCGTGAGATAGGCATTTTTCCACGCCCTCTACATTTTTCCACGCCCTCTAACGGAGCGGTGGCGGGCTTCTAATTTGGGACGCTGGAAGACGGACTAACGTGGAACCGAAAAGGGGTCAGAACGGCGGTGCGAAGCCGAGGACTCCAGTGCTCTTTTCTACCCACAACTTGACTTCCGGGCGATTGTTCAGCGCCACGCCTATAACCACCCCGGAGCCGCGCTCGTGCGACCCTACCAGGCGGTGGGATTGCAGCTTGCCGATCGCGCTGGCTGGCCCCCAATCCTCGAGAAAGCTCTGGTAGTCATAATTCGGGCACGGCGCTTCCACCCGGCAGCCCCAGTAGCGATAGGCGGCGGGATAATCACCGTGTTCGAGCACGGTCAGGAACTCCTCGGCCCGCTTCTCCTGCTTGTAGTTTTTTAGCCAGTAAAAGAGCACGCCCGCAACGGCAAGTGTGGCGATCACGAGGGTCAGCCCGCGCTTCAGGCGCTCCGTGCGCTGCGCACGGTCTGACTCCTTAGCGGTGTACTCTTCCAGGTAGCCCATGGCCACCCCCGGCTACGGGGTCTTTCCCAGCGGATACTGCTTATCGTAAGCGGCGATGGCGTCGCTGGTGATTTCCATGGCCTGCTTGAAATAGACGGCGTTGCCGGCGTCCACGACCAGGTCCAGGCCTTTTTCCTCAGCCAGCTTGGCGACCACGGCCTGCATGCGCTGCCCGCCTTTGTTCAGGATGTCGTTGCGCTCGCGGTCCACGTCGGCCTGCAGGTCATCGGTCAGGCGCTGTAGCTGGCGCTGCTTGCGCTGGCCGTCGGCCTGCAATTCGGCGCCCTCCCCCGGCTTCAG
>JBGOUJ010000471.1:0-6129 GCA_041477005.1 Terriglobia bacterium | reverse complement strand
GGCGCTATCGAGCGCAATGCCCTGGCCCACGTCCGAGTCGCTGCCGCCGAGATAGGTGGCGTAGCTCAGCACCGGGTCGATCACCAGAGGCCGGCTGGGGTCGTATTTTGCGACGGAGAAACTTACACGATGGCGGGCGTGCAGGACGTAGCGGCCCGCGATCTCCTGCCTGACCCCGTTGACTACCTGGTACACGGTGGGCTTTCGTTTGCGGATCTCGCCAGCCGGCAGTCGCAAGACCAAGTCCCCCCGCCGGTCGATGTACATTTTCTCGGCCCCAGCAAAGCTCAACTGGATCGCTCCCGGGTCGGCGCCGGGGGCCACCACAAAGTCGTACTCGAGGTGCCGCTGGTTCCCATAGAAGGTCAGGTCCACTCCGCGATAAACACGGCGGTATTGGACCCTCGAGTAGTGAGCGATGTTGCTACGCCAATCCTGCGGGTCGCTCCCGATCAAATAGTTGCTCACGCCCGCGAGCGGCTCCAGTCCATGGATTTCCGGATTGGGGAGCGCGCCCAGCAACTTCATGCGCAACACAGTGGAAGCGCCGTCGAGCGGCCGGGTCAGGGCCATAACGGCCTCGGAGCCGGTAAGAAACAAGCTATAGCCATAGCCACGCGCCAGAAACTTTACGTGAGCATCCGCTTGCCCCTGATTCCTTTCGAAGCTCAGCGGCAGTTGACGGATCGCGGCGGCGGTTGGGGCCGGCGGGGCGGCGTTTGTGAGGGTGGCCGAAGCGAACAGCACGGCAGTCAGGATTTTTCCGTGGAATTGTTGTGCCTTCTTCATTTTCTTGCTCCTATTGCACTGCCACGGTGAGTCCCGGCTGGCTGGAGGTGCTGCCGACGTTGATGACAACGGGCACATCGCCCGAAGCGACGCCGGCTGGAATGTGGGCATTGACCTGCAAGACCCCGGCCACCAGGGTGGGGGCCGCGCCCGCATATTCAACCTGCGCTGCCTGGCCGCCGATTGACACCGAGACCGGAACAAGCGATTTGGGATAGACGCTCGACGCAATCAAACCATCGACGCCGGGAGGGCTGGTTTGGCCGGCCCCGGTCGCAAATAGAACCACGATGGAGCCTTTGGCCGCGGGGTTAGATGCCGAATTCAAGGTCGAGTCCTGGTTGAGTATGGCGCCGGGTCCTTTGCCGGAACCATTGGCGGAAAACAGGCCGGGCGCCGCAGCGGCCACCGGCAGCGCGACCGCCGCCGAGAGGCGCCCTTGAAACATGACTTGCAATTGCGTGGCGCTTTTGCCGGCTACTGAATAAGGCACGATGGCATTGGCCTGAAATTGGGAAACGTAGCTGAGAGGGGCCGGAATGCCGTCGAACAGAACGCTGGTGTCGGAGACAAAATTATCGAAGACGCCACCGGGAATGAGAACGACGCCCGCCCCGGTAACCGGTCCCACGCCCGTGCCAAACAGGCTCACGATTTCCCCGGGAGCCACCGGGCCCGCCAGAAGACTGGCGGCATTGACCACGCCGGCGGCAGGAATCGACGGGGCCACTCCCGGCTGGGCCGAAATGACCAGCCGGCGGAGCAGATTCCCGGCAAAGTCATAGTTGTAGAGGATGGTCTTGCCCGAGCTATAGCCTACTCGGATCAACCGGCCGGCGGCATCGTAGCTGTTGCTTACGGTGGCGGCGCTCAAGAGTAATGCGAAAAGAAAAACACTCAATGCCCGGACTGGCCCCATTTTCACCCTCCTTGCTAGAGAAATCCCGTTGTTGCAAGCCGTATCACCGCAGATTACGCGCCCAGCCGGGCGAAGTCAACAGGCCCGATAACCAGCCTGCACCGCGGGCGAGAGCGGCCGGATGGCGTCCATGAAGTTGTGGACTGGTCTACGAATAAGTCTTCGACGCGCCGGCGAGTGCGTGGAGGTTACACCCTTTCCGGCACTACGAACGGCGCGCGGTAGTTGCGCGACAGGTATCCGTTGGCTTCGCTGTCGCCGGGGAACTTCTCGGTTGCCGGGTCGAAGGCGAGCTTGCGGCCGGTGCGATAGGAAATGTTGGCCAGGTGGCAGAGGGCCGCCGACAGGTGGCCTTCCTGAACGTCGCCGGTCAGGTCGGTGTGCTTGCGGCTGCGGACGGCCTTGAGGAAGTTGGCCATGTGGGGCTCGGTGTCCCAGCTTCGCGGTTCGGCGTATTTCATCGCCTGGGCCAGCTCGCGCTCCTCGCCCAGATAGACCCGGAAGTTGCGGTAGGTGACGGTCATGAAGCCCTTGCTGCCGAAGAAGATATTGCCGATACAGTTCATGCCGCCGGGCTCGGGGTCCATGCCCGCTTCCGTGCCGGTGAGCAGGCCGCGGACTTCGAAGACGAGCTGGCAGTCGCCGTAGTCGAACGTGGCCGTCTGGGTATTGGTAGTTTCCTGGTCGTCGTCGTATACAAATTTGCCGCCCGACGCGTAGACGGACTTGGGCAGCGTGTCTTTGCCGAGTCCCCAGCGGCAGATGTCCATTTCGTGAACGCCCTGGTTGCCGATGTCGCCGTTGCCGGTGTCCCAGAACCAGTGCCAGTTGTAGTGAAAGCGGTTGGGGTTGAACGGGCGCATCGGCGCTGGGCCGAGCCACAGGCTGTAGTCGACGCCGGCGGGCACCGGACCGTCGGGCTGCTTGCCGATGGAGGGGCGGCGCTTGAAGCAGAGGCCCTTGGCCAGATAGACTTTCCCAATCACGCCGTCGCGGAGCAACTGCATGGCGCGAATCTTGTGCTCCGTAGTCCGGCTCTGCATGCCGACCTGCACGATGCGGTTGTACTTGCGCGCGGCGTCCACCATGCGGCGGCCCTCAAAAATGTTGTGGCTGGCCGGCTTCTCGACGTAGACGTCCTTGCCGGCTTGGCAGGCCCAGATCGTCGCCAAGGCGTGCCAGTGATTGCAGGTGGCGATCGAAACGGCGTCGATGCTTTTGTCCTCCAGAAGCTGGCGGATATCGCGGTAGGTTTTGGGCTTTGTGCCTTGGACTTGCTCGACGAGCTGCACGGCCCGCTCGGCCTGGGCGTCGTCGATGTCGCAGACGCCGGCGACGGTCGAATCTTTGAGCTTGCCGTAGATGGTCATGTGCTCGCGCCCGCGGCTGCGCAGGCCGATGACGGCCATGTGAATACGGTCGTTGGCGCCGGCCGCCCTCATCGCAGAGACAGCCGTGGTTGCGCTCAGAATGAAAGTCCGGCGGTGCATGGGGTTCCCCTTTCCCAGACAGGCCTAAAATAGCATAAAGTAGGACCCCAATCCGGCCGGGTTGGGCATCGAGCCTAGACGTGGGGATCTCTAGTTGGCGGCAAGACTCGCCCGGATGATCTCCTCATCGTTTCGGGCGACGATGTGACGATTCGCGTAGGCCGGATGCGACCAGTTGACCGCTCCCACCTCGCGGCGGTTGCCGGGATTGGACGTAGGCTTGATCAGCTTCGTCCGGCTGATTTCGTGATAGCCGTCCGGCGAGAGCGTGGCGATGATCAGGTCGCCGCGATCGTTATTGATGAAGAAACGGTCGCCGTGCCGTACCAGGAAACCGGACGACCAGCGCGCCTTCTCCTTCGTCGCCTCGAGGCTCTCCCACACGCGTTCTCCCGTGCGCGCCTTCAAACAGCGCAACTGGCCGTAACTGCAGATGCCGTAGATGTAGTCGCCGACGATCGCCGGAGTTGTGACGAGCGGGTGCAGGCCGTCGGTGTCGATCTCGCTGCTGCTCTTGCCTCTCCACAGCAGATCGGTGCGCGGCTCCCGGTCGTCCAGCGCGAGCATCATCGAGCCGTTATAGAACGATGAGACCAGCAGCAGCGGCCCGCTCCACACCGGAGTGGCCACCGACAGCCCCATGTTGACCTTGAACGGCTGCTCCCAATACACCCGGCCGGTGGCGGGATCGAGCGACGTTACCGCCAGGGGATGCCAGATGATGAGCTGCCGCACCTTTCCCTGTTGAATGATAAGCGGCTGGCAGTAGCCCGGCTCGGAATTGGATGCCAGCGCCCGCCAGATTTCTTTGCCGGTCATTTTGTCAAAGGCCACGACCTTGGCGTCGCGCTCGCCGCCCACCAGGCAGATCAGCCGCTCGCCGTCCACCAACGGAGCGGAGGTCATGCCCCAGGTCGGCACCTGCGCGCCGTATTCTTTGACGTAGTCTTTCTTCCAGAGGACTTCGCCCGTCCTGGCATCGAGGCAGTGCAGCATGCCCTTCGCGCCGAGCACGTAGACGCGATCGCCGTCGACGGTTGGAGTGGCGCGCGGGCCGATGGCATAGGTTTCCATCAGGCCGATGTAGTCGGCATCCCACTCCCGTGTCCAGAGGACCTTGCCGGTCTTCTCGTCGAGGCACAGCGCGCGTTCTTTCCCCTTCAGGCGCGAGGCGGCAGAAAAGTCCGTAAGATAGATTCGGCCGCCACTCACGGCGGGTCCGCTGAAACCGTGGTTGACCGGGACCCGCCACTCGACTCGCAGGCCGCTATCCGGGAATTTCTCGAGCACCCCGGCTTCATTCCAGACGCCCACGCGCCCTTTGCCGCGCCACTCCGGCCAGTCCTCGGCCGGCGCGGCGAGCACGATCGTGAACAGAAGGAATGGAAGGCCCCTCACAGCGCCGTCATGGTATCACATTGGGACGCTGCGAAGTGTTAGCGTGATGGTGAAGCATCGGCGCGAACCCTGCTATATCAGGCGGCGGCGAAGCGTCCGGCTCGAGTTACTGACTAGGAATACCTTCGAAGGGTCCACGCCCGGGCGGCAGCGCAACTGGGGAATCTGGTTGGCCGGGACCTTGGCGAACTTTAGCGCAGTCTGTGCCTGCGCAGTGGCATCTTGGAGGGAGCGGCAAGAGGCGAGCGCCTGGTAGAAGACCTTGTAAAAGGTCACGGTGTCCTCCTCGTAAGGGCTGCCTTCGACGCCCATGGCGCAAGGGACGACTTTGGCGACCGTGGTGGCACAGCGCAATGAGGAACAGGTATCGATGACGACGAGTTTCAGACCCTGGTCCAGGGACCGAAACATGCCCGCAAGGGCCATGTCGGAGACGGTGGTGAGACCACCTTCTTCGGTTTTCATCAGAATGTCGCCGCCGTTCTGCTTTCCACTGAAGTGGAAGACGTGGGGCGCCTCTCGGTTCAATTCTTCAAACAAGGTGTTGACGTGAACCTTGAACACGCCCTTGAAGCGAATGGAGCCGGGCCGGCGGGCCCGAGCGACGGAGCGCTCCATTTCATGCAACTGGTCTCTTGGAGAGAGGCCGCCGACCTGGGGCGCCACGAATAGAACTTTGAGTGGACCTGTCACCTCTTGTTCCGCCGGCGCGGTGTCCGGCGGATGTTGCGGCTGTAGGGTTCCCGGAAAATTGGGTCGTTGCCGGAAGCTGGAGCTTCCACCGCCTTTGAGGGTCTGGGCGACGTAGGCCTCCACGCCGCTCAAGAGCGTGTCCCGGGCCTCATCGAGGGGCTTCTTGGCGAGATCAATATAGATGCGATCGCGCAGAAAAGCGCCGGGGTCGCACGGCTCCACCCGCACGGGAAGCAGTCGATCGCTCCCGGTGAGAGCGGCATCCAGCTCCTGAGTGCAGTACTTGGAACGGAAATAGAGGGGAGAGAACAGAGCCACCGTGCAATCGGCTTCCGCGGCTTCCCGCATCTTCCGCATGAATTTCATACCCGGCGCAAAGTCCCGGAACTGAACGATGCAGTGGTAGCGCTGCTTGGCGTTCTCGAGTTCCCAAACGATCCACTTGGCCCACTTCATATCTTCGCCGGCGTAACTGACAAAGAACTTCACGGTTTCCACCTCGCATCGGAACTGTGGGAGCCGCTCTTGCGATCCACTCTCAGCTTATCAGCTTAGCCGAGCAACCTGGCGTGAGGATCTTTAGCCCCAATACTGTTCACTTAACAACAGTTTTATGCTATTCTGTTTGGGGCGGGAGGCCCTCAGAATGGCTCGTACCGTTGCGTCGTTACCTGCCGGAAGCCGCATTACCGACTACAGCAGTCTCGGCGTGATCGCCAAGTTTTTCCCCGCCGACAAAGTCCGCGAGATCCTGAAGCAGACGGGGCGCGCCAGTGTGCGCGAGCGCGATTTGCCGGCGCACGTGGTGGTGTACTACGTCATTGCTCTGTCGCTGTACAT
>JBGOUJ010000470.1:0-6132 GCA_041477005.1 Terriglobia bacterium | reverse complement strand
TATTGAAGGCAACCAGGAGAATGTTCAAATCCAGCGTGAATCTCACGCGGGTTTGCGACGGATCTCGGCAAACGCCTGGTCCACAAGGGCGTCGGCTTCCTCTTCACCGATCTCTTGAGCACGCGAGCCAATCTCACGGGCCTGGGATACGATCTCCCGTCGAAGAGCCTCACGCTCAGGACCGACCGGGGCGGGGTGGGGCTTGTAAGCGTTGAGACTGATGGTCTCGTCGTCCGAGACGGCGCGGCCGAGCCACCGCTCCACGAGTATCCGTTCCTCCCGGGCGAGGTCGCTTACCCTGTGCACCCAACTGTTAGGCATGGCCAAGCCCTCATCAACAGGATACCGAATACGTGCTCGTAGGGAAAGAGCCGATCGAGACCATCCAGAAGCCGCAGCCGACGCGAACGGTTCACATCCACCTTAGCGGCTTCGGACGCCGCCTTCGAGAATCTGGTCGCTACTCTCCAGCAGCAACGAGCTTCCGTCGGGCCGAGGGTTTGACGTTCAATCGGCTCTGCTCGGGTGTGTGGAAGGTGGCTCCGACAAGCCCACATCTGCCACTCATTACTTGATTCTCACCTGCTTGACGTCCACCTTCTCGGGGAGCCGGAGAAAGTCGTCTACCGTCAGCAAAGCGGCAGCCGTGCTCATCTCCTGTATTATAGTCCCCATGCGACCCCTATTCCTGCTCGTTCTCCTGGCAGTGTCTTCTTTGGCGGCCGGCCCCGGCGACGGATTGCTCGGCCGCTGGGATCTGACCGTCACCGCCGGCTCCGCCGAATATCCTTCCTGGCTTGAAGTGACCCGCAGCGATGGCAAGCTGGCCGGGCGGTTCGTGGGCAGGGGCGGAAGCGTGCGGCCGGCGCCGGTCGAGTTGGTCGGGGACGAGCTTCGCTTTTCTCCCGAGCAGCAAGGGCGCCCCAAGGCCAACCCGGCCCGCGAGTCCTACGCGGGCCGGCTGGTCGGAGACAAGCTCGAGGGCTCAGGCACAGACAACCGGGGGAACGCTCTGCGGTGGGCCGGCGTGCGGATCGTGCGGCCGGCGGGCCGTCCCAGCCAGCCGCACTGGGGCAAGGCGGTTTCGGTGTTCAACGGGCGCGATCTCCAAGGCTGGACCTTCCAGGATCCTCGCGGGCGGGAATGCTGGGCGGTTGTGGACGGCTTGCTGGTGAATAAGCCGCCCTGCCCGAACATTCATACCGAGCCGGCATTCCGCGACTTCAAGCTGCACGTCGAGTACAACCTCGACCCGCAGAGCAACAGCGGCGTGTATCTTCGAGGACGATACGAGGTGCAGATCGAAGACCAGGGCCCGCGGGAACTGGAGAGCCACGGCGTCGGCTCGATTTACGGTTTCATCACCCCGGCGATCAAGGCCGCCAAGCCGGCCGGCGAATGGCAGGCCTTCGATATTACTCTGGTCGGCTACAACGTCACGGTGGTCTTCAACGGCAAAACGATTATCGACAAACAGGAGATCCCCGGCATCACCGGCGGGGCGCTGGACAGCCACGAGTCCGAGCCCGGCCCGATCATGCTGCAAGGCGACCACGGGCGGGTGCAGTTCCGCAACATCGTGGTGACGCCGGGGAGCTGAGCCGAACCGTGCGCCTCCCTGGCGGGCCCAGGGGGCACACCGGCTCGGATTGCGGACCTACGACTTCCTTCGCGAGGAATACTTGCTCAGCGTTTCGGCCAGCTTGGCGACCGAGGCAGGGGGCTTCTCGCCCTCGCGCAGGATCTGTTTCGGGGTGACCATCTTGCCGTAGATCAGGCGGTTGTCCGTCTCGTCCTGCCGCAGGGTCGCGCCGGCCAGGGAGACGCCGGCAAACAGGCCGCGAGAACGGGAGTAGGCGAGGATCTCGGCGTGCATCTGGGCGTCGGTTTGCGCTTCGGCCGTGCGGCCCACCGGCCCGGCGGCAACGCTCATGTCCCCGCCCAACGTGAACTTGCTCTGGAGCAGTTTGTCGACGCCCCGGTTGTTCATCACCAGCATCACCACGTCGGTCTCGGTACCGCCCAACTGCAGGCCGAAGCTCCCGCCCTCAATGCGGACCGTGGCGGGTCCGCTCCAACCTTCGCCGTTCGCCGGGCGGCAGCTAATCAATCCCTTGCCGTACTTGGCGCCGAAAATGAAGGCCCCTTTCTTCAGTCCGGGGACGACGACCACGCACTCCGACTTCTCCAGCAATTCCTGGGGGATGGTCTTCTCTTTGATGCCCATGATTTCGTCGAACACGGCCGCCGCCTCGAGCACCCGCTGAACCTCTTTGGGTTCGTCTCTCGCGCCGAGCAGGCCGGCCAGCGCAATCATCAGCACGCTAATCCGAAATCGCATTGAGATCCTCTCCTCCTTAGGTCTTTCCCAAAAACCTTAACCGCACCGCCAGCGCGCGGTGCTGGCCGCCCGTGAACATCAGGAAACCAGGCGAGTCAATGTTATTGTTTACCACATTTGGGTTCCGATGGTTGGTGATATTGTTGAAGCCCGCCCGCCAGGCCCATTGCTGGTGCAGGAGGGTGAAGCGGCGCTCCAGGTGCAGGTTGAGGCTAAAGAAGGCGGGGAATCGCCGGGAGCCCGGCGGGCCAACGAGTTGGGCCTCTTCGTTGACCACCTGGAAGGGGAAGCCGGTACGGGCCTCGAGCCAATAGGTCAGGGTCCATCTGTGAAGCAGGCCGGGCCACCCGGCTGGGGCGGCGAGCGGCGCCCAGCCCCAGGTTTGGAAGCGGTTCGGCGCGTCCCAGGCGAGCGGCCCCCCGGTCTGCTGGGCGAAGATGGGGTCTTCCAGACTGAAGTCGAGAACGGCGTTGGACCGCGCCGAGGAGCGGGTGTAACCGGCCAGCCACTCGTACTGGCCGCGGAAGGTCTTGCGCACCGTGAAGTCGACCGCATGGTAGTGGTCGCTGCGAGTGTTGAAAAGACCAAAGCGATTCTCGCCGCCGATCGGGGCCAGGGGCAGGAAGGTGAAGCCGTGCCGGCCCTGCTTGTCGACATAGTTGATCCGGCCATGAAGGCCCCGGCCGAGGGGGCGCTCCAAGGCCAGGCTCAGGTTCCGGTAGCGGGGAGCGCGCAGCCGGTTCTCGCCGATCAGGAACGTCGTTTGGAGCGGCCCTCCGATAATCTGGCCGTCGCGACCGTAGAATGTCGAGATGCTTTGCTGGTCGAAAGGCTGGCTCAGCGTGGCCAGGTTGAGAGCGTCGCGGAAGATGCCGATGCCGGCTGAGAGCTTGGTCGAGCCGAGCCAGCGCGGGGCGTAGGCGACGGCCAGGCGCGGTGACAGCAGCGGCTCACGGACCACCTGATCCCAATCGGCGCGGACGCCTGCCGCGACTACCAGGCCGGCCCGGGGCGTCCAATCGTCCTGGATGTAGAGCGCGGTCTCGAAGTTCTTACGGCCCAGCTCGGTGGGCCCGACGAAGGAGACCGCGCGGGCCACCGTCCGGTCTTCGCGTTGCACCAGGTAGCCGTGGCGATCGACGTACTGGGTGAAGCCGTCGCGGTTCACGTCCGCTCCGGCCTTGAGCTGGTGGCGGCCGGCCCACTCGAACGGTGGCAGGTAGGCGTTGGCCAACCACTGCTCGCGGTCGCTGTGGACGCGGGAATTGACGAAGTAGTTTCCTTGCCGTCCTTCCGGGGAAAAAATAAAGGTCTCGTTGCCCTGGGGAATCTGGCGCCGGAAGCCACCGCTCAGCGCGGCGCCGAACTCCAGCAGCCCACCGGAGCCGAAGAAGATCTGGTCCTTGACGCTGTACAGATAGAAGCGCTGCCGGCGATCCACTGTGGTTTGGACCGGATCGAAGTAGTCGAGGCCGTCGCGGGGCGCATTCCAGTAATTGATCAGGAAGCTGCCGGTCAGGATGTTGCCCGGCCGGAGGTTCACCTGGGCGCGGAGCACATCGTTGAAGCGCCAACTGCTCGAGCGGTTCTGGCCGCGCGGCAGCTCATCAATGACGTTGACGTCGTAGAAGATGTCGAAGCCGTTCGAGAACCAGGCGCGGCCCTTTTTGATCGGCCCGGAAACAGTGGCCCGCGGCGTCCACTTGGTGAGCACGAAACTGTTGTGATGCTCCAGGCCGGGGACGAAGTTGGTGGCGGAAAAGCGGAAGCGGTCGTCGCCCATGCCGGTTTTAAGGTCGATCGAGCCGGCGGAGCCTTTGCCGGTTTCGGCCGAGTAGCGGGTCGTCTGGAGGTCGAGCGACCGCACCGCGTCGATGCTGAGCCGCGCAGCGAACTTTCCGCTTACCGGGTCGGTGATGTTGAAGCCGTCCAGGGTCCAGTAGGTCTGGTCGGCCGCGCCGCCCTGGACGTGGACGTCGCCGCGCGCATCCTGCATCACGCCCTGGTACATGGGAAGCGCCTGGCGCAGATCGTGGGCGGCGGCGTAGGGCACTTCCAGGATCTCGATGCCCGTCAGCTTCTGCTGGGCGGCCGGTTGCTCGGGATCGATGGCGGGAGGGGAATAGACGACATCGACCTGCTCGGTGAACTCGCGCTGGGGGTTCAGCACCAGGGTGAGCTCGTTGTCGCCCTCAGCGAGGCGGATCTTCTGTTCCTTGAGCGCGAAGAAGCCTTCCCGTGCCGCCGACACGGCGTACTCGCCGGGGGCCGGCGGGCTGAGAAGAAAATGGCCGGTGGCATCGGAGAAGACCGGAGGCAATCCGGTGATCGTAATTCGCGCGCCCGCCACGGCCACGCCGTTCTCGTCGATGACGCGCCCGTGGACCGCGACGGCCGCCCCGACGGACGGAAGACAAAAGGCAAGAGCCAAAGAGCAGGAGGCAAGAACGGAGGGGGCTCTACGGCATCCTCTCCGGGCCAGCCTAGCGAGCCGAAGGCGGAAGGCAGCGGCCAGAAAGCGAAAGTGGATGCGGCCCGTCGGCATTGCTAAACGACCCCGCGCGCACCATAATAGCAGGCCCTCGCGCCGGAGTTAACCGGGCTCAGAGGCCGGAGAGCAACCGCATCCCCGAGCCGACGGAGCGCGCCGCCTCGCGCCGGAGCAACCGGGCTCCGAGGCCGGGCAGGGCGTGGATGCGCCGTGAGGGGCCGCGGGCCAAGTCCGGGCCCCAGATAAGTCAGGGTCCGGGGGATGGTCCGGCGTCGGGGGGGCCGGGGATCGGGAGCGGGGCCAGGGCGGATGGGAGACCGCTCAGGCCCCCTCAGCCGGACCCTTGGGCCCCCGGGGCCCCAACCTGTGGCGCCAGCCCGCCAAGGCGAAGGTGTGGCAGGTGCGGTCGGGCCACTTGGCCGAAAGAAAACTAATGAACTAAACTTAGTCTAGTTATATGAAGATCACCAACATCCACGAGGCACAGACCCACCTATCTCGCCTCGTCGAGCGCGCCGCCCAAGGCGAGGAGATCATCATTGGCAAGGCCGGCAAGCCCGTCGCCAAGCTGGTGCCGTATCGCGAGCCTGCCGCCCAGCGCACCCCCGGCTATTGGCGTGATAGGGTCCGCCTGGCGGAAGACTTCGACCAATTGCCGGAGAGCCTCGCCTCCGCCTTTCGCGGCGAGTTGCCGTGAAGTTGCTCCTCGACACTCACGTGCTTCTTTGGTGCCTGGCTGATAGTCCCCTGGTGTCGAGGCGAGCCCGCTCGCGGATCGCGCGGTCCTCCCCGGTCTACGTGAGCGCCGCCACTTCATGGGAGATGTCCATCAAGAGAGCTGAGGGGAAACTTGCGCTCGCGTCGAGCCGGTTTCATTCCCTTCCCTTCACCCTAGCCCACGCTCTCGCCGTCGGCCGGCTCCATAGATATCATGACAACCCATTCGGCCGGATGCTGATCGCAAGGCTAATTCATTGACCCTGGCGAGCCGCGATGCGCGGCTCGGGCAATGCGACGTCCGCGTATTTCTGGTCTGACGGCGGATGCCTTTTTGTGTGACGATCGCGCCGCATAACCCGAACGGTCCGGTGTGCACGGCGGCGAGCATGCACGTGGCGCCTTCGATTCCTAACTTCGTCATCATGGAAGAGGGGAACAAGTTCCGGCGCAGTCTATTTGCTCAGTAAACTCAGCCGAAGGGTTTCCCCGAACGAGCCGGCGCCTTGAATACTGAGGCGGCCCGTGATGTCAATTCTGCTCTGGCCGACGGCCACTTGCAGCGGCGCCCAGCCGGTGCGCT
>JBGOUJ010000469.1:0-6132 GCA_041477005.1 Terriglobia bacterium | reverse complement strand
CTCAGCCTCCAGCCAGCCGCCTCAGCCTCCAGCCAGCCGCCTCAGCCTCCAGCCAGCCGCCTCAGCCTCCAGCCAGCCGCCTCAGCCTCCAGCCAGCCGCCTCCAGCCACCAGTTTTCAGCCTCCTTCACGCTCCCCTCTCCTGTTTGCTCCCTTTATTTCTGTAACTTTGGCGGC
This sequence comes from Terriglobia bacterium, assembly GCA_041477005.1. GTDB lineage: Bacteria > Acidobacteriota > Terriglobia > Bryobacterales > JACQDG01 > JBGOUJ01. Next base: position 5,956 of record JBGOUJ010000469.1, on the reverse strand, counting down.
CTGGGCGGCATCTCTTCAGGCAGGGGATGCCGGGATGCTGGAATTTACTTGCAGGTTCCCCGTCAAATATCGTAGAATCTGAGGTTTGTCGTCCGATAAGGCTTTCTGATGCAGCCTATGGTCCGCGTCCTAGCGATTGGTGTTCTCTTGTCGTCCTCCGGGGGGGCGTTGCTCGCCGGTGATCCGCCCCGCACCGAGTCGAGCCAGATACTGGACTCCTACCTGGCCGTGTCGCGCAGCCAGCGCGACCGGCTGAACGGCTCCATCGCCGAGGTCAGCATCGACGCCGAGTTGCCGCAACAGCACAAGCAAGGGCGGCTCTCGGCGCTCCGCCACATTTCCCGCCTGGGCCGCATCACCTACGACATCCTGCGATTCGAAGGCGACAACGCCATCAAGAACGAGGTCATCGCCCGCTATCTCAGCGCCGAAGTGCAGGTACGCGAATCCCGCGATCAGTCCATGGCCATCGTCCCGGAGAACTACAAGTTCGCCTACAAGGGCGTGCGCGAGATGGAGGGCCGCCGGGTCTTCCAGTTCGATCTGAAGCCGCGCGCCAGGCGCAAGGGTCTGTTTAAGGGGACGCTGTGGATCGACGCCCAGACCTGCCTGCCGGTCCGCGAGGCCGGGCTGCTGGTGAAGAGTCCTTCGGTCTTCATAAGGAAAATACAGTTCACCCGCGACTACCAGACAACCAACGGGGTGGCCGTGCTGGCGCGGATGGAATCCACAGTGGAGACACGCGTGGTGGGAGAGGCGCACATAACCGTTTCCTTCGCCGATTACCGCTTCGAACCCTCCGCCGCCGAAGATGGGGTGATTACCGCGGACAGCCAGTAGTAGTTCTGACTGTTGCGGCTGAGAAAGGGGTGGCCGAGAAAGGCGTGCTGCATCGTCCGGGCCTCCGCGTGCGATCATGAGAACTCTATTCTTGAACCCTCCCTCGTTTGAGGGCTTCGACGGCGGCGCCAGCTCGCGCTGGCCCGCCACGCGCGAGATCGAATCCTACTGGTATCCCATCTGGCTCTGCTATCCGGCCGGGATGCTGCCCGACAGCAAAGTGGTCGACGCGCCCCCGCACAAGATCTCGATCGAACAGACGGTCGAAATGGCCCGGGACTTCGAGTTCCTGGTCCTGTTCACCTCCACCCCGGGGTTCTACAGCGACGTCCGCATGGCCGAGATGATGAAGGACGCGAACCCGGGCCTGAAGATCGCCTTCGTCGGCCCGCATGTTTCCGTGCTGCCCGAGGAGAGCCTCAAGGCCTCGAAGGCTATCGACTTCATCATCCGGGGCGAATTCGACCACCCCATCGTCGATTTCGCCAACGGCAAACCGCTCGAAGAGATCCCCGGAGCCAGCTTCCGGAAGAACGGCGGCGTGCAGAACAACCCGGAAGGCCCCACGATCGAGAACCTCGATTCGCTGCCGTGGGTCACCAAGGTCTACAAGCGGGACTTCGACATCACCCGCTACAACGTGCCCTTCCTGCTGCACCCGTATCTGTCGTTCTTCACCGAGCGCGGCTGCCCGGCCCTGTGCACATTCTGCCTGTGGCCGCAGACGCTCTCCGGCCATCCCTGGCGCACCCGCTCGGCCGACGACGTGGCCAACGAAGCGAAGTTCGCGCTGGAGAATTTCCCCGGCCTCAAGGAAATCTTCTTCGACGACGACACGTTCAACATCCGCAAGTCCCGGGTGATCGAGCTGTGCGCCAAGCTGAAGCCGCTGAACTTCACCTGGTCCTGCACCTCGCGCGTGACCGTGGATTACGAAACGCTCAAAGCGATGAAGGACGCCGGCTGCCGCCTGCTGATCGTGGGCTACGAATCGGGCGACCCGCAGATCCTGAAGAACATCAAGAAGGGCGCCACCGTCGAGCGGGCCCTCGATTTCACCCGCGACTGCAAGAAGCTGGGCCTGGTGATTCACGGCGATTTCATCATCGGGCTGCCCGGCGAGACCCGCGAGTCCATCGAGCGCAGCATTGTATTCGCCAAGCGCCTGGACACTGAAACGATCCAGGTCTCGATCGCCCACCCCTACCCCGGCACGGAGTTCTACGACTACGTCAAGAAGAACAACCTGATCACGATCGACTCCATGACCGACGAGGGCGGCCACCAGTTGCCCAACATCATCTATCCCGGCCTGGATCGCGGCGAGCTGGTCGACGCCGTGGAGCGCTTCTACGGCGAGTTCTATTTCCGCCCCAAGGTGGTGTGGCGGATCGTGCGCAAAGCTATTTTCAACGGAGCGGAGCGCCGGCGGCTGTCCAAGGAAGCACGCGAGTACCTGGCGCTGCGCTCCAAGCGGAAGAAGTTCGTGCTCGAGCAGCGCCAGGCTCGGCCGGCAGCGCCGCCGGTCTCTACCGCTCCGGCCGGCGATTAGCTGCGGCATTCCGGGGTTCACTCCAAATTGAAGACCAAAATCTGCCTGCTCATCGTGGTCATCGCCAACTCGCTGGGCAACGTGGTGCTGCGCCAGGGCATGCAGCAGATTGGCAGCATCGCCTCCTACCACCCGCTTCGCCTGGTGGCTTCCTCGCTGCGGGCCATGTCCAACCCCTATGTGCTGGCCGGCGTCGCCCTGCTCGTCATCTTCTTCTTGGCCCACATGATCGTGCTGAGCTGGGCCGATCTTAGCTATGTTCTCCCGATGACTTCGGTCGGGTATATCCTGGTGACCGTGCTGGGCTGGTGGTGGCTGGGGGAGGACGTCCGGCCCGTCCGCTGGATCGGCACGCTGGTGATCACCGCCGGAGTGCTCCTGGTGAGCCGGACGCCGGCGACCACGGCGCAAAAATGAGCCTCTTTCTCCTAGCGCTGGTCGTGGCGGGAACGTCGGCGGGCGATCTGCTGATGACCATCGGCATGAAGCAGCACGACGTGATCGACGACTTCCGGCCGGGAGCACTGGGCCGCGCGCTGGGCGTGGTGCTCCGCAACCGCTGGGTGGCGCTTTCCATCCTGGCCTTCGCCTTCTCGTTCTTCGGTTTCATGGGGCTGATTTCGGTCACCGAGCTGAGCTTCGCGGTGCCCGCCACCGCCGCCGCCTACGTGGTCGAAACGCTGCTGGCCGGGGCCATTCTGAAGGAAACCGTGAGCCCGGTGCGCTGGGCCGGGGCGATCCTGGTGACAGTCGGAGTGGCTCTGATCTCGCTGTGAGCCTGCCGGCGCTGGTCTTTGGGCTGCTGCTGGCGGCTTGTTCTGTGTATTACCTGGCAGCAGTGATCCAAGCCCTGTCCTTCCGGCCCACCGCAGGTCCCGCGTTTGCCCCTCCGGTCTCAGTGCTCAAGCCGGTGCGGGGCGCCGACCGCGATTTCTACGAGTGCCTCCGCAGCCACGCCGCCCAGGACTACCCGGAGTTCGAGCTGCTGTTCGCTGCGCGCGATCCGGCCGATCCGGCGCTGGCGGAGATTCGCCGGCTGGCCGCCGAGTTTCCGGGACGGCGGATCGAGGCGTTTGTTACCGATCGCGAATTCGGTCCCAACGGCAAAGCCAACGGCCTGGAGCGGCTGCGAGCCGAGTGCCGCCACGACGTGCTGGTGATCGACGACAGCGACATCCGCGTCGGGGCGGACTACCTCCGCCGCGTCGTCGCTCCCCTGGCCGATCCGGCGGTTGGCCTGGTGACCTGTCTCTATCGCGGCGTTCCCGCCGGCGCGCCGGCGCTGCTCGAGGCTCTGTGGATCTCGACCGATTTCCAGGTGAGCGTGCTGGTGGCCCGCCGGCTCGGCATTCCCTTCGCGCTGGGCGCCACCATGGTCGTGCGCCGCAGCCAAATCGACCGGGCCGGAGGCTTCGCTCCGCTCGCCCCGTACCTGGCCGACGACTACCTGCTCGGCCAAAGGATCACCGGCCTGGGGCTGAAGATTGCGCTCTCGGACTACGTGGTGGAGACCGTTCTGCCCGCGAGTGGATGGGGCGCTTTCTGGCGCCACCGCCTCCGCTGGGCCCGCACGCTCCGCGCTTGCCGCCCCTCCGGCTACGCCGGGATGCTGATAACCTTCGCCTTTCCCCTCAGCCTGGCGGCGCTGGCCTTCGACCTCGCCCTGTGGCCGGCGGCCGCCGTCTGCATGGCGCTGCGGATGGCGGCTGCCCTGCTCGTCGGGCGGAAGGTGCTCCATGACCCGGTCGTGGCGCGCTATTTCCTGCTGGCGCCCATCGCCGATCTGGTGAGCTTCGCGGTTTGGGTGGGCAGCTTCTTCGGACGGCAGGTGGAGTGGCGAGGCGAGACCTTTCGCCTGGAGCGCGACGGCCGGCTCAAGCCGATCGCCTAACTGGGCAAGGGCTTCGCCCTTGAGGAAGCCAGAAGTCAGGAGCCAGAAGCCAGAAGTGGCGGCGATTTGCCCTCGGATGTCACGAAGCTTCGGGGCAGTTCTTTCTTTTCAGCCGCTTGCACGCCCGGCCAATTGGCCGGCCAGGTTGGGGTGGCGTTTCCAGGTCCCTTTCGACACGGGCCGCTAAGCTTCCTTTCGGAGCTCTTCCACGATCTCCGCCGCGGCCTTGCGGGCGCGCTCCAGCTCGCCGGGTTCGAAGCTGATCGCTCCCACCCGCGCGTGACCGCCGCCGCCGTAGTGTTCGCAGATCGTGGCCAGGTTGCGCCGGGGCTCGCGCGGAGCCCAGGGGTTCGATCCAACCGAGACTTTGGCCCGGAAGCTGGACGTGCTCACCGACACCGTGTAAACGCTCTGTGGAAACAGGTAATAGGGAATGAATTTGTTGTAGCCTTCCAGACCGCAACTCACCAGGTCGAAGAAGATCACCCCCCGCTCGAACTGCGCCCGCTCGCGGATCAGGTCGATCGACTCCAGGTGGCGTCGGTAGAGCGGGTCAAACAGGCCGTTGATCTCCGGCTCGCCGGCGATGTCCTCCAGCCGGCGCCGGGCCATCCAGCGAATCATCTTCTCGCTCACGTTGTCGCCGGCCGCCTCGATCACCAGGGTGAGCTTCATGGCCGGAGCCCCGAGCTCGACGGCGGTCTTGGCGTCGGGGTATTGCGCGCCGTCGATGATGTCGGCCCACCGGATCAGCTCGGCCAGCTCGGGCCGCTCGAAGCCGAACTTCTCCCGGGCCACGGTAGCCAGGAACTTGGTGCACGACTTGAACGTTGGGTCGTAGAACTTCTTGCCACTCCGATCCTGGCGGAAGTGCTCGGCGTCCTCGGGGCTGAGGAAGGCGCTCTGGTGGTGATCGAACCACCAGGTGATGCGAGGGGAGCTCGAGTATTTGAAATCAACGATCACGTTTTCGTCGCCGTCAAACTGACTCTCGTCAAACAATTGTGAAGCTTTATGGGCCAGGCCGGAGCATATGAACTCGGCTTTAGGGTCATAGATCTGGCGGAAAAACTCGGCAAAAACCGCCGCCGTGGCCGCGCCGTCAAAGCAATGATCGTGGTAAAACAGACGAACCCGCATGAAGCCAGCGATCCCCCGGTGGCAAAACCGTATAGGATGACGCAGTATGAGGGGAAAGATCAAGTAGTAAAATTCAGGCGACGGCAAACGCGCTCCAAACGGCCCCGCCGGCGGTTGGGCCGGCAAGGCGCGAGCTGAATCGGTACGGCCTCGCAGACGGTTGGGCCGGCGAGGCGCTGGCTGAATCGGTGCGGGCTCGAGGCGGTTGGGCCGACGAGGCGCTGGCTGAATCGGTGCGGGCTCGAGGCGGTTGGGCCGGCGAGGCGCGAGCTGAATCGGTACGGGCCGCAGGCGGTGGGCCGGCGCGGCGCTGGCTGAATCGGTACGGCCTCGCAGACGGTTGGGCCGGCGAGGCGCGAGCTGAATCGGTACGGGCCGCAGGGCGCGGATCGCCGAGGCCACTGGACTGCGGGGGCGGGCTTGTCAAAGTTTGCATGTGTTTCACGAGGCGCCATGTCCGGCGACGCGGGGTTGCCGCTCGGACCACCGGCGCGCCCATCAATCCCGGCGCAGGGCGATCATCGGGTCGATGG
>JBGOUJ010000468.1:0-6135 GCA_041477005.1 Terriglobia bacterium | reverse complement strand
GTTGCAGGTGGAAGCGATCGTGCCGAACGGACTCAAGTCGGGCCCGCAGGCCTTAGTATTGACAGTAGGCTCGGCCAGCAGCCAGTCGAGCGTCACGGTTGCGGTGCAGTAGGGACGGCAGCCTTCCTGGGTTGCGCCATCGGGCCGCTCCCCGGCGGCCGGAGGGCCTGTCCTACCGCGCCCACCGGATCTCGACGCCGCCGCGGATCCACCGTCCCGGCTGGGGCAGACCTTGGAAGGCCTCGGAGTAGGTGTTGAGCAGGTTGGTCACCTGGAAGAACGGATGTATGAAGCGGCCCTGGCCGGCTATGGCAACATCCCACAATCCGACCGCCGGCTGCCAACTGCGGTTGAAAACGCCGAGGCGCGTCCGCGCAATTACCCAGCGGCCTAGCGGCGCGTTGGCGTGCCAGACTACCGAGTTGAGGGGAAAATTGAACACGTAGCGGGAAGCCACGCCCGGGGTCAGCTCCTGCGAAGCCCGCAAGATGGTGAAGCTCGCCCCCGTCTCCGCGTGACCGATCTTCTGCCGCCATTCGACCTCACCGCCGTGGAAGTGCAGCCGCTCGAAGTTCATCGCCTGCCAGATGGTGGCGCCGGCGGGGCGGACAAAGTCGATGGTGTCGCGCTCCCGGCGCTCGAACCAGGTGGCGCTCAGGCTGGTTCCCCGCCCGCCCCACCAATCAAGGCCTGCCTCGTAGGTCCAGGCGCTCTCCGGCCGCAGGTTCGGGTTCCCCACGTTGGCAGGATCGTGATAATACAGATCGGTGTAAGTGGGGACGCGAAAGCCATGGCCCAGCCCGGCCCGCGCTTTGAAGCCTTTGCCCAGCCGGAGGCCGGCCGAGGCGGTGGGGCTCGAAACGCTGCGCCAGCGGCGGTACACTTCCTCGCGCAGTCCGGCGGTCAGGCTCAGGCGCGGGACCGGCCGGGCCTGCCACACGGCGAAAGCCGAAGCGCGCTCCCGCCGGTGATTGCCGAGATTCGTGCTGGCAATCGATTCGGAAAGGCCTTCCGCGCCGCCGGTGAACTCCGTCTTCGTAGAGATGGCGCGATGGAAGGCCCAGGAGCCCTGCCACGATTCGCTGGTATGGAAATTCTGAAAGATTTCCGGCTGGTCGCGATAGAGGACGTAATGATCGGAGTGGCGGCGATAGGAAAACTGGAAACGATGGGACCGAACCGTCTGGGTTGCGGCCAGCAGCGTGCCGCTGGTCTTCTCCCACGACGGGTAGGATCCGTAAAAGCCGTTGGCGCCGAAGGGGCGGTCGTTGTGCGCGACGAGCAGGCTGGTCGAGCCGAAGGATTCGTCGAGATAGGTCTCGGCGGCTTCGGCCAGATTTCGGTAGTCGCGCCCCGGACGGAAGCCGGTCGAGAAATCGCGGGCTACGCTGACGCGCTGCCCCCACCGCCCGAGCCGGAAAGATCCCGACGCGGCCTCGCGGTTCCATCCAAAGTCGCCGAGGCCGGAAGAGAGCCGCAGCTCCGCCGCCTCGGGCTTGCGCGTGATCACGTTGATCGCCCCGCCCACAGCGTCCGAGCCGTAGAGGGTCGAGCCGCTGCCGTGCAGCACCTCCAGTTGCGAGACGGCCTCGATCGGCAGCGGCAGATCCATGTTGTGATGGCCCGACTGCGGATCGCTCACCCGAATACCGTCCACCAGCACCAGCGTCTGGCTGAAGCTGCCGCCGCGGATGCTCACGTCGGCCTGCGTTCCATCGACTCCCCGCTCGAGCACGTCGACCGAGCTATCGGTCTTCAGCAGATCGGTGAGCCACGAACCGGGAACAAGAGGTTTCTCGACCGGGATCACCGTAATGCTGCGGTCGACCTCGGCCAGTTGCTGCGGCTCGGGCGTGCCGGTGACGACCACCGGCGACTCGATGCGCGGGGAAATCGAGAGCGCCACGGTTGCCTCGCCGGGGGCGTCAGCGGCCGCCGAAGCAACGACAAAGCCGGCGGCTTCGATGGTGAGATCGTGGCGGCCGGGAGCGAGGCCGCAGAGTTTCGCCTCGCCGGCCGAATCGGTTCGCGCCGGCCCCGCCTTGCCGCTGCGGAGCGTGGCGCCCGCCACGGCGAGTCCGGCCGGGTCCCGAACCACGACGTGAATGCATTCGGCTGGCGCGAGCGATACGCAGGCTACGGCGGCCACTGCCAGACGGGTTCGGAGATGCAGCTTGGTCGGCATAGAACTTGAACGGAACGGGTATCCCAGGAGGCGATCGGAGTCACCACCGCCCATTGGCGCGGCGGCGAATCACGAAATTGCCAGCAACCACTCCCTCACGGCCTCGGAAGCGGCAAACGGCCGGCCGCAGGATTTCGTGCAAAGGCGCAAAGAACGCTAAGCAGACAAAGAAGCTTTTCTTGGCGTACGTGGGGTCTTTGCGTGAGATCGGCATTCTTGCACACCATCCTAAGGGAGCGGTGGCCGGGCAGTTTCGAACGAGTGTTCATTATCGCCCAGCGCCGAAGACCGGGGTGTAAATAATCGGCGCGGTCGCGAGTCGCGAGCGGCTGTGCCATAATCTGGCCATGCGTTTCCTTTCGCTGGCGCTCGTAGGGTTGGGTGGTTGCGCTTTGGCGCAGGGGCCGGCCACTTTTGAAGGCCGTCCGGCGCTGGTCCTGTCGAACGACAAGCTGGAGCTGATGATGCTGCCCCAGGGCGGGGCGATGGTGAACCTGATTCTGCGGGACGACCCGGAGAAGCTCAGCCCTCTCTGGAATCCCGCGCGGATGGCGCGCGAGACCGGCGAGAAGCCGACCTTCGGCGCCTCGATGGGGCACTTCCTTTGCGTGGACGGTTTCGGCCCCGTATCGGCCCAAGAGCAGGCGGCCGGCATGACCGGTCACGGCGAAGCTCACATCCAACCCTGGTCGTTGCAGTCGTCCGGCAAGAAGGGAGGGGTGACGACTCTCGTCTTTTCGGTAAAACTGCCGCTGGTCGAGGAGAACTTGACGCGGACCCTCCAACTGGCCGACGGCGAGAGCGTCGTCTATGTCGAAAGCGAGCTGGAAAGTCTGCTGGGGTTCGACCGTCCCGCTTGCTGGGCCGAACACGCCACGATCGGCTCGCCCTTTCTCGAGCCGGGCAAGACGGTGGTCGATATGTCGGCCAGCCGCGCCAAGACCCGCCCGCACGAGAAAGCGGGGGGCGGGCTCGCCCACCGGCTGCCTTCGTCCGAGGATTTCACCTGGCCCATGGCGCCGAGCGTCGCCGGCGGCGCCATCGATCTGCGCGCGGCGCCGCTCAATCCGAGCTCCGGCGATCACACCACCTGCCTGATGGATCCGGCGCGAAGGCTGGTGTTCGTCACGGCGCTCCACCCGGAGAAGCGGCTGCTGTTCGGCTATCTGTTCCGCCGCGAGGAGTTCCCCTGGACTCAGAATTGGGAAAACTATCCGCCCAGCGGGAAGCTGGCGCGCGGGCTGGAGTTCTCCACGCAGCCGTTCGACGTGCCGCGGCGGGAAGTCATCAGCGCCCGCTCGATGTTCGATGCGCCGGTCTATCGCTGGCTGCCGGCGAAATCGAAGATCGGCTCGCGCTTTCTGTTCTTCTACACGCGCACGCCGGAGGGCTTCCGGAAGATCGATGACGTGCGGCTGGAGGGCGGCCGGCTGATCATCGAGGACCGGGCGGCGGGGAAGCGGATGGAGCTGGCGGCGTCGCTGGGGCTGTAACGGAGCCCGACAGCAGTCGCCGCGTCCGCTCCAGGTTCTGCCGGATCACGGCGGAGTGCGGCATCCGTTGGGCGGCCAGCTCGAAGTTTTGCAGAGCCTCCGGATAACGGCCCTGCCGGAGACAGATCACTCCCAGGTCATTGCGAGTCATCGCTTCCTGCTCGTCGAGCTTTTGGCCCGGCAGGATCCGGCGCGCGAGGGGGCTCAGCGCGACGAAGGTCCGGGCCACGTTCGGATCCTCCGGGGACCAGAAGAAGGACTGGAAGAAGCTGACGTGCACGTAGAGCAGGGCGCAGACGGCCAGAACGGCCCAGGCCGGCGGGCGCCAGGCGCGCCACTCCACTCCCGGCTGCGAGCGGGCGGCGACGCCCAGAAAGGCCAGGATCATGAGTTCCGGCGTGAAGTCCTGCATGTAGCGGCGACTCGCGGCGTCGAAGAACAACAGCGGCAGGAAGGCCAGCAGGCCGGAGCCGCCGGCGGTCCAGGCCAGTATCCTGGGGATCCCGTGCAGGCGCCCCCACGCCAGCGCTCCCAGCAGTAGGAACGGGGAAAGCAGGAACACGGACGACATGTCCTCGCTGCGCTCGGTATGGGTCTGAGGCTGGCAGCCGATGTGCCGAATCCACGGCAGGTCGCGGCTGAACCGTAGGGGCGCCAGCACGTAGTGGCAAAAGTTTTCCGGAACCCGGTCCAGCGCATAAGCGCGAAACGGGGCACTCCGTCCTCCGTTCGGCAGGAAGCGGGCGCCGTACTCCCAGGGAGAGTGAAAACGCGCTTGGTTGAAAGCCAGCATCAGCAGGCCGGAGGCGACAACGGGGGCGCTGAAGAAAGCCAGATCCGCCAGAGCGGTCCGTAGCGGCCGCCGGGCGTGACGCTCGATCGCCGCCAGGCTCGCGAATAAGCCGAAGGCATATAGAGCCTGGGTAATACGAGTGGCCACGGCGGCGCCGATGGCTGCGCCACACAGCAGGATCCACCAGCGGGAGAAGTTCTCCGACGAGCGAAGAAGGGCGAAGAAACCAAACAGGACGCACAGGGCGGCGACCGCGATGCTCTCGTGGTAGATGACGCCGCGCACCGCCACCGTCAGGTTCGGGGTGGCCAGGGCAAACGCCCAAAACCAGCACAGGCAGACCCACTTCGGCACGGCCGGAAAATAACGCCGCCACAGCAGCAGCAGGATCTCGAGAAAGACGAGCGCGGTCAGCCAGCCGGCCAGGATACACGCCACCCGGTCGGAAAGGTTCGCGTCGAAGATCCTCGCCGCCAGGTGGAACAGAGCGGGAAACGGACCCCATTGGAGATACTGCCGCCCCTCGAACGGGATCAGGTCCTGCTGGGGCGGCGAATCCACATAGATGTGCCCGTTCAGAAAGGCGTCAGCCTGAAGGGTGTAATAACCCATCAGGTCGCTGAAGTCGAACTGTCCCCAGGTGGCGATCGAGCAGTAGCCGGCGAGTAGAAGGCAGGCCCAGAGCAGTTTCTCCTTGCGGCCGATCCGGGCGGCGGAAACGGGCGCTCCGGCAGCCGGGACGGGCGCTCGAGCCACGGCGCCTGGGCGACCGGGCGCTCGAGCCGCCGCACTTGGGCGACCAGACGCTCCTGCCGCCGCACTTGGGCGACCGGGCGCTCCAGCCGCCGCAGCGGTGGGGCCCGGCGCTCCGGTCACCGCGCCGGCGGCCGGCGGAGTTTGCTTCTTCCGGTTTTCCCGGCGGCGGTTGGCCACGGATAGTCCTGGATTTTAGCAGCTTCATCCATGCCGCTACGGTCGATCACGCTTCGGCCGGGCGCGGCGGCGGTGAGCGTGTTCTTCCCGGACGCCACGAGACGGCCCGGAAATCCAAATTCCTTTGGCTATCGTAATACTTTCTTGATATCCATCTCACGCCGTGGTAGTATCACGAAACTAAATTTCGTGCTACGAAAAGGAGGCGCCGCTGTGGCAGGCGGGTGCCAGAGGATCCTGAAGCGTTTGGAAACAAGAGCGGTTCAGGCTTCGCTTCTCGCGGCCTTGGCCGTGGTTTGCGCCTACGCCGATACCGGCGTGTCCGGCCGGGTCTCCGATCCCCAGGGAGAGGCCGTGTCCGGGGCGAGAGTTCGGCTGCAGCCGGAAGCGGCATCGTCCTCGCTCGAAACCAACACCGACGCACAGGGGCATTATCAAATCACCGCCGTTGCCCCGGGAGAATACCGGCTGACAGTGGAAGCGCCCGGACTCGCCACGACGAGCAACACTCTAACCATTGTCTCCGGCCAAATGACAACCCTGGACCTGCAGTTCTCGCAGGTTGCGGAGCAGAAAGAGAGCATTGTGATCACCGCGAAGACGATCGAGCCTTCCGTTGACTTACGGAACGCCGAGGTCTTCAATCGCGCTCTGTTCACGCGGGATGACCAGATTTTTCAGCAACTCAACGCAGGCATCAACGTCGGGCAGCACGAAGGAGGAGGCAAGTC
>JBGOUJ010000467.1:0-6145 GCA_041477005.1 Terriglobia bacterium | reverse complement strand
GGCGTCAGCATCCGGTGCGGCAGCGCCTCGCCATTCGACCGCGCCGCTTCGAAGCCGCTGACGTACTGCGCAAACTCGCGGACCTGGTACGTCGCGTTCCACACCGGCAACTGAAAATCACAGTCCGCCTTGGCGCAATCGGCCTCGGCCGTAACAGCCAGTCGATGGGAGGGAGCCTTGGCCAGATCGATTTCATAACGAGTTTCCGCCGATGCCGCAGCGAGGCACACCAGGGCCAGGAGCGAGAGGCGCATTCCAACCTGCCGCAGGATCTCGCGCAAAGGCGCCAAGAACGCAAAGCAAACAAGCCCATCGTCGCCAACCCTACGCCGAGCAGGGTGCCTAGTCCCAAAGAAGTTTTTCTTGGCGTACTTGGCGTCTTTGCGTGAGATCGGCATTTTTTCACGCCCTGTTACGCTCCCCTTGGTCGCGGCTCGGCTTATGCCACGTTCCAATAGAACTCCCCCCGCGCCACGATCTCGGCCGGCCCGCGCAACCGCACCTCCTGACCGCTCCATTCGAGGTCGAGTTCCCCGGCCAGGGTAATCACGCGCACCGGGCTCTCCACGCGACCGGAAAGGATGGCCGCTACGGCCGCCCCGGTCGACCCGGTTCCCGAGCTCAGCGTCGGCCCCGCCCCGCGCTCGTAGAAGCGCACCTCGATTGAGTGCTGGTCCACGACCCGAATGAACGATACGTTGGTCCGCCGGGGAAAATGCGGGTGCCCCTCGATCTCGCGGCCCAGATCCTTCCAGTTGAACTCGAGGTCATCGACCAGCACGGCGCACTGCGGGTTGCCTACGTCGAGAATGGTCACCGGCCAGGGGCCCATCGATGTTTCGAGCCGCAAGCCGATACCGAAGGGCGCGTAAAGCGGCCGCCCCATGTCCATCTCCAGCCGAAAGCGGTCCCCCTCACGCTCCAGCAGCCGAAGCTGCTTGACCCCGGCCCCGGTCTCGATGGCCACCGTTTCCGCGGCCGGCCCATCGGCGATCAGAAGGGCCGCGGCGCAGCGCGTACCGTTTCCGGAGATGGCAGCTTCGCTGCCGTCCGAATTGAACAGTCGAATCCGCGCCGGCCCGGTGAACACCACCAGGCCGTCGGCGCCCACCCCGCGGTTTCGGTCGCAGATAGCGCAGGCCAGCGCGGCGTAATCGGTGGCGGCCAGATCGCGCACCAGCAGAAAATCGTTCCCCGCGCCGTGCGCCTTGACGAACGGAATCTTCATTTGATCTTCCGATAGACCTCGATGACCGGCTCCTTCTCGGCCGAAAACTCCGCCACCTTCTCGACGAGCGCGGCGAATCGCCGGGGATCGCGGAAGCGCAAGGAAATGCTATCACCGGCGATGGCTACCACCCACCGCTCGCGCAAAAAAAGATCCGGCCGGTTGACCACCGCCAGCCACTCGAACCCCGCGTCCACGGTCAGCGTCTCCCGCAACGGGATTCCGAGGGCCTGGTAAACCGCCGTCACGTCGCCCGTGGGGGTCAGGATTCCATCCCCCGGGCGGTAGTGCTGGCGGAAGAACTGTGCGGCTTGTGCGGTCCACTCCCGCCGCCCGCGCGAGTTCACCTCCGACTCCTTCCAGCAAACCCAGGATTCGACGCTCGGGTGAAGCACCCACCCGCCGAGGCACACCGCGAGCAGCGCCCCGGCCGGGTAGCCCTTGGCGCCCACCCGCAACAGCGCTTTCGGCCACCACGCGACGAGCATTCCAACGCCCGCGGCGCAGGCCGGCAGAGCGGCCAGGGCGTAGCGCGTATTGTAGTAGGAGTCAGGCGGGAGCTTCGGCACATGGATGGGCGTGCTGCCGGAGTGCAGGCTCAGCAGATAGAACGGAATCGGCAGGGCCAACAGCAGCAATGGACGGCTCTGGTTCCGCAGCAGCGCCAGCCCCATCCCCAGCGCTCCCAGCCAGACGGTCGGCCGGCCCATCGTCAGCTCCATCGCGCGCCGATAATACGTCCAAGCCACCCGAAAATCGTGGTCGCCCGGATACCCCGCCAGACTCTGAATCGCCTGAGGCGAATAAGGTCCGCGATAGAACTCGAGCGGATCGGCAAACAAGAGATAGTTGTGCGCCAGCCAGTACAACGGCCCCAGGAGGGCCACAAAAGCAAAGACTGCGGCATCCTTGATCGACCTCTGCAATAGAAAAAACAGGGCGAAGAACGGAATCACGAACCACCCCTCATAGCGCGTCACCGTTGCCGCGAGCACCGCCACGCCCGCCCCGGTGGCGTACCGCAGCCGCGGCGTCTGCTGAAAGGCAACACAAAAGAACACCGCCGCCGCGAAGCACCCGAGAAAGATCGGCTCGGTCATCGGCGTCGCCTGGAGGTAAAGCAAATTGGGATTCAGTCCAAACACCGCCGCCGCTACCACGGCAGTCGCGACGCTCCCAGTCGCCCGGCGGACCGCCGCATAAAGGCAAACGACCCCCAAAACAAAAAAAGCGCCAGCCGGTATCGCGCCTGCCAGTCCCGAGCGCCACAGCGCGTCATACCGCACCAGCGGCAGCATCAGGACATGCGGCAGCGGCAGCCACACCGTCCCCAACTGCGCGTATCCCGGCGCTCGCGAGTCGATGATCCGGCGCGCAATGTTGATGTGGGAAGCCGCGTCCCCGTAATAAAGGGTGTACCCCCGCATCCAGCAGAACCAAACAAAGCCGGCGCTCAGCACGCTGGCGCACAAGAGGCAAACCAGAAGCTCCCGGAACGCCGAGGAGTCCCGGTTCTTCATCTGCGTTCATCTGCGTTCATCTGCGGTTCCAAGGTTTTAGAAATGCGTGAACGCCTGGAATTCCCGGTAGCGGGCATCGATCTCTTCCCGGGTGAGGCAGGCCAGCCTCTTCACGCCGAACTGCTCGCAGCAGAAGCTGCCCATCACTGAGCCATAAATGACCGCCCGGCGCAGCGCGGCGTGGGTGTCGGGGTGGGCGCCGCACCCGGCCAGGTAGCCCATGAAGCCTCCCGCAAAGGAGTCTCCGGCCCCGGTGGGATCGAACACCGACTCCAGCAAAAAGCCTGGCGTGATGAAGTAGCCCTCCCGCCGGAACAGCACCGCGCCGTATTCGCCGCGCTTGATGATCACCGTCTGCGGCCCCATGTCCAGGATCTTCTGGGCCGCCCGGCGAAGGTTGGTCTCACCGGAGAGCATCCGCGCCTCGCTGTCGTTGATCAGCAGCACGTTCCAGTCGCGCAAAGCTTCGGCCAGCTCGCCGGGCGTCTCGCGGATCCACAGGTTCATGGTGTCCCCGCCTACCAGGCACGGCTTCGTCATCTGGCGTCGCACCTGCGCCTGCAAGCTCGGCTGGATGTTGCCGAGAAACAGATAAGGCGCGTCGCGGTACTCCCCGGGCAGCTTCGGCTGGAAGTCGGCGAACACGTTCAGATCGGTCCGAAGCGTGGTTCGATCGTTGAGGTCTTCCGAATAAACGCCCGCCCAGTAGAAGGTCTTGCCCGGCGCCCGCTCCAGGCCCCGCAGATCGACGCCGTGCTGTTCGAGCAGCCGGACGTCCTCCGGATCGAAATCGTCGCCCACCACGGCGACAAGCTGCACCGGGGCGAAGAAACTGGCGGCAAGCGAAATGTAAGTGGCCGAGCCGCCCAGCAGGCGATCAGCCTTGCCGTGCGGATTTTCAATCCCGTCGTAGGCAACGGACCCGACAACCACCAGAGACATGGATGAAACATTGTAGCAGGGTGGGAATGGATGGCCGCGAATGAACGCGAATGCACGCGAATACGGCCACTGTTTTCATTCGCGTTTATGCGCGTTCATTCGCGGCCATCCCCCGCTCCCTTGCGGTGCGATAATCGATAGCTTCGCCAGGAGGCCTATCTATGAAGGTGGTGTCACTTTTAATGGCAGCAGCCCTCTTCGCCGGCGCCGCCGCGGCGCAAGACGCCCCGTTGCGCGCGGGCGTCGCGCGGGTCGAGGTCACGCCGTCCACCCTGATGCCCATGTACGGCTACAACAACCGCAAGTGCGGCCCCGCCAACGGCACCCACGACCCGCTGTTCGCCAAGGTGCTGGTGCTCGAAGCCGGCGACGCGAAAATGGCGATCGTGACCCTCGATCTCGGCAGCATCGTCTCCCACAACCTCGGACCGCAAGTGAAGGAAAAACTCGGCATCCCTACGCTGCTGCTCTCGGCCTCTCACACCCATTCGGGTCCGCTCTACCTCGGTCAGGCCGGCTCCGGCGCCGGCCTCTCGCCCGGCTCGGCCAGCCCCTCTCCTTACCTGCTCGAACTCGAGGAGAAGATCTTCAACGCCGTCCGGGAGGCCGCCGGCGCGATGTTCCCGGCCCGGCTCGGCGTCGGCTACGGCTCGCTGCAGCTCGGCTACAACCGCCTGCTCCTGCGCGACGACGGCCGCTCTCGCGCTCTCTTCGACAATCTCCAGCGCATTCCCTACGGCCCCGTCGATCCCCAGTTCACGATCCTGCGCGTCGAAGACGACGCCGGAACCGTTCGGGCGCTCCTGGTGCACTACGCCTGCCACGCCGTCTGCCTCGGCCCCACGAGCTGCAAATACTCCGCCGACTGGCCCGGCGTGATGCAAGCCCGCGTCGAGGCCGAGATGAAGGGCACGCAATGCATGTTCGTACAAGGCGGCGCCGGCGACATCAATCCGCTGTTTCAAGGCCGCACGGGCAACGAGGAGCAGGATTTCGCGACCATGACGACGCTGGGCGAGACCCTCGCCCCCGAAGTGCTAAAGACCGCCCGCCGGATCAAGGCCACGGTCCCCACGCACTCTTCAATCCAGACCGAAGCCGAGGTAATGAAATTCTCCGACCGCTGGGATAAATCGCAGAGTCTGGAAGTGGGCATTACGACCGTGCTGCTCAACGGTGAGATCGGCATCGCCGCTGTCCCCGGCGAACCCCACCATCGCCTCCAGACCTATTGGAAGACCCACGCCGACATCCCCTACCCGCTCTTCTACGGCTACACGTACAGCTCCGGCGGCGCCTGGCCCGGCTACATCCCCGACCTGCGCAACGCCGCCTACGGCGGCTACGGCGCCGACGTGACCACGCGCGTGGAAGTCGGGGCAGCGGAGACCATCATGGAGCACCACCGCATCAATCTTTACCGGATGCGGGGCATGTGGCACGAAAAGCCGGGAAGACCGTGATTTACAGCTCAGACCACTGAAGTCACACTTCCGATCTCGGCCCGTCCTGCGGTGAAGCTCACGGGCGCGGGCTTCCCGGCCTTCTTCTGCAGGCCGATCCGCGCCCTCGCGTCTCGGCGTTAACCGGATGCGCCATGATGGAAAACGCCCGGTGTGAGATCGTCTATTCGACAAGCCTCACGGTCATCGCAGCTAGCAGCTAGCGTACACCGGGCGGGCTGGCCCGGCAGTTGTTTACGACGACAACGCTTCTTCGAGCAGGTCAACCACGCCTAGAGGGCCCGCCCAGTGGCGCAGGTAGCTCAGGTCCAGCACGTCTCGCTTCACGCGGCACACGTCCAGCACGTCGCTCCACTGCCGCTCCGACACTTCGTTGCCGGATCGGTACCATACGAGCTTTGCGAGGATGGCGTCTTCCGGTGACTCGACATAGACCCTCAACTTCTGTCCTTCTAACACATGCTCTTCCATTTTTCGCCGGGCAAAGGCCGTTTGGTAATAGGATTCTGAGGAGAGCGGATAGACATCGAATTTATAGCTGCTGCCGTAGTGAATCAAATTGAACATCCTACCCGCACGAAGGGCCTCCCGCATCATTTCCGGATCCGCATAGAACTCGGTTCTCAACTCCGCCGACAAGGGTGCGATGTGCTCGGGTCTGATGGCGGCGACCAGGTCCACGTCTCTGGTCGTCCGGGGGATTCCATGAATGGATGTGGCCACTGACCCCGCCACCATGTAGGGAATGCCGAGCTGGTTCAGAACCTCCAGGATCCGGTGGAGTGCTTCGGCCGGTCCCGTCATGGCGTTACGGTTTCGTCCCCAGATCGGGGTGCCACCCGTACGCCCTGAGCATGAGGTCGCGATCGAGGCGCCGCGCTGCCATTCGCAAGAACACCTCCCGCTCGCTGGCCTGCGGATACTGGCGGCGCACGTCCTGAAGCGACATCCTGAGCACCATTTCGGTCATCGCAAACACGTCCGCGAGCTTC
>JBGOUJ010000466.1:0-6193 GCA_041477005.1 Terriglobia bacterium | reverse complement strand
GTAAATGCCATTGCGTTCGCCGAAGATGTATTCCTTCATCTTCGGATTCCAGCGCTTGGTCTGGTGCCCGAAATGAACGCCCGCTTCGAGCAATTCCTTCATGGTAATCGACGGCAAAAATCCTCCTCTCTGCGGTGGGCCTACTGCCTCTCAGCCGTGCGGCTCGCCCGAGCGAGATTTGAGCCCCGGGCCGAAAGGCACCCACTGTCTACTGCGTACTGCCAACTGCGTTCTAGCGCTTGGAGAACTGGAACCGCTTCCGGGCGCCCTTCTGCCCATACTTCTTGCGCTCGTGCTGACGCGCATCCCGGGTCAGGTATCCCAACTGCTTCAACTTCGGGCGCAACTCCGTATTGAACTCGACCAGAGCGCGGGCGATCCCGAGCCGGGCCGCCCCAGCCTGCCCCAACGGGCCGCCCCCGTGCGCCAGAACGATCACATCAAACTTGTCCGCCGTCTCGGTGGCCAGCAATGGCTGGCGCACCGACGCGCGCGCGGTTTCGGTCAGAAAGTAGCGGTCAAACCCGCGGCCATTCACCAGGATCTCGCCCTTGCCCGGCCGCAGGAACACCCTCGCTACCGACGTCTTTCGTCTTCCCGTGCCCAAATACTGAACTAGCATGTTGAATCCGTCTTTGCCTCTATGCGGTTGCTGCGAGCGGCTGCGGCTTCTGGGCCGCGTGCGGATGCTGGGCGCCGCGATAGACGCGCAGCCTCTTGGCCATCCGCTTTCCCAGCTTTGTTTTTGGCAGCATGCCCCGGATGGCCTCTTCCACCAACCGCTCCGGTCGCGTGGCCCGTATCTTGGCCGCGTTGGTCTCTTTCAGTCCGCCCGGGTATCCCGAATACCGGCGGTAAACCTTGTCCTGCTCCTTCCGCCCGGTAAGCTTGACCTTGGCGGCGTTAATGACTACCACGTGGTCCCCGGTCGGGAGAAAAGGCGTATAGTCGGGCTTGTGCTTGCCCATCAGCATCACAGCCGCACGGCTGGCCAGGCGCCCCAGCACCTGCCCGTCGGCGTCTACCACGTACCAGTTGTTCTTAACCTCGGCCGCGCCGGGGATATACGTTGACATCTCTCGGCAACTCCAGACACAAGTATCCGAAACTATTCAGCATACTGGACCCGTGGCCGGAAGTCAAACGCGCGACGCCTCGCCCACCCCCGCCCACCGCGCCCGCCCGCCTACGCCGCTTCGGCCGCTCCGGGCAGGACGGTGGTGGGTCCCTTTTTGCAAGGCGGCAAACTGACCCACTACCGGCAGAACTGGGACGGCTCCCGGTGCAACTCGTCGGATCTAACCGGTGCAACTCGTCGGATCTAATCTGCTCCCTTCCCTCAGGTAAACCCCCTGGTCGGCGGTACCTTGGTCCCTTCGGTCGTCAGAGTGTAGCCTGCCCTAATTCGGTACCGTCGCTCTATTCTCAATCGCGATCCATCCAGTCTATGCTCGTCCGTGGAGGGCAAAGCGATGCCGACAATCGTAACAGCCAGCGGGAAAGGCGAGGCGCTCAGAGGTCTCTATCGCCTCGCAGGCGCTGTCTTGGTGCAGGCCATTGAGGATCTCCGAAGCACGTCCCGCCAGAACCGAGACGATGCCGGTCGGTGGATCTTGGACAACAACGGGGGGCGGTTCAGTTTCGTCTACTGCTGCCGCTTGTTGGGCCGGGAACCGGACCAAGTGCGCTTCTCGTTGATGCCGCAGCAGGTCCCAGCACTCAGCCTAAGTTACATCGAATTCATGCGGCTGCGATCGAGCTTGCACGGAGCTTCGGCCTATGCCGATATGCCCGTTTCCCCTCGTCGGGCAGCGTAAACACTGCTAGTCTCCGATTGCCTAGAGCGCCTTTATTGGCGTCTATTCGCGTCCTGCGCGACCATCCATTCCTTCACACATCTGATGGGAGCGGTCCCTCCGGCGTCCCTTGCCGGGAATCCGTCCGCAGTGGGGCCGGGCACTAAAAAGATGCCCCCCTTCCTTGATTTTTGCCTTTTGCCTTGGTTTTTTCCCACGAAGGAAGGGGTTCCTCACGCGCCGCAGAGGGGCGGGCGGAGTGCCCTTGCCGGCGCCCCAGCCCGGTCGGAACCATGTGATACTATGCTCCGATGCGCCAGTGGGGGCTTTTGTTTTCCTTGGCGGTGCTCCTCGCCGCTGCCCAGACGCCCCGCCCGAAATATATTCCGCCGCCTCCGGTCCAGCCAATCCCGTATAGCCACAAACAGCACCTGGCGCTGGGACTGGAGTGCAAGAACTGCCACGAGATGCCCGAGCCGGGCGACTTCGCCGGCCTGCCCTCGACCGCCAAGTGCATGGCCTGTCATAGTGCGGTCAAGAAAGACAGCCCGGCCATACAAAAGCTCGCCGAATATCATGGCCAGGGCAAACCGGTGCCCTGGGCGCGCGTTTACCGCATTCCCGACTACGTATTCTTCAGCCACAAAGAGCACGTGACCAAGGGCAAGGCCTCTTGCGAGACCTGCCACGGCACGGTGCGCGAGCTGGCGGTGATGCGGAAGGAGAAGGACACCTCCATGGGGGCGTGCATGGATTGCCACCGCTCGAGCAGCGCCCCACTGACCTGCGATTATTGCCACGATCGACGCTGAAAGGAGAGCCTCATGACGCGACGTGATGCCTTGCGAAACCTTCTGGTTTGGATGGCCGGCTCGCCGCTGGTTCGCGCGCGGCAGCAAGTCCCTTCCCTGCCGGAACGCATTCCCGAGATCGACGAGTTGTTCAACGTGCTGGAGTTCGAGCCGGTAGCCAGGACCCGGCTACCCAAGACCAGCTACGATTTCATCGCCGGGGGCGTGGACAGCGAGTGGACCCTGCGGCGCAACCGCGAGGCCTTCGATTGGATCACCCTGCGCCCGCGGATGTTGCGGGATGTGAGCCACCTCGACCTGTCCCTCACCCTGTTCGGCCAGAAGATCGAGATGCCGATCCTGGTGGCGCCGACCGGGCAGCACAGCATGGCCCATCCGGAAGCGGAGCTGGCGACCGTGCGTGGCGCCGGAGCCGCGAAGACGATCATGGTCGTCAGCAACAACTCGACCTTCCCCATCGACAAGATCAGCGACGCGGCCACCGGGCCGATCTGGTTTCAGCTTTATCCGGGACCCGATCCACAAGGGACACGGGAGAAGGTGGAGCGAGCGCTGGCCGCCGGGGCGAAGGCCGTCGCCATCACGGTGGACACGCCTTACAATTCCCACCGGGAGCGGCTGCTGCGAGACCGCGTCACGCAAGAGGTTCCCCCGCAGACAGCCATGCCGCAGCTTGTGGAGCAGCGGCCCGGCCGGCGGCAACCACCCGCCCCGCCGCATCCCTACCGCCTGACCGAGCGGTACACGGCGCACCTCACCTGGTCGTTCGTCGCTGAGGTCAAGGCCTACGCCAAGGCGCCGGTGCTGGTGAAGGGCATTTTAACGCCCGAGGACGCGAAGCTGGCGGTCGAACACGGCTGCGCCGGCATCCTCGTTTCCAACCATGGCGGGCGGTATCTCGATACCGCTCCCTCGACCATCGAGGTGCTGCCTGGCATCGTGGACGCGGTGGCGGGCAAGATCCCGGTGCTGGTTGACGGCGGCTTCCGGCGTGGCACCGACGTGCTGAAGGCCCTGGCCATCGGCGCCAAGGCGATTCTGGTGGGCCGGCCGCCGCTGTGGGGCCTGGGGGCTTACGGGACGCCGGGCGTAATCCGCGTGCTCGAGCTGCTCCAGAGCGAGCTGGCCCTGGCCATGGGGCTTGCGGGGCGAGCCAACCTGGCGTCGATCGACCGGAGCCTGGTAAGCATCGAGAGGCCGCGGCCTCTGCGGGAAAGCCATTGAGGGAGGGACCCGTGAATCGAAGAACCTTTCTGCGACTCCTGGCGGCCGGGACGGCCTCGGCTGCTTTCGCCGAGCCAACCAGCAAGACCTTTGTCTACAAGGTTGCCGGCAACGGCGACATAAAAGCCGACGTTCTCCGCCCGCCGGATGACCTGGTGCGGCCGGTGGTCGTTTGGATCCACGGCGGGGCTCTGATCATGGGCCGGCGCGAGCTGGGACCGCCCGGCGGGCGCTTGCCGCCCCTGATCGATTTGTATCTGAAAGCCGGCTACGCCGTCGTTTCGATCGACTATCGGCTGGCGCCAGAGACCAAACTGCCGGCCATAATCGAGGACGTTCAAGACGCCTATCGATGGGTGCGCCAGAAGGGCCCCGATTTATTTCATATCGATCCGAGCCGGATCGCCGTGAGCGGTGGGTCGGCTGGAGGCTACCTGACCCTGATGACCGGCTTTTGCGTAGAGCCGCGGCCCAAGGCTTTGGTTCCGCTATACGGCTACGGCGACATTGCCGGGCCGTGGTATAGCCGGCCCGATCCGTTCTACTCGCGCCAACCGGCCGTGCCGAAGGAAGAGGCGTATGGGGCAGTGGGCGGGCCCGTCCTTTCTCAGAGTTCCGGCAATGACCATCGGCAGCGGTTTTACCTTTACTGCCGCCAGCAGGGGCTCTGGCCGAGGGAAGTGACCGGCCACGACCCCGATGCGGAACCCCGGTTTTTCGACCGGTACTCCCCCGTTCGCAACGTCACCTCGAAGTACCCGCCGACGATGCTGCTTCACGGCGACAAGGACACCGACGTGCCCTATGAGCTGTCGGTCAGCATGGCCAAGGAGTTGTCCCGCGCCGGCGTGGAAAACGAGCTAATCACGATCGCCGGCTCGGACCACGGCTTCCGCGGCGCGGACCCACAGGTGGTGCAACAGGCTTACGAGCGGGCAGTGGCGTTTGTGAAGCGGCACTTGGCTTAAGTCACCGCCTGGTCACGGCGGGCCGCCTGGGAGCGTCAGCCCCTTGCAGGACGCTGCGCGTGGTCCGGCCCCTGCAGGCGCGGCAAACCAAACGCCGCGATCAGCTCTCGGGGCCAACTGGGATCATATGATACTATACTTCCAGGAGGAGATTGGAACGACCGTCGCATAAAGAGCTCACGGCCAAGCTGAAAACAGCCAGGCGGCTCCTGGATGCGGGTCGCTGGGCTCCTGCGAACCCGGTCAAGTTGGCGGCCGACCTTAACACTTAACGAGAGGAACCTCATTTCGGTCGGGGAGCAAAGGGTGGGTTTTGCAGCGGCCCTTACGGAGCTGTCGCCCGAGGATTATCGGGGCGGCCGCCCGCCGCAGCGTTCCTATGAGCGAACCACGAGCGGCGTCGAAATGTTCGCGTTCTCTTGGCGGTCGAGGCACTTTGATAAAAGGATGTACTTCAAGTTCTCGGTTTGCGGATCCGGGGTTGGCTCGAGGCTGTACATCCACTCCTTTCATCCGTCGCGGTGGGAGGCATGATACCTATGAACTGCGTGAACTGCGGCAAGGCGAACCTGAAGAGGCAGAAAACCCGGCTCGCTGGCGAGGTAAGGGGAGAGCGCTTCCTGGTTTCTATGGAAGGCCTGGTCTGCCCGAAATGCAGTTATCGAACGGTGGAGGGCGTTGATCTGCCCGACTACATGCGCCTGGTGGCCGACGCCTATCGTTCGAAGCACGGACTCCTCACCAGCCGGGAGATTCGCAGCCGCCGGCAACAGCTTGGCATGAGCCAGGCTGAGTTCGCTGACTATCTCGGTGTCGGCGTCGCCAGCCTTAAGCGATGGGAGATGGGCAGGGTGCAGGATGTCTCATCCGACGAGCTGATCAAACTGCGCACTGACGAGCGGGCGGCGGTGAAGAACCTCGAACGCCTTCAAGAGGTATATGGTCGAGTTCGCCCCCGACCTGCTGGAGCGAATCCCGCGGGCAGAGGTCGAGGAGAGGGAACGCAGGCTGGATCTCGTAGGCGGCCAAGCCCGCCATTACGTCGGCGGAGTGCTGCCTGAACTCGAGGTAGTCGGGATAGGAATGGCGACGGATCCTGTTACGGTAGGCGCCAACCTGGGCGGAAATGACGACGATCTTGTCCGGCTCCTGGACCGGCAGAGGCCGACGGAAGGAGTTCAGCACGCTGAAGGTCACCGTGCTGGCAGTGATGCCCAGAGCCAGTGTGATTACGGCCAGGAAGCCGAATCCGGGATTCTTGAGCAGCGCTCTGACGCTGAAGCGAAGGTCATGAGGCAGGCTTCTCATGGCGCGCGCCTTCCTGTACCTGGCGGACTTCACCCGTATTGTAAGCTAATGGAACGCGATCCGGACCGGCTGTGCCATCTAACGT
>JBGOUJ010000465.1:0-6216 GCA_041477005.1 Terriglobia bacterium | reverse complement strand
CGCCGCCGGGAAAGACCAGCACGACCCCGTCGTCGCCGTGCATCGATTCCGGCTCGATCCCGCCGGCCTCCTTCGCCCGCAGCACCGCCAGCAGCTCCAACAGCCCGTTCACGCGCCCACCGAAGACCGAATGGATCACCATCCGCCAGTTGCCGAGCTCGTCCGGAAACGTCTCGACCACGATGCGCCGGTCGGTCGGCAGCGGCCCCGCTTCCTGGCGCTGCTGCAAGTAGTATTCCCGCAGGTTCCAGGCGCTGCGCCGGTCGAGCCGGCACTCGGCCTCGAGCTTTTCGAGCAACTGCGGGTCGTCCAGATTGGTCTCGCGGCGGAAGCGGCCGATCTCGACGCTCAGCTCGTAATCCCGTCCCACGCCCTCGCCGTGCCAGAACGGCAGCTTGGGCAGCGCCGCCCCCGGCGCCGGTTCGACGATGACGTGGTGAGGCGTGACCTCGGCCAGCCGGTAAACGCTCGAACCCAGAAGAAACGCCGTGCCCACCCGCGTCTCGAAGACGAACTCTTCGTCGAGCTCGCCCAGCTTGGTCTTCTTGCCGGCCAGATAAACGGGATAGAGGCCGCGATCCGGAATCGCGCCGGCGTTCAAGACCGCCAGCCGCCGGCTGTGCGACAGTCCGGCGATGCGGTGGTTGATCGGGTCGAGCGAAATCGCTGGCCGCAGCTCGCGGCTCTGGCGGCCGGCGAGCATTTCGATCGTGCGGTCGAAAACCGCTCGAGGCAAATCCCGGTAGCAGTAAGACCGCCGAACCAAAGCAAACATACGGTCGATCTCGATCGGCTCGACCGCTGCACAGGCCACAATCTGCTGCGCCAGCACGTCGACGGCGTTGCGCGGGATGCGGATCGGCTCCAGAAATCCGGTGTCCAGCAGCCGGGAGATCACGGCGCACTCGGCCAGGTCGTCGCGGAAGGTGGGAAAGAAGCGGCCCTTGCTGGTGGCGCTGATCAGGTGCCCGGAGCGGCCGATCCGCTGCAGCGCCCGGGTCACCGACTTGGGCGATTGCAACTGGACGACGAGCTCGATCGAGCCGATGTCGATGCCCAACTCGAGCGCCGAAGTGGCCACCAGGCAGCGCAGCTCGCCGCCTTTCAGACGGGCTTCCATGTCGAGCCGCGCCGCCCGCGCCATGCTGCCGTGGTAGGCCTCGGCGATGCGGTCGCCGGCCCGGCCGCCGTCTGGGCCCGGCGCCCCGCCCAAGCGGGCCGCTTCGTTCATCCACGCGGCGATGCGCTCCGCCTGGCCGCGGTTCTGCACGAAGACGAGCGTCGTGCAGTGCCGCCGCACCAGCTCCAGCAGTTCGGGGATGATCCGTTTCCAGATGCTGCCCTCCGGCAGCACCGAGTAATCCTCGGCGGCTGAAATGACTTTCACGTCCAGGTCGCGCCGCCGCCCGGCGTCGAGGATCTCGACCGCGCGGCCCTCGCCGCCCAGAAACTGTGCGATCTCCTCGACCGGCCGGACGGTCGCCGAGAGGCCGATGCGCTGAAACTCGCCCGTGAGCTCCGCCAGCCGTTCGAGCGACAGCGACAAATGGACGCCCCGCTTGTTGCCCGCCAGCGAATGAATCTCATCGACAATGACGAACTTTAGCCCCGTAAAGATTTGCTCCCGCTGCGGGCCGGTGAGGAGAATGAACAAGGATTCCGGGGTGGTGATGAGGATGTGGGGCGGGCGGCGGCCCATCGCCTTTCGGGCCGATTGCGGCGTGTCGCCGGTTCGCACCGCCACGCGGATGCCCGCCGCGCCGGCAATGCCCTCCAGCGGTGCGCGCAGGTTGCGCTCGATGTCGTTGTTGAGCGCCTTGAGGGGCGAGACGTAGAGCACCTCGACGCCGCCCTCCCGCCCGGCGGCCCGGCTCTCCATCACCGATTGAATGGCCCACAGGAAAGCGGCCAGGGTTTTGCCCGAGCCGGTCGGCGCCAGGATCAGCGCATGCCGGCCCGCCGCGATCGCCGGCCACCCCATCGTCTGCGCCGGCGTGGGGGCGCCGAAGCTCCGCGTGAACCAGTGGCGAATCTCGGGAGCGAACAGGTCGAGCGGCTTCACCGGAACATTCTCCTCGACAACAGAAACGGCGCGAGGGCATTCACCAGAGCGTCGCGAAACGCGTGCTGGCGGGTGATGAGATTGCGGGTGAGGATGCCCCAGGTTCCTTCCTGGCTGCGGATGTCGGCGCGGCCGGCGAGCTCATCGATCACCTCGGCCAGGCTGCGGCGCTGGTGGAGAACCTCTTCCACGATCGGCGGCGGCAGCGGCACGGCGCCGCCGCTGCCGAAGTAGCCGCGGACGCCGTCGCTCGCATAGACCCAGTTCTCAAGCCAAACGTCTTCGGGCGATCCCGAGTTGCCGCCCACTTC
This sequence comes from Terriglobia bacterium, assembly GCA_041477005.1. Classification (GTDB taxonomy): domain Bacteria; phylum Acidobacteriota; class Terriglobia; order Bryobacterales; family JACQDG01; genus JBGOUJ01. Next base: position 3,843 of record JBGOUJ010000465.1, on the reverse strand, counting down.
GAGCCCGCCTTCCATGCCCACGTAAAGCTCGAAGGACGGATCTTGCCCGATCAGCATCTCCACCCGCCTCCGCGCTCCGAGCTGCGTTTCCTGGCGGCTGAGCGGCGTCTCCCGCACGCCGCTCGCGACGGCGATCGCTTCCACCTGCCAGTTGCGTTGGGGATCGATTTCGGCGAGCGTGGCCCGCAAGGCCTCCAGCTTCGGCCCGCGCCGGGTGCCCACCGCGACGCGCACGCTCAATCCCCCGCGGCCCGGGCCTGCGCGATCACGTCTTCCACCTGCTGCTGATATTCGCGCAGCAGCTCGGGCTTCGAAGCTTCAAAGCGCAGCACGATCACGGGCTGAGTGTTGGAGGCCCGCACCAGCCCCCAGCCCTCGGGAAACAGCACGCGCACGCCGTCGACGTCGATGATCTTGTGGGTCCGGCGAAACGCCTCCCTCACCCGCTCCACCAGCCGGAATTTCTCCTCGTCCGGGCAATCGACGCGGATCTCCGGCGTGGTGACGGTGCGCGGCAGATCGGCCAGCAGCTTGGAGAGCGGCCCGCCCGAGCGGTCCACCAGCTCGACCAGCCGCAGCGCCGAGTAGAGCGCGTCGTCGTAGCCGTAGTAGCGGTCGGCGAAAAACATGTGTCCGCTCATCTCGCCCGCCAGCTCGGCCTTCTCTTCCTGCATCTTGGCCTTGATGAGCGAGTGGCCGGTCTTCCACATCACGGCGCGCCCGCCGTGCTTAGTGATGTAGTCGTACATCACCTGCGAGGCCTTCACCTCGGAAATAAACGTCGACCCGGGCTTGCGGCTGAGGATCTCGCGGGCATAGATGGCCAGCAACTGGTCGCCCCACACCACGTTGCCCTGCTCGTCAATCGCGCCGATGCGGTCGCCGTCGCCGTCGAGAGCGATGCCCAGCTCGGCTCCGCTTTCCCGGACTTTCGCGATCAGGGCCTCCAGGTTCCGGGGAACGGTGGGATCCGGGTGGTGGTGCGGGAAGCGGCCGTCCATCTCGAAGAACAGCTCGATGGCGTCGCACCCGGTGCGTTCGAGCAGCCGGTGCATCACCGGCCCGGCCGTTCCGTTGCCGGCGTCGAAGACGACCTTCATCTGGCGGGCGAAGAAGAACTGGCCGGTGATCTCATTCACGTAGGGCGTGGCAATGTCGTACTCGCGCGCCGTGCCGGCGCCGCTCTCGAAATCTCGCGCCTCGATGATCTCCCGCAGCCGCTGGATTTCTTCTCCGTGAATGGTCGTGTTGCCCACCATGACCTTGAAGCCGTTGTAGTCGGGCGGATTGTGGCTTCCGGTGATCATCACGCCGCCTTCGGCCTTGAGGTGAAAGGAAGCGTAATAGAGCAGCGGCGTGGGAACCACCCCCAGGTCGGTCACCTGGCAACCGCTCGCCTCCAGGCCGAAGACCACCGCGTCCCGAAGGCGCGGCGAGCTGAGCCGGCAATCGCGCGCCACGTTCACACGGGGGCCGAGGGGCGAGCTTTGGCGCCGGGACCGGCGCACGTGAGTGCCGACGGCGCGCCCCAGTTGTTCTACGCCCTCGCTCGACAGCTCCTGCTCGGCGATGCCGCGAATGTCGTATTCCCGAAAGATGGTCGGTTTCAGCACCGCTATTCTCCGCCCTTGTGCGCCGGCTCCTGCTCGCACTTGCAGCAATCGGTGCACCGGCGGCAAATCTCACAGATGTGGTTCCCACAGACGTCCTTGGTGCAGAACGGACAGATGTCCTCGGAAGCTTCCTGGCAAATATGGCACAGCCACGGCACCCTACGTTGATAGCATCCCCTCTCCGTTTCCACAAGGGCAGGTGGTTTGAGAGCCGGGGCGCGGAGCCTGAAGGCGGGTTACGGCTCCTGCGTAACCCGCCGAGGGCCTGCGCGTTCATCTGTGCCATGAAGTGAAACGGTCGGAAGGTCAGAAGGGGCAAGGGGGGATCCAAGAGGAGGAAGGCGGCTGGAGTCCTCATGGCGGGGTCGTATCTAAAGTTTATTAACGGGGGCGGCGGCAAACAATGTGCACAACCAGCCACGACCACGTAGCCCGCTTACCGTTACACCGACCATCCGATGTCCCTACGCTCTCGGGGCACCCTCCCGAGGATGTTGTTCTTCTTTGGCCGGCGGAGCTGGCGGTGTGGGTGGATAGAATAGTGCACGGAGTCTGGGGAATGCGTAACCGAAGCCGACGATTGGTACGAAAATCCCGATTGTCAGCAGCGCTTGCGAAGAAAGCAGTTCGACCGCGGGTGGCTTCGTCAGGAGAAATGCCACACCAACAAAAAGACTCCCGACGATGGCTAAAACATTTGTGCAGACGTAGACGCAATCTTCCACGCTAGGCCAGGCGTCAAACTTACAGCGCCGCCACAAGACAAACACCAAAAGGATTGCAGCAACGAGGATACCAATGATTCGATATTCAGCAAGGTTGAGGATTTGTCTTCCGATGGAGTCGAGTAGCCCACCGCTCTCACCGGTAGCTGCTGGTGGCATCGGCACCGATCTTCTACGCGGCCTGTTTCTTTAATAACTTTCCTGCAATAGCGCCGGCAATTGCGCCGACTATTGCGCCGACTGGGCCACCTGCTAACGCCCCAAGTGTGCCCGTGACAATTGCGCCGGCCACTTCCGCGTCCCCTTCACCGCGAGGTGGGGCAATATTTCCGTAAGCGTCTGAATAGAACGCTCTACCGTCCGGCAACACGACTACGTATGATACGATCTTGGAACTTGGGTCTGTGTATGGGTAGATGGGGTGTCCTTCGGGGGTTTGACCGATCTTCGGTCCGTACCCATTTGCTCGGACGTAGACCACGAAGACCACTGTATCACCTTTTCGGCCCGCTCAGTTGCAACCCGGAGCCATCCCCGAGCGAATAGGACCTGTCTCGGGGAGAACTCCAGATTTCAGCTCTTGACCGTTCTCCTCGAATTCATCGATGGCGCGCTCAATCCGGTCCCGGACGTTGCGTGGGAACCGTGCGAGCTGCTTTTGGGCCTCGTCGGAGAGTTCAGCGCTCGAGCACATATTTCACGGCGCGCCAGGGTTTCGACTTTCCGCGTTTGCTGCGCTTCGCCGCGCCGCACGATCTTCGCCGTCAGGGTGTCGTCGGAGTCCTTGCTAACGGGTGGCTTGTCCGCACTGTACTTTTCGGTTTTACAGATCAGCTTCGTGAGCCGGTCGCCGTGTTCACTCACTGCAACACCCCTTCCAAATCCAAAATTCTCCCACGGCCCGGAGGGGCATCCCTCGCGTGAAGCAAGCCCCGCCGCCGGCGAGGCACGCTTCGAGGGCTAGCGGTAGGTCTTGCCGGACCGAAGCAGCACCCATGAAATATCGACGAGTCGCTCGGCGTGATGCACGAGAAAGATGATCCGGTAATCACCGGCACGCTTGCGATAATACCCCTTCCATGCCTTCCCCTGGAGCGGCTTTACATCTCCGCGGAACGGATCTTCTTCGAGTTGGTTGATGCTGCGAGAAACCTGCCGGCGGACCTTATCAGGTAGGCTGTCATGTCAATGAATAGCCGGGCGTCGTCCGCGATCCTAACGACCCAGGTCATGCTTCACGTCGCGCCACAGTTTGAACCGACCTTCCTTAATCTGTTTCATCCCGTGGCGGACTTTCTTCGCCTCGGCTGGCGTGAGCGCGTCGTCGGGATCTACTACGCGCTTTGGTTTGATGAGCACGCCGTTGGCCTGCTTTCTGAACGCCACGAAATCCCCCTCCTGGAGTTTGAGGGTTTCGAGGATCTCCCGGGGGATGACCACCTGGCGGCGTTGCCCCACGCGTCCGATCTTCTCTGTGGCTGTCTTCCCTGCCATGCTTTCAGAGT
>JBGOUJ010000464.1:0-6222 GCA_041477005.1 Terriglobia bacterium | reverse complement strand
CCCCGTCTCTCTCACCCACCACTCCAGGCGTATCATGGAACGAGAAGGCCTCACCCGCCCCCGGGGTTCGAGGCATGGTGGAGCAATGCTCTTTGACAACTGAATATTTCGCCGCCGGGACCGGCCTCCCCCCCCACGTCACCCCTTGAAAACAGGGACCTTGTCCCCCGCAAATGAAAAATTACCGAACGAAGCCACTCCCAAAAGCGGACCTTGCCGAGAAGCCGAAGAGAATCGACCTCAGCCGCGAATGCCCGCGAATGCACGCGAATAAGGCCATTGTTTTCATTCGCGTTTATGCGCGTTCCTTCGCGGCCATAGTCCTTTCGCGGCTTCTGTTTCTGATGTAAGTTAAGGGGGCGCCGGAACCGACCCTGACCCCCGCGGGTCGGAACCAGCCGGGGAGCTACAGATGCCTTACTCATTCGAGGATCGCCTGGTTGTGGTCACCGGGGGCGCGGGGGACATCGGGGCGGCGATTTGCCGCGCGCTCGACGCCGGTGGGGCCTGCGTGGCGGCCGTCGATGTCGACGCCGAAGGCGGCCGCCGGCTGCAGGCCGGGTTGCGGCGCCCGCGGTCGCGGTTCGCGGTTCTCGACGTTTCGGATTCCGCGGCTGTGGGACGGGTTTTCGACCAGATCGAAGCTGATCTCGGACCGATCGACGGCGTGGTGAATGCCGCCGGGATCGCCCCCATGGCCCTTTCGACCGAGACCAGCGACGAAGACTGGCAGCGCACCCTGGCCGTCAATCTCTCCGGCCTCTACTACTGCTCGCGCCGCGCCGCGCGCGGCATGGTGGCCCGGCGGCGCGGCGCCATCGTGAATATCGCCTCCACCAACGGCCTGGTCGGCGAAGAAATGCTGACCGCTTACAATGCGTCGAAATTCGGCGTTATAGGCGTTACTAAGACTATGGCAGCCGAGCTGGGGCCGTTCGGGATCCGGGTGAACTCCGTGGCGCCGGGGTTCATTGAAACCAAGCTCACCGCCAAGCCCCGGGAGGACGCCGCTTTCGTGGCCGCGTATCATCAGAAGATTCCCCTGCGGCGCTTCGGCCGGCCGGAAGAGGTGGCGGCTTGCGTGGCTTTCCTACTTTCGGACCAGGCTTCCTTCGTCAACGGAATCAGCCTGGTGGTCGACGGCGGCCAGATCTGTCACTGAGAGACGCCGCACCAGCCAGTAGAGGCAGCCGCACAGGATCGCCGCTTCCAGCAGCATGGTCAGGCCGTAGCCGATCTGGTAATAGGGATCGAGGGCCCGGGAGTTGAACGGGATCTCCCAGCGGCCCCGTCCCAGCAGGGAGAGCCAATCGCCCAGGTTGTGAGCGGCTCGATAGTGGGCGGCGACATGCAGAGAATGGAGAGCCGGGAAGGGAAATTTCAAGCAATCAGGCAAGTAACCCACGAACCCGCAGAGCACCCAGCGGCGGGCCAGGGGGGTCGAGACCAGCGGGAGCCAGATCGCGGTGATCAGCGTGGCCCAAGCCAGCTTCCACTCCCAGCGCTGCTCGAAGGCCACGCCGCACATCACAAGGGCATAGCAACTGAACAGCCACACCTGCCGGTTCCGCCGCCAGATCCACACCATCGCCGCGAGGCCCGGGACGGTCAGCGCGGCGAACAGCACCGCCATAGTCTGCTGGTAGGTCCAGCGCCCGGGCACCGACAGCTCGTAGAACGCCTCGAAGTGATAGATCGCGTCGAGGACAAAATGCAGGGCAAACGAGGCGGCCAGGGCGAGGCCGAAATTACGAACGCGGGTGGCGGCGACGGCGCCGACGACGGCGTGGGTGGCCGGAGTCATAATCTACAACGGTATTTGAATGCACTATACTCGTATAGGGCAACGTCGGCCTTGTCGAACGCGTCCAACTCTACGGCAACTGCCATGGGAGCGCCCCGGAGACTGCTCGGCTGGATCCCGCTCGGCGTGGCCCTACTCGGGTTGAGTCTGCTCGCGGCCGGCAATATCCGATTGTACCTGAAAGACGGCTCCGACCACTTGGTACGCGAATACCAGGTGGTGGGGAACCGGGTCCGATTCTACAGCGTGGAGCGGAGCGGTTGGGAGGAGATCCCGCTGGACCTGGTCGACCTGGACCGCACGGCGCAGGAACAGAAGAAGGTCGCCGAGGACGAGCGGCAGCGGGCCGAAGAAGACCGTATCGAGCGGCAGGACGAGCGCCAGGGGCGCACCGAGCTGCATCGCGTCCCGCTGGATGACGGGGTTTACTGGGTGAACGGGGAACAGATCACGGCGCTCAAGCAAGGGGAGACGAAAGTGAAAGGGAACAAGCGGCGCTCGGTGCTCAAGGCCGTGTCGCCCATCCCCATCGTGGCGGGCAAGGCCACCGTGGAGCTGGACGGATCCCGGTCCGCCTTCGTCGTAAACTCGCCGGCGCCGCCATTTTATATCCGGCTGGATAAAACCGAGCGCTTCGGAATCGTGCGCCTCACCCCGAAGAAGGACTCGCGCATCGTGGAAGACCTGACCATCGTTCCGATCACCAAGGAAACGATCGAGGAGCAGAAGGAAGTGGAGGTCTTTCGCCAGCAGTTGGCGCCAGCGGTCTACAAGATCTGGCCGGTTGAGCCCCTCTCGCCCGGCGAATATGCCGTGGTGCAGTTTGCGCAGGACAAGCTGAATATTCAGGTTTGGGATTTTGCCTACCGGAAAGCGGCGCCTTAGCGCCGCCGCCGGAGTGCGGAGCAGGTTTGGGCCCGCCCGGCCAAACAGGATGCGCCTTCCGAGCCGCGCACCCAGCAGGACAGGCGGAAGCGCCTGTCCCATAACATGAGACGGATTGTTCCCGCCATCGCCGCAGTGCTGCTCATCGCCGCCGTGTGGTTCTATCGGCGGCCGGAGCTGCCGGAGGCCCCCGCCGCACGGGTGCGGCGCGCCAATCTGGTGCAACTGCTCACCACCAACGGCAAGGTGGAAGCGCTCGGCAATATATCCATCTACGTGCGCTCGGCGGTGACGGTGCTGAAGGTGAACGTGCAGCAAGGTGACGCGGTGCGGCGCGGGCAGCGGCTGGCGGAAGTCGATGACACCGCGGCGCGCGAAGCCGTCCGCCGCGCGCAGGCTGGGCTGGAGATCGCGGGCGCCGATCGCGCGCGGGTGGAGCGCGGCGGCTCGGTCGCGGAGATGACGGAAATCGATTCCTCCCTCGCCCGGGCGCGCCTGGAAAAGGAGGTCGCCGAGCGGGAGGTCGCCGCCCTGCAGCGGCTGCTGGAGCGGCAGGCCGCCTCGCGTTCCGAGCTGCTCGAGCAGCAGCAGCACTTGGTGAAAGCCGAGGCGGACCTGTCGGCGCTCGAGCGGAAGCGCCGCTCCTTGCTCGGCCCGGAGGACCGCGAGCGGGTGCAGGCCAGGATTCGCGAGGCCGAGATCGCCGTAGCCCAGGCCACCCACGCCCTGCAACAGACCGAGATCGCCGCTCCGGCCGACGGCATCCTGTATTCGCTCAGCCTCCGCCCGGGCGTGTTTTACAACGCCGGCGCCGGGGCCGGCCAAGTGGGCCAGGTGGACAAGGTGCGCGTGCGCGTGCTGGTGGATGAGCCGGAGCTGGGGCGGCTGCAGGTGGCCCAGCCCGTGCGCATCACCTGGGACGCCCTGCCCGCCGGCTCCTGGCAGGGGGTCGTCGAGCGTCTGCCTTCGGAAGTGCAGATGGCCGGCACGCGCAGCGTCGGCGAAGTGCTGTGTACGATCGACAATCCCGGCCGCCGCCTGCTGCCCAACATCACCGTCAACGTCGAGATCCGAACCGGCGGCGCCGAGAACGCGCTCGCGATACCCCGCGACGCAGTGGTGCGGGAAGGCGGCGCGACCTTTGCGCTGGTGGTCGATTCGAGCGGCGTCATCGTGCGCCAGCCCATCCGTCTCGGGATCCACGACGCCGCCCGGTTTGAAGTGCTGGACGGCCTGAGCGAAAACCAGACCGTCGTGCTGCCGGGCGAGCGGGTCCTGGCGCCCGGCCAGAAGGTCCGGCCCGTGATCGCCACATGAGCTTTCCCACTACCTATCTCCTGCCGGCCGCTTTGCTGCTGCTCGCGCCGGCCGCTGCCGCTCCGGATGCCGAGGCGCTGTTTTCCCAGGGCGTGGATGCTTATGGGGCAGAGAAATACGAGCATGCGGTCACCCTGTTCGAGCGGGCCGCTCGCGAGCAGCCGTCGGTTTCCAGGTATTACCTCTGGCTGGGAAAGGCGCACGGACGGCAGGCCGAGCGCGCCAGCATCTTCCACGCAGCCGGGCTGGCCAAGAAGACTCGCGCCGCCTTCGAGCGAGCCGTGGAGCTGGACGGTAAGAATCTCGAGGCGCTGAACGATTTGCTCGATTACTACCTGGCCGCGCCCAGCTTCCTGGGAGGCGGCGAGGAAAAGGCCGAATCGGTGGTTGCGCGCCTGGCCGAGATCCATCCCGCGGAGGGTCACCGGGCACAGGCGCTGCTTCTGGTCAAGCGCAAGGATTACGAAGGGGCCGAGCGCGAATTCCGTCTCGCGATGGAGCTGCAGCCGGAGAAGGTGGGGCGCGTGCTGGAGCTGGCCGGCTTCCTTTCCGAGCGAGGCCGTTACGCCGAATCGGACGAGATGTTCGATCGGGCGGCAAAAATGGCCCCGGATTGGCCGCCGGTGCTGTTCGCCCGAGGCAAGGAGCTGGTGCATTCCAAGCGGGATCCGGAGAGGGCGCGCCAACTGCTTCACGAGTACCTGCGCTCCAAACGGCGCCCGGACGATTCGCCGCCGTCGGAAGTTCATGCCCTACTGAAGAAGTTGTAAGGCTCGGCCCGGAAGCAGGCTCCTCTCCGAGATGGAAGCCGCGACCGTTAGAACATGCGAAGCAATCGAAACCGCAGATGAACGCAGATAAACGCAGATACAAACCAAAGCAGGTAGCGGCGTGCATCGGCGTCTATCTGCGGTTTCCGCGCCAGACATGATTCTCGATTCCATCCGCTTCGCCCTTGCCGCGTTATGGGCCAACAAGCTGCGCGCCACGCTCACCGGCCTGGGCATGGTGATCGGCAACGCTTCGGTCGTCATTGTGGTGACGGTGGCCTTGGCCGGCCGGGCCTTCGTGCTGCGGCTGGTGGAGGGGGTGGGATCGAACCTCATTTACGCCTATTACGAGGCAGGCGGGAGCGCAGCAGGCCAGCAAAGCGACCACATCACGGTGGACGATGTGGACGCCGTCCGGCGAGATCTCGGCGATCGCGCGCTGGGCGTGGCCGGCGTCGTCAAGAGCTACGACCGCGTGGTCTTCGACGGCCGTGAGCGGGAGCTCGCCGTGCTGGGCTCGAACACCGATTACCGCGAGGTGCGACACCTCGCCATGCGGGCCGGCCGTTTCTTTGACGACCTGGAGCTGCTCGGCCGGCAAAAGGTGTGCCTGCTCACGCCCGATTTGGCCCAGCGCCTCTATGGATCGGGGCCCAACGCTTTGGGCAACCAGATCCAGATCCACGGCCTGCAATTCACCATCATCGGCGTCTTTCACGAGGGCGTGGACACTTTCGGCCAGTCGGAAATCTCGGGCGAGTCGATCCTGATCCCGATCAGCGTGATGAAATACTTCTCGCAGAACCTGCGAGTCGACCCGCTTTACGTGGCCGCGCGCTCCTCGGCCGACGTGGAACCTCTCACGCGGCTGGTCCGGCAGATTCTGGTCAGCCGGCACCGGCCCGGCTCGGTCTACACGGTCGCCAATCTGGCCAACTTGCTGAGCACGGCGAAACGGATCTCGACCGGGCTGACGCTGGTGTTGCTGCTGGTCTCGGCCATCGCCCTGACGATCAGCGGGATCTTCATCATGAACATCATGCTGGTAACGGTCACCGAAAGGACGCACGAGATCGGCATCCGGATGGCGGTGGGCGCCACCCGCGGCCGCATCCGCTCCCAGTTTTTGCTGGAGGCCGGCGCCATCAGCTTCATCGGCGGGACGGCGGGAATCGTGCTCGGAGTGGCCGCGCCGCTCGTGGCGCGCCATTTTCTGCGGGGCGTAGAGATCCCGATTTCTCCGCTTTCCATCGCCGCGGCGATGCTCGTTTCCTGCACGGTCGGCGTGGTGTTCGGCATCCTGCCCGCTTCCCGCGCCGCGCGCCTCAACCCCACCGACGCCCTGCGATATGAGTAAGGCAGCCGTCAGCTTTCAGCAAGCGGAGTGCTGTCCGGCGGCTGCCGATACCTGATGGCTGAGAGCTGATGGCTGAGAGCTGATCGCTG
>JBGOUJ010000463.1:0-6245 GCA_041477005.1 Terriglobia bacterium | reverse complement strand
GCGCTGACATGAGACAACATCTGTTCGGATGGCAGGTTCCGCTTACGCACGTCTACCGAAAGCTCACGTTGTATCCGCCGCCGGGGTCTGGAACCGACATCGACGCCCAGAGGTTGATGGACGCCGGCCAAAAGATCTCGGCCATCAAGCTCTACCGCGAGTTGCACAATGTCGATTTGAAAACGGCCAAGGAGGCAGTGGAGGCGCTCGGTCGAGCCCGCCGTCCAGGCGCCTCCGCCGTCGAGGCGCCTGAGGATCCTGCCCGTTGCGCTCCTGTTAGCACCATCACAGTTTGACTTGCATAGCTCGCCGGCAAGTGGTCCAATAAGTGTCTCCAACGAGGGGGGATCAGAATGGATTTGGGAAGAGATCGGCTGAATTGGACTCAGGACGTCTGGAAGAAAATCGATGACGCTGTCCATGACGAGTTCCAGCGGACCGCCGTGGCCGCGAAGTTCATTCCGCTCTACGGCCCGGTCGCGGACGCGCTGACGGTCGCCTCTGACATCATCGATCTGGACACGATGACCGTGGATGAGGTCGCGGTGACGCCCCTCCTGGAACTGTCGGTCGAATTCGGGTTGACGCGGCAGCAGGTGGCGGGCGAAGCGCAGCTCTCGACGTCGGTGACCCTGGCAACCCGCTCCGTTAATTTGCTTTCGCAAGGCGAGGACCTGTCGATCTTCAGGGGCGATGAGGGGTTCAACGACAATCTGTTCAAACGAGTAAGACATCGGGGCGGCAGCGCCGGTGCAGGCCTGCTGCGTGCTTCTGACCAGGCCGTGCAGGTGACGCCGGTTTCGACCGGTCCGCAAAGATATGGAGAGCATACCTTCGAGGCGGTTGCGGAGGCATATTCTTTCCTTCAAAATAAGGGGCATTACGGCCCGTATGCGCTCGCCCTGCGGAGCGAAGTGTACGCAGACACCTTCGCGCCGCTGCCGGACACCCTGGCCATGCCCGCGGACCGCATCACCCCTCTGGTGACGCTGGGATTCTATGGAACCGGTACGCTGCCCCCATCCACCGGAGTTCTGGTATCGGTGGGAGGAAACACCATGGATCTGGTCGCAGCCGTGGACCCGATTACGGAGTTTTTGCAGGTGGACGATAAGGGGCTCTATCGCTTTCGAGTCTTCGAGCGCTTTGCGCTCCGGGTGAAGGACAAGACGGCTATTGTCCGATTGGAATTCCGATAAGCGCCCGTCATAGAATTACCATGCCAGCACGCCGAGTCCGCTTGCTCACGCGCGCGGCTCAGAAAGCCCTTCCGAGCCGCGACCGTCAGGGAGCGGTTGGCACTGTTATTTCTTGACAGGCCCTAAGGCGAGCGGAAGAACAAGACCATGCCCATCGCCACGGCGCGGCAGCCGCCGGACCAGGAGGCGGCTCGCGTCGCGGCTGACGATCTGCTGGCGCCTTTTGTTCCGAGTCCGCCGGCGATCGTGGCCAGGATGCTCGAGCTCGCGCGCGTTAGGCCGGGCGACGTCGTTTTCGATCTGGGGTCGGGCGACGGACGTACTGTCATCATGGCGGCGCAAAACTTTGGCGCTAAGGCGGTCGGCGTCGAGCTGGACGATCAACGGTTCAAACAGTCGTCGGCGCGCATCGCGAAGCTGGCTCTGGGGAGCCGGGCCGGAATCGTTCAGGCCAACCTGTTTCACGCGGACCTGCGGAAGGCGACCGTGGTGACGCTCTATCTGCTCAGCAGGATCAATGAGCGACTCCGCCCGATACTCGAAAGGCAACTTCGCCCGGGCGCGCGCGTCGTGGCCCACGATTTCCCGGTTCCGGGCTGGAAGCCGGAAAAAGTTGTTACCGGGGTGCTGCCGGACGGATCGCCACATGCAATCTATCTTTACTTGATAGGACAACCTAAGGAGCAAACGATGCCGATAACTGCGGACAAGCGAGGGTACGTGGGGGGAAGGTTCGTCATCGAACTGGAGGGCGTTTCAGCAGGGTCGCCGTCTTCCGCCGAAGGAGGGTACGCCACGGCGGATGTGGTCGTCGAGAAACTCGGCGCTGATAACATTCTGCACAAGCACATTGCCGGCGTCAGGTACGAGGACATCACTATCAACTGCGGTACGGAGATGTCCAAGGGCTTTTACGACTGGCTGCAGGTGACCGTCGACCAGAAGTACCAACGCAAGAACGGCGCGATCGTCACCGCCGATTCCAACCTCAAGGAAGTATCGCGCCTCAACTTCTACAACGCTCTCATCACCGAAATCGGCTTCCCGGCGCTCGACGCGGGTTCCAAGGATGCCGCGAAGATGACCGTCAAAATCACCCCCGAATATACCGACCGTGCGGCCAGTGGCGGAGCTTCGTCGGTCAAGTCCGGCCTCGGCCAGTCCGCCCAGAAGAAATGGTTGCCTTCCAACTTCCGCTTGACGATTGACGGTCTGGACTGCACCCGCGTCAATAAGATCGGCGCGATTACGCTCCGGCAGCACATGGTTGACAACGCTGTGGGCGAGTTGCGCGACTCCCAGAAAGAGCCGGCCTACCTGGAAGTTCCGAACCTGGTGGTCACGCTGGCAGAGTCCCACGCCCAGGAGTTCTACGACTGGCACCAGGATTTCGTGATCAAGGGTAACAACGGGGACGACAAGGAGAGGAACGGCGCCCTGGAATACCTCACCCCAAATTTGAAGGATGTGCTGTTCACCCTCACTTTTAAGCATCTTGGTATTTTCAAGCTATGCCCGGAGAAGGTCGAAGCCGGCGGCGAGGCTATCCGCCGGGTCTGCGCCGAGATGTACTGTGAAGGGATGGGTTTCTCGTATGTTCAGGCAGCAACCGCGGCAGTCGGGTCGAGCGCCGGAACAGAACAGGCACAACCACAACTACAACCACAACTACAACCAGCACCACTGCTGCCGGCCGGCACCGTCGCGCCCACACAGATCGCCAGGCTGGGCCCGCCGCTTCGATTCAGGGCTTGAGGAACCTCGACCGAGGAGTGACAGCCATGGCCCAGAAAATAGACCCGCGGTTCATTGAGGCGCTTCTGCCGGCCTTCCGGTTGGGAGATGCTAATGTCGACCGTAAACTGGAGGAGGCGGGGAACATTCTGCGTGTGGCAGAACTATTCCACGCTATCGCCCGCGAAGACTACGCCGCGTTCGGTGATCTCCTGGCGGAGGATGTGATTCTGGAAATCATCGGCCCTGCCGGATCGCCCATGGCAGGGCGCCACCGCGGCCGCGCGCAGGTGGTCGAGGCCGTGACCGGGAACTTCGCCTTGGTGGAAGATCAGAGAGCCGAGATTCTGTCAGTCGTGGCGCAGGGAGACACGGTAGTCGTGGTGGGGAGGGACGAAGGCCGGTTCCGCCCGACGGGTCGGAGGTATACCGTCCACTGGATGTATCAGTTCACGTTGGCAGCCGGCAAGTTGGTCCGCATCCGTGAGTTGTTCGACAGCGCCTCGCTGCTCGCCGCCGCCAGCCCGGAGGTGAAGTGAAACCGAGGGCCCGCCAGCGCCACTGGCGCAGATTACAGCTACACAAAGAGGGCCTGGGATCCGTCTGGAAGGGCTTGCTGTTCGCCGCTGTCCAGTTTGGCGCTTCGGGCGCACCCGAGGCGGGGCAGCAATCGCTTGCCAACCTCACCGTGTTCCTGGGCTTCGACGACCAGCACTCCGATCTCTCGGTCCAGGAGATGAAAAGGGAAGTGGCCTCCATCCTGGGGCCCGCCGGGCTGCGAGTGGATTGGCGCTATCTGGCGGACCCGCGTGAAGATGAGAGCTACGCCGACCTGGCGGTGGTCCGGTTCAACGGCAAGTGCCAGGTGGAGGGGGTAGGTCTCGTATTCAGTGACCCGGGCCCTTCCGGCGCCACGGCGGCCTTGGGTTTGACCAGAACTTCCAACGGCCAGATTCTCCCCTACAGCGAAGTGGACTGCAACCAGATCCGCCGTCTGATCGGTCCGGCCCTGCATGGCGCGCCGTCCCGCGAGCAGGAATCGGCGTTAGGACGGGCTCTCGGCCGCGTGGTCGCTCACGAGCTCTACCACATCCTGGCCAATACAAAGAGCCACGACCGGTGCGGTGTCGCCAAGAAGTCTTACTCACCCAATGACCTGGTGGCAGGTAGACTCGAATTCCAGCCGAGCGCGTCTAAAATGCTTCGCGAGGGTGAGATCCACACTCTTCGGGCCGCCGAAACCCTCCCCCGTTAGCCTTCTCTGGTTTACCTTGCGGTGCTTGCCCGACCTTGTTTGTCCAGGTTCAAGACTTCCCGGAAGCTCCCCGCCTGCCGCCCTATTTTCTCCTGGAGCAGCAGGATCGCGTAAATCAGTTGCTCGGGACGCGGCGGGCAACCAGGGACGTAAACGTCCACCGGAACCACCTGGTTGACCGGGACGAGTGCGTAGTTTTCGAACACCCCTCGCGAGGTAGCGCAGGCGCCCATGGAAATCACCCATTTGGGCTCCGGCATCTGGTCGTAGAGGTGGCGTATGACCGGCGCCATCTTCTGGGCCACTCGCCCGGCAATAATCATCAGATCGGACTGCCGCGGCGAGCCCCGGAACACCTCCGCCCCAAACCGGGCGATATCGAACCGCGAGGCGCCCATGGACATCATCTCGATGGCGCAGCAAGCCAGTCCGAACGACATCGGCCAGATCGACGACTGCCGCGCCCAGTTGACGACCTTGTCCATCCGGGTCGTCACGATCCCCGCCTCCGGGCTGTCGTATGCGCCCTGCATGATTCCATTCTCTCACAACCGCCATCCGTATTCCGGGCCGGGGCGCCGGCTGGCCGGTCCGGTCTCACAACGTCTCACAACCCCTGTCTTTGACAACCTCCGCCGGAAAACGTAGCATCAAATTCGATGCATACTTAGGGCGGAGGTTCCATGCTCGACATCGCCAAAGACATCCACTCCCTGAGTGATTTCAAGCGCCGCACGACGCAGTTCCTCCGGCGCATGCGGGCGAGTGGCCATCCCGTGGTGTTGACTATCAGACGTTATCATTCATAACCGGCCGTTTGACAGAAGTCTTATAGTGGCGTATACTTATAAGTGGATATATGCTTATGCGATGAGGAAACGCCATGTCAGACCCTGAAAACACTCGCCTGACCATTATCTGGTCCAAAGAGACTGATCTGGCCCTGCGCTCCTTTCTCGGCTCCCAGGGCCTCAAAAAGGGCGCTCTCTCCAAATTCATCGAGGACGCCGTCAAATGGCGCCTGTTCGACCAGACCGTCAGCGAGGTCCGCGAAGCTTTCGCCGACGTTCCCCCGGACCGGCTTGAAAATATGATCGACGAAGCGGTACGGGAAGTCCGCAAAGAGATGCGCCAGGAGCGCCAAATCCGCACGGAACGATAACCGATGAGGATCGTGCTCGACACCAACATCCTCATGAGCGCCCTGATGTCATCCGCCTCTCCATCAGCTCAACTCCTCGCTCTCTGGCGCACCCGCAAAATCGTCGTCGTCACCGCCGCCCAGCAAATCGAAGAGATTGCGCGCGTGACGCGCTATCCCAAAGTCCGCACCCGCATCGTTCCGGCCCTCGCCGGCCGCCTCGTCAACCGGCTACGCGACGTGGCCATCGTCGTGGACAAGCTGCCGCAGGTCGACGTTTCTCCCGATCCAGACGACAATTATCTGCTTGCTCTCGCCGAAACTGGACAAGCCCAATTCCTGGTCACCGGCGACAAGGAAGTCCTCTCCCTGAAACAGCACAAATCCACCCGGATCATTACTCCCGCCGCCATGCTCGAATGGCTGAAGGCGCAAGGGGGCAAATAACGGCCACTGGTTCCTCAGAATAAAGCTGGTTCGTGTAACATGCGGCAACTTCCTCGGCGACGATGTGATCACGGATCCATTCCTTTAGCCGCCCCCTTCCGTGCGCTTTATCCGGACTTTGACCTCCACGCGCGACCCCAGCCGGTTGAGGATCGACATGAGCCGGTCAACGGTGAACCTCCCCAGGTCCGCATTACGAATGCGCGAGAAGTCGGCCGCCGCAAAGCCCGTGCGCCCGTGGGCAGCGCGCACGGTCAGGCGTTCCCGGTCGAGCGCCTTGATGATTTCAGCGGCGAGGATAGCCTTGAATTGCTCCGCGTCCGCGTTCTCATGCCCCAGGTCGCGGAATGCGTTTCCGCTTCCGCGCACCGCTTCCAGTGACACCGGCCTTGTCCTCCGGGTCATATCCGCTGGTTAGTGCCCACCCCTACCATGTTGTCATATTTGACAACGCATGTCAAGAAAGGTC
>JBGOUJ010000462.1:0-6268 GCA_041477005.1 Terriglobia bacterium | reverse complement strand
GCGAGACCATCTGTGTGATGCTGGAGCAGGAGGGGTTCCGGGCCCACCTGGCGGCTGACGGGCGCGAGGGGTACGAAAAGGCGCTGGCGCTGAAGCCGGACCTGATGCTGGTGGATCTCCGGCTGCCGGGGATGAGCGGCATGGAGATCTGCAAGCAGGTGCGCGGGGCGCAGCTCAGCACGCCCATCATCGTCCTTAGCGCGGTGGGCGATGAGATCGACAAAGTGTTGCTGCTCGAGATCGGCGCCGACGATTACGTCACCAAGCCGTTCGGATCGCGCGAGCTGCTGGCGCGGATCCGGGCGGTGCTGCGCCGCGGCTCCGGGGAGGCGAAGAAAGTCGCCCGGTTCAGCGACGTTGAGGTCGATTTCGACCGGCGCGTGGTGACACGGCGGGGCGAGGCCGTGAAGTTCACTCCGTCCGAGTACAACCTGCTCATCTACTTCTTGCAAAATCCGGACCGGCCGCTGACGCGCGACATGATCCTGAACGCGGTCTGGGGCTATGACACTTTTCCCAATACGCGCACCGTGGACATTCATGTAGTGAAGCTGCGGCAGAAGCTGGAGCCGGACCCCAACGTGCCGCACCACTTCACCACTGTGCACGGGGTGGGTTACCGGTTTCTGCCGTGAAGAACATCCTGATCGTCGAAGACGCCGACACGGCCGCCGCCACGCTGGAAATCGCCTTGTTGAATATACCCGGCGTGCGCGTGGTGCGCGTGGGCGACGGGCTGCGGGCGCTCGAATATCTTTCGTCGGAAAGCGGGAGCAGCGTGCACGCCCTGGTGACCGACCTGGACGTGCCGTTTCTGGACGGCTTCGAGCTGATTCGGCGCGTGCGGGAGCAGGAGCGGTTCGCGCGGCTGCCGATCGTGGTGGTGAGCGCCACGACCGATCCCCGGAGCTTCGAGCGGGTGCTGCGACTGGGCGCGAACGCCTGTTTCGCCAAGCCTTGGTCGGCGCTCGAAGTGCAGAAGAGAGTGCAGGATTTACTGCCATGAAAACCTTTGCCGATGTTTCGAGGCTGTTGGCGGTCGCCGTAGTGGCGGCGGCCGGGGTCGCGCGGGCGCAGAGTGGCGTGACGATGAATGCCCTCGGCCAGCGGCTGGAGCGGCTGGAGCAGCAGAACACGGAGTTGCTCCAGGAGGTGCGACTGCTGCGCAGCGAGCTGGAAGGCCTGCGGCGAGCGAGCCCGCCCGTCCCCGTTGCCCCGGCGGCGGCCGGCGGTGTGGCGGGCAACGGCGGAACCGCCGATGGTGCGGTGACGAATGGTGCGGCCCCGGCGGCGGCCGATCGCACGGCCGACTCGGTCGAGCGGCGCGTGGGAGACCTGGAGGAAAAGGTGGATCTGCAGGAGGGCCGGCTGAACGAGCACGACCAGGTCAAGGTCGAGAGCTCGCAGCGCGTGCCCGTGCGGCTGACGGGCATGGCCCTGTTCAACGCCTTTACGAATTCGCATCACACCGGCGGCGCGGATAATCCCCTCACGGCGTCGACCGCCACCGGTCCGGTAAATTCGGGCGGCACGATGCGGCAAAGCGTGATCGGGTTGGAGTTCGATGGACCGGAGGCCGTCGGGGGAGGCAAGATCCACGGCGCCTTCCTGATGGATCTGTTCAACGGCAGCAGCGATGTGCTCAACAACACGGCGCGCGTGCGGATCGCCTCGATCGAAGCCCAGTGGGCGACCCGGGGGTTTCTGGTGGGTCAGGAGAAACCGATCTTTGCGCCGCGCGAGCCTAACTCGCTGGCGCAAGTCGGCATCTCGCCGCTGACCTCGGCGGGCAACCTGTGGCGCTGGCGGCCGCAGGTGCGCTTCGAGCAGCGGGTTGGTCTGGGCTCGGGGCAAGACCTGAATGCCCGCATCGGGGTGTCCCAGACTTATGAGGACGGCGCCATTGTGCCTTCGGAATTCGCCTCGACGCTGGAGCATTATCGCCCCGCGCTGGAGGGGCGATTTCAGTTCGCCCATCATTTCGACGACAACCGCCGGGTCGAGATCGCTCCCGGTTTCCATCTGAGCACCACCCACGTGGCCCACACTTCGGTTTCATCGAGCGTGTTTTCGATTGACTGGTTCGTAAACCCGTTGCGGCGGCTGGAGTTCACCGGGAACCTGTTCACGGGCCAAAATCTGGCTAACCTGGGCGGCGGCGGGGTGCGGCAGGGCTTCACGTTCCTGGCCTCGGGACCCGGCGGCGTACGCGTGATCCCGGTGCGGTCGCGCGGCGGCTGGGCGCAAGTGACCTTTATCGCCACCCCGCGGCTGAGCCTCAATCTGTATGGCGGCCAGGACGATCCCAACAACCGCGACTTGCTGCCGAGCGGCATCGCCAAGAACCTGGCCTACGCCGCCAACATCTTTTACAAGATCGCCCCCAACGTGGTGGTGGGCGCGGAAGCCTCTCAGGTGCGGACGCAGCTTATGAGCGGGCAACGGCCGATCAATAACCACTACGACCTGGCCGTGGCATACTTGTTCTAGGGACCATGTCTATTACCACCAAGACACCTGGGCGCGGCGCCGGACTGCTTGGCGTCTTTGTGTCCTGGTGGCTCAGCAGCCTGGTGCTGCACGGCGCTGTGCTCACCGGCAACGTGACGCTGATCAGCTCGGAGCTGCACGCGGTGAAGGCCAAGCACGACTACTCGGGCGTGGTGGTGTGGCTGGAGCCGGCGCATGCGCCGCCTCCGTCTCCGGCGGGATTCCGGCACGCCACCATGCAGCAGAAGAACAAGATGTTCGTGCCGCATGTGCTGGCCGTGGAGGCGGGCACGGTGGTTGATTTTCCGAATCTCGATCCGATCTTCCACAACGCGTTTTCCAACTACAACGGGCAGGTGTTCGACGTCCACCTCTATGCGCCGCAGACGTCGCGGCGAGTGGCTTTCCGCCGGCCGGGAATGGTGCGGGTGTTCTGTAACATCCACGCGACCATGAGCGCGGTGATCGCCGTGCTGCCGACGCCGTATTACGCGGTCACGGGGCCCGACGGCCGGTTTCGGATCGAGGCGCCGGAGGGGACCTATCGGTTTCAGGTCTGGCACGAGCGCAGCGATGCGGAAACGCTCTCCAAGCTCGACCGCGAGATCACGTTGGGCCGCCGGGAGCTGGCCTTGGCGGACATCCGGATCTCCGAGCAGGGCTATCTCGCCGTGCCGCACAAGAACAAGTACGGGCACGATTACCCGCCGGCGCCGGAGGAGCACGTGTTCTACCCGGGAGGGCGGAACTAGGGCGGAAGAAATTGAGGAATTGAGAAATTGAGGAGTTGAGAAAGGAAAAATCCGCTGTCGCCGTCTTCCTTTCTCAATTCCTCAATTCCCAAGGCTAGCCGATGCGGTTGCTGACCAAAATCTGGCTCTCCACCTCTCTGGCCATCACCGTGGTCTTTGTGGCGACCGGGTGGCTTGTGTCGCAGCACGTGGTAGGAGAAACGCAGAAGCAGTTGACGGCCGAGGTGGCCACCAGCCTTCAGGCCTACCGCTCGTTATGGAAGGAGCGGGCGCAGGCGCTCCAGACCTTGAGCGCGCAGATCGCCAGCTCGTCGCAGGTGCGGGCCGCCTTCGGCACGGGCGATGCAGCGACCATCGCCGACATCTCGGGTGACTTGCTGCGCAACCTGGAGCGGCAGCGTGGCGAGGGGGGCCTGGTGGTGGTGACCGATCCGCGCGGCCGCGTGATCGCGCGAGTGGCTGCGGGTGGGACCGTCCGCGTGCCCGAGCGGCTCACCTTTGTGGACCAGGCGCGAGCCAGATTTCCGACCCAGCAGACCGGCTTTGACCAGGTGGAGAGCCGCCTCTACCAGTTCGTGGTGACGCCGGTCTACGTGCAGTCGGGAGCGGGCCTGGCGCTGCTCGATGTTCTGGTCACCGGCTTTGAAGTGAACGACGCGGTAGCCGGGCAATTGAAGCTTTCTACCGGCAGCGATTTTCTGTTTGCTTCCGGCGGCCAGCCGTTCGCTTCCACTCTGGGTGCGAGCACAGCGCCGCTGCTCAAGCTGGCCGGGCGGTGGCCGGCCGGCCGGCCGGAGTCGGTCTCGGCGCCCGGGCTCGATTACATCGAGCTCTCCGAACCGCTGCTGGACGTGGAAGGCCGCACCGTGGGATCGCTGAGCGTGCTACGATCGCTCGAAGCGGCTCGCGCCGGATACGCGTCGCTGCGGCGGCAGATCGCGGCCATCTGGATCGTCAGCCTGGCGATCAGCTTCCTGATCACCTACATGCTCGCCAGGCGCATCGTGCGCCCGATCGAGGCGCTCGACCATGCGGCGGCCGAGGTGGCCCGGGAGAACTACGA
Organism: Terriglobia bacterium; assembly: GCA_041477005.1. Lineage (GTDB taxonomy): Bacteria > Acidobacteriota > Terriglobia > Bryobacterales > JACQDG01 > JBGOUJ01. Next base: position 1,963 of record JBGOUJ010000462.1, on the reverse strand, counting down.
TTACCGCGTGGCGCCGGTGTCGAACGACGAAATCGGGCGGCTGGCGCAGACCTTTAACGACATGTGCTCCTCGATCGGCCGGGCGCGCGAGCAACTGATCCAGAATGAGAGGTTGTACACGATCGGGCGGCTGGCGAGCTCGATCGTCCACGACCTTCGCAATCCCCTGGCCGCCATTTACGGCGGCAGCGAGATGTTGCTCCATGCCGAGCTGCCGCCGCACCAGCAAAAGCGCCTCTCGGCCAATGTATATAAGGCCTCCCGGCGCATTCAGCAACTGCTCGATGACCTGCTGAACGTGGGGCGAGGCAAGGCGGAGCTTCGCGAGGAGTGCCTGCTGGGGGAGATCCTGCAGGCGGCGATCGACCCGCTGCGCCACACGGCGGAGGCCCAGAGAGTGGAGATCCGGGTCGCGGCGCCGGAGGAGGCGCTGGTGGCGGCCGACCGCGGGCGGCTGGAGCGGGCCTTCGGCAACCTGCTGGTGAATGCGCTCGAAGTGATGCCCGACGGTGGGCGGATTTCGATCGACGCCCGCGGCGAGAGCGGCTCGATCACGGTCTCGATCGAGGACACCGGCCCCGGCATTCGCCCCGAGATCCGCGACCGCCTGTTCCAGCCGTTTGCCAGCGCCGGGAAGAAGGACGGCACGGGTCTGGGGCTGGCGCTGGGGCGGCAGACGGTGCTCGACCACGGCGGGGAGATGTGGGCCGAGTCGGAGCCGGGCCGCGGCGCGTGTTTCTTCGTGCGGCTTCCGCTGGCGCAACCCGTTCTCGCCACTGCCGTCGATGTGCACGGCCAGGAAGTGACGTAAATCCTGGTTTTTTCTCTCCGCCGATGTCGGCCGGCATTCTCATCTTTCTCGCCACCTACCTGGTGCTGGCCATCGGGCGGCTGCCGGGCTTTCGCGTGGACCGCACCGGCGCGGTGATCATTGGGGCCAGCCTCCTGATCGCCTTCAACGTGCTTTCCTTCGAGGAAGCCTACGCGGCGGTGAACTACGACACGATCATTCTGCTTTTCGGGATGATGATCGTGGTGGCGAACCTGCGGCTCTCCGGGTTTTTTCGTCTGGTGAGCGCCTGGGTTGTGGAACATGCGCACCGGCCGGTGGCGCTGCTGGCGGCCATCGTCTATGTCTCCGGATTATTCTCCGCCTTTTTTGTGAACGACACCATGTGCCTGGTGCTGACGCCGCTGGTGCTCGAGATAACCGCGGCGCTGCGGCGCAACCCCGTGCCGTACCTGCTCGCCGTGGCCATGGCTTCCAACATCGGCAGCGTGGCGACCATCACCGGCAATCCCCAGAACATGATGATCGGCAGCTTCTCGAAGATCCCCTACCGGGACTTTGCCGCCGCGCTGTCGCCGGTGGCGCTCCTGGGCCTGCTGGCCACGATCGGGATGATTGGCTTGGCCTATCGGAAGGAGTTCCTGCGGGCGGAGCGGGTCGAGATCGAGCACCCCACCATTCGCGTGAACCGCGCGCTGCTGTGGAAGTCGATCGCGGTCTCGGCGGGGATGATCGTTTTCTTCTTCGTGGGATGGCCGGTGCCGAAGGTGGCGCTGGTTGCCGGCGCGCTGCTGCTGATCACGCGGAGGGTGAAGCCCGAGAAGGTCTATCACGAGATCGACTGGTCGCTGTTGGTGCTGTTCGTGGGGCTGTTCATTGTTGTGGCCGGAGTGGAGAAGACATCGCTCGCGGAGGACCTCTTCGCCCTCGCCTCGCACTTTCGTCTGGAGCAGGTGGGCGTGCTGAGCGTATTTTCGGCGGTCCTTTCCAACGTTGTGAGCAACGTCCCGGCGGTGCTAGTGTTCAAACCCCTCATCGGGCACTTGGCCGACCCGAAGCGGGCCTGGCTGGCACTGGCTATGTCGTCGACTCTTGCGGGCAATCTGACCATACTCGGCTCGGTTGCCAACCTGATCGTGATCCAGCGGGCGCGGCACGACGTGAAGATCGGCT
>JBGOUJ010000461.1:0-6270 GCA_041477005.1 Terriglobia bacterium | reverse complement strand
CGCTGGAGCAAGGACCTCTCGATGTTCGCCAGGCCTGGGTTCGGCGGCTGCGCCAGGCCTCGCCCATATTGGGCTGTGAGGCGGCTAGTTAAACAGCGCGTCTGAAGTCTTTGCGCGAGACCTGTCGTTTGGCCGGGGTGTTCATTCTGGCTTCTGGCTCCTGACTTCTGTCTTCTTGTTTAGCTTGGAACAGTGACCAGAGGCAACTTCGCCGCCTCCCAGGCGGCGAGGCCGCCGGTCATTTCGATCAGGTTGTCGAAGCCGTGTTGCTGGAGGAGGCTGGCAGCGATCGACGAGCGGTAACCGCCGGCGCAGTGGACTACGATCCGCCGGTCGCGTGGCAGCTCGCCGATGTGCTCCCGCAAGCGGTTGAGCGGGATGTTCAAGCTGCCCCCGATCCGCTTGCTTTGCCATTCTTTGGGCTGGCGCACATCGAGCACCAGCGGCGGCTGGGGCCTCGCTATTGCGCTCTGCAGCTCTTCGGCAATGATCGGGGCGGTGAGGCGCTCGGTCCCGTCCGCCAGGTCGGGGCGCTTTTCGAGCGCCTGGATGCCGCCCTCCAGATACCCGGCCACGGTGTCGAAGCCGATGCGGCCCAGGCGCGTCGCCGCTTCGCCTTCCCTTCCCGGCTCGGCGATCAGCACGATCAGCCTCTCGCGGTCGAGCAGCGTCCCGGCCCAGGTAGCGTACTGGCCGGCGAGGCCGATATTGGTGCTACCGATCAAGTGCGCCTGGGCGAATTCGGCCGGATCGCGCACATCCAGAACCTGCGCCCCTGCCTCCTGCAGCACCAGGATCCCTTCGAGGGACAGCGGCTTCAGCTCCCGCTGCAAGGTTTTTTCGAGCGTCAGGCGCTCCTTCGTGTTCAGGATCGCGTCGTAGGTGAAGTAGCTTGGCGCATCGGGCTGGTCGGCGGTCACCAGCCGGATGAACTCCTCTTTGCTCATCGGCTGCACTGCGTAATTGGAGCGGCGCTGATTGCCGAGGGTGGAAACGGTCTCGGTGCTGAGGCTGCGGCCGCAAAGCGAGCCGGCGCCGTGAGCGGGATAGACCAGGGTTTCATCGGGCAGATGCAGGAGCTTCAAGTGGAGCGAATCGTAGAGCCTCGCGGCCAAGTCGGTCGCCGCCCACCCGAGCGACGCCCGCAGGTCGGGACGGCCGACGTCACCGATGAAGAGCGTGTCGCCGGTGAGCACGGCGGCGGGCCTAGCGGCGTCCTGGGCCAGATCGTACACCAGGATCGAGATCGACTCGATGGTGTGGCCCGGCGTTTCGAGCACCCCGAGCCGGAGTTTGCCAAACTCGAGCGTGTCGCCATCCTTCATCGGGGTGAACGCATACGCGGCTTTGGCCTGGGCGCCGAGATAAATCTTGGCCCCGACGCGGTCCCGCAGCTCCAGGTGTCCGGCGACAAAATCAGCGTGAAAGTGGGTCAGGAAAACGTGGCGGATCTGGAGACCGTGGCGCCCTGCTTCCTCCAGGTAACGCTCGATGTCCCGCTGCGGATCTACGACGGCCGCCGTCCGGCTCTCCTCATCCCCGATCAGGTACGAAGCGTGAGCCAGGCAGTTAAGGTAGAACTGTTTCAGGATCATTTTCTTATTTCTATCCTACCGTGGGGTGGGCCTCCTTCCGGCCTGTGGCGCTTCGCAGCGCCGCGTCGAGAGTTGTATACCGGAAGGAATAACCTGTTGTCTCCGCCACCCGCGGCGTTACACGCTGCGACGCCAGCAGAACCGAAGCCATCTCGCCGAACGCCAGCCGCAAACCAAACTCGGGAACCGGAAAGATCGCCGGCCGGCGCAGGACCGCCGCGAGAGTCCGGGTGAACTCGAGATTGGTCACCGGCGCCGGTCCGACGGCGTTCAGCGGGCCGTCGATATCCGAGCGCTCCGCGGCGTGCAGCAGCAGGCCCACCAGGTCGTCGATGTGGATCCAGGGCATCCATTGCCGGCCGCTGCCGAGCCGCCCACCCAGGCCCAGCTTGAAGGGCAGCAGCATCCGAGCCAGCGCCCCGCCCGCTTCGCCCAGCACGATGCCGGTCCGCGACGTGACTACCCTCACCCCCAGCGCCCGCGCGCGCCCCGCCTCCGCCTCCCAGTCCCGGCAAACTTCTGCCAGGAAATCGTTCCCCGGCGCCGCCGACTCGTCGAGCACTTCCTCGCCGCGATCGCCGTAAAATCCCACGGCCGAAGCCGACACCAGCGCCCTCGGCCGGGCGGTTGCCGCTTCCAGCGCGGCCACGAGCCGCCGCGTTCCCTGCACCCGGCTGTCACGAATGCGCTGCTTCCGGTCGGCGGTCCATCGCCCGGCTGCGATCGGCTCGCCCGCGAGATGGAAAACCACGTCGACGCCCTCGAGGCTCTCGGCCGGCGGCGGGCCGGCTTCCGGGTCCCACCGAAACGCCTGCACGTCGCCGCCGAGCACCCGCCGCGCCTGCTCCGGATCCCGGCTCAGCACCGCCGGTCTCTCCAGCCGGCCGACCAGCCGCCGGCCGACAAAACCTGTCGCCCCGGTGACGAGTGTCCTCATAGGCATCTCATACGCTTGCTGCTATATGTCTGACGACGGCTCGTGCGCGATCACGGCCGCGCCACTCGCCTCAGCAAAAAGTACTAAGAACATAAAATGCATTGACTCAAAGCACCCTTCTGATAGCATTGGAAACGTGTAACGGGAGGGTGGAGATGATACGGGGGCCGAGACGTTTCGTCGCAGCCGCGCTCTTGCTTTGCACTGCATTCCTATTCTCGGCACTGACACCCCGGCTTCGCGCGCAGGCAGACGATAACAATAGTACCATCGACAAACCGGAATACGGCGTTCCACACCTGGAATGCAGTTTTTTCGGTCCACAGCGCGACAGATTCCTGCGCGGGGACCAGGAGCTGCGACAGCTCGACGTCGGGCGGTCGTCGAGCGCCCTGACCGAACAGGTGGTGAACGCCATCGGCGCCGGCCGGCCCGCGCCGGGCCGCAGCCGCTCCGGGGATCTCCGGGATACAACCTACAACAACTACATTGACACCGGCATCTTCACCGCGCTGCACCAGTTGGGCATCCCGCCGGCCGATCTCGCGACCGACCAGGAGTTCCTGCGCCGCGTCACGCTCGATCTGACCGGGCGCATCCCAACCGCGCAGGAAGTCACGCAATTTCTGGGTGACCCCCGGCCCAACAAGAGGCAGCTTTGGATCGAGCAGTTGCTGGCCACGCCGCAGTGGGCCGATCGCTGGGCGATGTTTTTCGGCGACCTCTACAAGAACACGCTCTCCACGCCGCAGGTCAACCGGTTCCAGCCGGGCCGCGACGCGTTCCACTACTACATCCTCGATTCTCTGCGCGCGAACAAGTCTTACAAGGATATGGCCTCGGAAGTGATCACCGGATCGGGGAGCACTTTCGAAGCGGGGCAAGCCAACTTCACACTCGGCGGACGCACCACCGGCGGTCCGGTCCAGGATACGTACGACACGCAGGCCGTTATGGTCTCAACCGTGTTTCTCGGGATGGGCCACATGGACTGCATCCTGTGCCACGACGGCCGGGGCCACCTGGGGTCCCTCACCCTGTGGGGATCGCAAGCGAAGCGCGTGGACGCCTGGAGCATGGCGGCGTTCTTCGCCCGCACCGACATGGCGCAGGCGTCGGGCACAGAAAACGTGCGGCCCTGGATCATCACCGACTCGACCAGTCCCAGCCGCAACTACCAGTTGAATACCAGGTCCGGCAACCGCCCCACCCGGGCCCCGGTGAGCGGCAAGAACTTCGCTGCGCCGGCTTTTGTCCTCAGCGGGGCCAAACCCAAGGACGGCGACAACTGGCGCAATTCGCTGGCCACCATGGTAGTTTCCGACTTCCAGTTCGCCCGCGCGACCGTCAACTACATCTGGCGGGAGTTCATGACCTTGCCCCTGGTCGACCCGCCCGATCAATTCGACCCGTTGCGTCTCGATCCGAACAATCCGCCGCCGGGGCCGTGGACGTTGCAGCCCACCAATCCAGCGCTGCTCAACGCGCTCGCCCAAAACTTCATTCACAACAACTACAACCTCAAAGCCCTGATGCGCGACATCACCAATTCGCGCGCCTATCAGCTCTCGGCCCGCTACGACGGGACCTGGGACCCGCTCTGGGAGAAGTATTACGCGCGCCATCTCGTGCGGCGGCTGACGGCGGAGGAGGCTCACGACGCGACCGCGCTTTCGAGCGGCGTGCCGGGCGGCTATGTGCTGGCCGGCTTCCGCGAGCCGGTCGTCAATTTCGCCATGCAGCTTCCCGACGTGGTCGGAGTGCCGGGCGGGACGGGCGGCCAGTTCCTGGACAGCTTCCTGCGCGGTAACCGCGATGACGTGGCCCGCCGCGGCGATCTGACCACCCAGCAGCCGCTGACCCTGATGAACAGCCAGTTCGTCTATAGCCGCACCCGCAACGTGGCCGGCACGCTGGTGAACAAAGTCGTCAAACTGCCCAACGATCAGATCATCGATCAGCTCTTTCTCAACGTTCTGTCGCGCTACCCGACCCCGGACGAGCGCAGCAAAGCGACCGGCCGTCTGAATCTCGCCGCCAACCCCCACGCCAACAACGTGGAGGACCTGGCCTGGAGCTTGTACAACAAGGTGGACTTTATCTTCAATTACTGAGGAGCAAGAATTTGAAACCACAGATGAACACAGATGGACACGGATCGAACGACAAGGTTTTATCTGTGTTCATCTGTGTTCATCTGTGGTTCCAATTCGGCCTTTGAGGACGCGATGAATCCGCAGGAGAAATTCGATCGGTTCGCAGCGCGCTACCCGCACGACCACACCTGGTGCTGGAAGCGCCCGCACTACACCCGCCGCCAGTGGTTTCAAGTGCTGGGCGGGGGCGTCTCGGGCTATTTCCTCTCCGGCTCTCCGGCCAGGGCGCAGGGCGTGGCTGAAACCTCTTCGAACGTCGCCACGCTGAACAAGGCCCGCAACGTCATCTTCATTCTGCTCGCCGGCGCTCCCAGCCATATCGATACATTCGATTTCAAAATGATTCCCGGCGTCACGCCGGCGGATTTCAATCCGGACACGGTCAACGGCATTTTCTTCCCCACCGGGCTGATGCCGAAGATCGCCGGGCAACTGGGCAGCTTGGCCATTGTGCGCTCCGTTCGCTCCTGGTCGGCGGTGCACGGCCTGGCGCAAACCTGGGCGCAGATCGGCCGCAACCCGGTCTCGGCGCTCGGTAAGATCGCCCCTCACATCGGCAGCGTGGTGGCAATTGAGAAGGAGAAGGAGCGGCTGCCGGGCCAGGTGTTCCCGTCCTTCATCGGCCTGAACGTCGGCTCTTCGCCGGGCGCCGGATATTTGCCGGCCTCCTTCGAGCCGTTCCGCTTCAGCCCGACGGCAGCGGGCCTGCCCAACACGACCAATCCGGTCGGCCCAAGCCGCCTCACCGACCGCCTCTTCACGATGTATCTGCTGGATGATCCGCTGCGGAAGAATTCCCCGCTGGGCAAGCCGCTGGAAGAGATGGATGCGTTCTACGCCTCGGCCCGCAGCCTGATGTACAACCCGGTGGTCGATCAAGCCTTCAAATTCACCACCGACGACAGCGCTCGCTACGGCGGCTCCGGCTTCGGCAATGCCTGCCTGGTGGCCAAGCAGGTGCTGGCGGTCAATCAGGGCACGCGGTTCATCCAGATCAACTTCGGCGGTTGGGACATGCACTCCAACATCTATAACAAGAACAACCGCGGCAGCCTGTACCAGATGAGCCAGACGTTCGACAACGGCTTCAGCGCCTTGCTGTCGGATTTGCAGTCCTCGGGGGTACTCGACCAGACGCTGCTTGTCGTGACCGGAGAATTCGGCCGGACCGTGGGCCCGCTGACAGCCCAGGCCGGCCGCGACCACTTCTTGCAGCAGTTTGTGGTGATGGCCGGCGCCGGCATCCAGGGCGGCCGGACCATCGGCTCGACCGACGAGGCCGGCGCGTTCAGCGCCGACTTCGGCTGGAGCCGCCAGCGCGACATCAAGCCAGAAGACATCGAGGCGACCATTTACTCAGCAATGGGCATCAACTGGACCACGATTCGCTACGACGATCCCTTCAAGCGCGGCTTCGAATACGTTCCTTTCGCCCAATCGGACAACGCCTACGGACCCATCAACGAGATATGGGGGTGAGGGAGTTGCCTCATCCGGCAGCGGCCCCTAACAACAAAGAAAAGCAAGGCAAAAGGCAAAGTGCAAAAAGGCAAAAGGCAAAAATCAGGGAGGCGCCGCTTCG
>JBGOUJ010000460.1:0-6304 GCA_041477005.1 Terriglobia bacterium | reverse complement strand
CTGCTACAACCTACCCGTCCTCCAGCACCTGATCGAGAACCCCGCCGGCCGGGCGCTCTACCTGTTTCCCACCAAAGCCCTGGCCGAAGACCAGCTCCACGAATTCAATTCGATCGTGAACGAGATGGGAAGCGACCTCCGGGCCTTCACCTACGACGGCGACACGCCGCAGGATGCTCGCCGGGCGATCCGCGAGCGCGCCAACGTGGTGTTGTCGAATCCCGACATGCTCCACGCCGGCATCCTCCCCCATCACACCCGCTGGGCCAAGCTCTTCGAGAACTTGCGCTACATAGTGCTGGACGAGCTGCACACCTACCGGGGCGTCTTCGGCAGCCACGTGGCCAACGTGCTGCGCCGGCTGAAGCGCATCTGCGCCTTCTATGGCTCCCAGCCGCAGTTTATCTGCTGCTCGGCGACCATCGCCAACCCCGGCGAGCTGGCCCAGTCGCTCCTCGAGGCCCCGGTCGAAGTCATCGACCAGAACGGCGCCCCGGGCGGCGAGAAATACGTCGTCTTCTACAACCCGCCCGTGGTCAACCGCCAGCTCGGCATCCGCCGCAGTTATATCCACGAGACCCGGAACATCGCCCGCGGCTTCATCGAGCGCGGCCAACAGACGCTCGTCTTCGCCAACAGTCGCCTGGCCACCGAGGTACTCGTCACCTATCTGAAGGATGCCTGCGAGCGCGGCCCGGTCCCCGCCACCAGCGTCCGCGGCTATCGCGGCGGCTATCTGCCCAAGGAGCGCCGCGAGATCGAGCGCGGACTGCGCGAGGGCGAGATCCGCGCGGTCGTCGCCACCAATGCTCTCGAGCTGGGCATCGACATCGGCTCGCTCGACGTGGTGGTCATGGCCGGCTATCCCGGGACCATCGCCTCCACCTGGCAGCGCGCCGGCCGCGCCGGCCGCCGTCACTCCCTCTCGGCCGCCGTGATGGTCGCTTCCTCCGCCCCGCTCGACCAGTACATCATCGAGCACCCCGACTACTTCTTCGACCGCTCCCCCGAGCACGCCTACATCAACCCCGACAACCTCGAGATCCTGGTCAATCACCTGAAGTGCGCCGCCTTCGAGCTGCCCATCCGAGATGGAGAAGTGTTCGGCACGCAGCCGACCGGCGAGCTCTGCCGGTTCCTGGAAGAGCTGGGCGTCGTCCATCACGCCGGCGGCGCCTGGCACTGGACTTCGGAATCCTACCCCGCCGACGCCATCAGCCTCCGGTCGGTGACCAGCGACAACTTCGTGATCATCGACATCACCGGCGAGGCCAAGGTGATCGGCGAGGTCGATTTCCCCTCGGCCCTGACCACCCTGCACGAGAAAGCGATCTACCTCCACGAGGCGCGCCAGTACCACGTCGAGCGCTTCGATTACGAGGAGCGCAAGGCCTACGTCAAGAGCGTCCATTGCGATTACTTCACCGACGCCATCGACTACACCCAGGTGAAGATCATCGACACGTTTTCGAGCCAGCCGATCGGCGCGGGAATCCAGCGCCACGGCGAGGTCCGGCTCAATCGTCAGATCGTCGGCTTCAAGAAGATCAAGTTCTACACGCTGGAAAACGTCGGCGCCGGCCAGCTCTCGATGCCCGAGCAGGAGATGCACACGACGTCGTTCTGGCTCTCGTTCCCCCAGGCGCTGCTCGAGCGGCTGGCCGAGTTCACCCCCACCGAGAAGCAAAGCGGCCTGGTCGGTCTCGGCAACGTGTTGCGCACGGTGGCATCGGTGTTGCTGATGTGCGACCCCCGCGACCTGGGCGTAGCGGTAACCGAAAACCCACCCGCCCCGAGCCCAACCGCAAACCCAGCGGCACAGCACGCCCCCGCGATCTCCGGCCTCTTCGAGCCCAATCTCTACCTCTACGACAACTACCCCGGCGGCATCGGCCAGAGCGAACCGCTCGACCGCCTCTGCCGCCCACTGCTCGAAAAGGCCCGGCAGCTCCTGGAAACCTGTCCCTGCGAGGTCGGCTGCCCCTCTTGCGTCGGCCCCATCGGCGAGGTCGGCGAGCGCGGCAAGCAGGTGGCCCAGCGCTATCTGGCCGAGCTGCTCCAGTCATGATCACCGACCTCAAGAGCCAGCTCGCCGTTCTGCGCCGCCGGGTGACGCGCATCAACAACAAGTACTCCGCCAAACCCGCCCCCGTCCGCTACCACGCCGAGGCCCTGGTCCCCGGCGAGGTCGTCGAGAACGAGCACGGCCGCTACTTTCTCTCTGAAAAACTCTTCCCCGGCCACCGCAGCCACGGCAACGTGGAGTTCTCGCGCATCGCCGAGCTCTCGGGCGCGCTGCTCCAAGGCATTTCACGCGGCGAGATGGCCCCTTGCGACGTCCGGCGCTGGGCCTTCCTCGACACCGAGACCACGGGCCTCGCCGGCGGCACCGGCACCTGCGCCTTCCTGGTCGGCGTGGGGACCATCGAGGACGCCGGCTTCCGCGTTCGCCTCTTCTTCATGCGCGATTACGATGAGGAGCCCGCCATGCTGGCCGGCCTGGCTGCCTTCCTGGCCAACTATGACGTATTGATTACCTACAACGGCAAAGCCTTCGACGCCCCCCTGCTCGAAACCCGCTACACGCTGGCTCGCTTCCGGGCGCCGTTCGCGCGCCTCGCTCACCTCGATCTGCTCTTCGCCGCCCGCCGGCTCTGGCGGCTGCGCCTGGAAAGCTGCCGTCTGGTGGAACTCGAATCCCAGATCCTGGGCTTCGAGCGCGAAGGCGACCTCCCGGGCGAGATGATCCCCTATTACTACTTCGAGTACCTGCGCACCCGCCAGGCCTTCCGCCTGGTCCCGCTGTTCCACCACAACACCATGGACATCGTGACCCTGGCCGCGCTCACCGCCGTGGTGCTGCCGGCCTTCGCCTCGCCGGCCCAGGCCGACCTGCGGCACGGCGAAGACCTGCTGGGCCTGGCACGCTGGCTCCGCCGGAGTGCCGGCGCTCAAGATGCTCTCCCTCTCTACCGGCGCGCCGTCAACGAGCGGATGGCCGACCACAACCTGTTCCAGGCCCTTTGGGAAATGGCGCTCGTGGAGAAGAAGCTGGGGCACGAGGACCGCGCCGTCGAAATCTGGTGCGACCTGGCCGCGTCGAAAAATTCCTTTCGTCGCCAGGCGCACGAAGAACTGGCAAAATACTATGAGCACCGGGAGCGGAATTATCCGATGGCGCTCGAGATGACCGCCGCCGCCCGCGAGATCGAGCCGTCGTCGCCGGATCTCGAGCGCCGCCAGCAGCGCCTCGAGCGCAAGGCCGCCGCGATGTCCCGGCGCCTGTTGTGAGAGGAGGTACGACATGACAGACTCAAGTTGCCCAGCGGGGGTGCTCTTGGCCCCGACCTTCCGAGCCGGCGCGCCCTTCAGGCCCGCAAAGGAGCGGTCGGTCCCGACCTTCCGAGCCGAGGTGCCCGCCAGACCCGCAAAGGAGCGGTCGTTCCCGAGCTTCCGACCCAAGGTGCCCGCCAGGCCCGTAAAGGAGTTGCCGGCCCCGAGCTTCCGAGCCGGAGTGCCCTTTGGGCCCGTCGGAGAGCGGTTGGCCGCCTTTGCCCTGACCCTGCTAATCGCGGTATCCGCATCGGCCCAGCGCCCCCCTGCCGAGCCGCCGGACACCCTCGTCTCCCCCGAAGTGCATCCCGATCGCAGCGTGACCTTCCATCTCCGCGCCCCCAAAGCCGGCGAGGTCACGGTTCGCGGCGATTGGATGCCCAGCCAGACCAGAGAAAAGCTGACCAAGGACAACAGCGGCGTCTGGAGCGTGACCCTGGGACCGCTTGCCCCCGACCTCTACACCTACTCGTTCTCGATCGACGGCGTCCCGGCGATTGATCCTAAGAACCCGCTGGTCAAGCTCGGCGTGCGCTCTTCGACCAGCAGCATGGTCGAGGTTCCCGGCGATCCGCCCATGCGTCACGAGGTCCGCGACGTGCCGCACGGGTCGGTCGAGGTCAACTGGTACAAATCCTCCACGCTCGCAACCACGCGCCGCTTCTACGTCTACACGCCGCCCGGCTACGAGCGGAATCCCTCCGCCCGCTACCCCGTCCTCTACCTGCTCCACGGCTCGGGCGACACCGAGGGCGAGTGGACCTGGCTCGGCCGCGCCAACATCATCCTCGACAACCTCCTGGCCGACGGAAAAGTGCGGCCGATGATCGTGGTCATGCCCTTCGGCCACGCGGCGCCGCTGAACGACACCTCGCCCAGCGCCCGTGGCCGGAATACCAGCCTCTTTGAATCCGATCTGCTGAAGGACGTCCTGCCCCGGGCCGAATCGAAGTATCGCGTCGCCGCCGGGCCACGAAACCATGCCATCGCCGGCCTCTCGATGGGCGGCGGCCAGTCGGTGAACGTCGGGCTCAACAACCTCGACAAATTCGGCGCTGTCGGCGTGTTCAGCGCCGGGGTGGGTGGCGGCGGGCCGAGCCGCGGCGCCGAGCAGTTCGAATCCAAGTTCGCGGCCCTGCTGGCCGACCCGGAAGGAACCAACAAGAAGCTGAGCGTCTTGTGGATCGGCATCGGCGAGCAGGATCCTGGCCTGGCCGGAGCCCAGAAGCTTTGTGAGATCCTTCAAGAACACAAAATCCGGTACATGTTTCGAGGGACGCCGGGCGCCCACACCTGGCTCGTCTGGCGGCGTTATCTGGCCGACTTCACGCAGCTTCTGTTCCGGGATGTGACGTGAAAGCATGTGGCATAATGCCACGGTGTCGTTTCGCATATAGCCAGCGTCTCCTCCTGCTTCTGCTCGTGTGCCCGGCGGGCTTCTGCCCGGCGATCTATGGCTGGAGCGCGGACGGCCACAGGATCGTCGCCCAAATTGCCGAAACTCATTTGGATCCCAGAGCCGCCGCCGCCGTCCAGCAAATCCTCGGCCCGGACCGCCATCTGGCCGACATCTCCAGTAGGGCCGACGATATGCGCAACGAGCAAAAGGAGACCGCCCCCTGGCACTTTGTCAACATCCCGATCGGCGCCTCTGCCTTTAACCGGGCGCTCTATTGCCCCGCCAACCAGTGTGTGGTCGGGGCGGTGGAACGGTTTCGCGATCAGCTAAAAGCACGGTCCTCGCTGCGGGCGAGCTACGAGGCGCTTTACAACGTCGTTCATTTCATTGGCGACCTGCACCAGCCCCTGCACGGCGGCGACCGTGGCGATCAGGGCGGCAATGACTTGGAGGTCGAGTTTCTGGGGAAGCCCACGAACCTCCATCGGGTCTGGGACTCCGGCATTCTGGAAGCCCTGGACCGGGATTGGGAATATTGGGCGCGGAAACTAGGTAAAATCTCTAGGGTCAATACCTCGGCCTGGTCTCGCGGCACAGTGGTGGACTGGGCCATGGAGTCCCATGACCTCTCCCGGGATGTAGTTTACCGGTTCGAGCAGCCTTCTTCTGGGTCAGCGGTACTGGGAAAAGCTTACCTGCGGCGGGGTTCTCCCGTCGTCCAGCAGCAGCTTGCCAAGGCCGGCATTCGGTTAGCCTATGTCCTCAACGAGGTCTACAAGTAAAATTTCGCAACACTTTTGCAAAGGTTGTGGAATTGCTCTGGACTTTCTTTGGCTCTTGGTCGATACTTGACCGGAAGAGGACCAATGCGCCTCGTTCCTGCTGGTGGCCGGCGATGCTTCGAGCTGCTGATGGCGGCGGTGCTCTGGAGCATTCTCGCCTCTCCCATCAGCCGGGCGCAAACGGAGCTGAACTTCTCCCGCCTGGGCGGCGTGGTCCGCATCGTCAACACCGACCTCGCCGTACTCGAGTCCTCCGACAAGCGTAACGATCTGCCTTGCGAAGTCTTCCCTTTGAAGCCCGAGCTTTCCTTTGACTTGCGGTTCCATGCCGGCTACCGCGTCACCCTTCCCCTCCAGGACCTGACCGGGAGCGGCGATCAACTGCGTGTGCTGATCCGCGTGACCCCGTTCGATAAGCCGGAGAACCAGCTTTACTTGGTGGACCGCTTTAATGTCCCGGCCATCGACGAAGACGCCAAGGGGGAGGCGGTGTTGCCGGGCGGCTTCACCTTGGGTCCGGGGCGCTACAAGGTGGATTGGCTCATGCGCGACCGCGCCGAGCGAGTCTGCGCGTCGCATTGGGAGATGGAAGCCCGGGTGGACGCCCAGAATCGGGACCTGCCGCTGACCATGCCTCCCAACACGGTATCCCAGCGCCCGCAGGAGCCGTTCGGTGAGCAGCCCCCGGTGGAGCGGGGCCCGTCGGACCGCCTGCTGCACGTCAAGCTGCTGGTGAATTTCTCGCCGACCAACCCGCGCGAAGCCACCATGAAGCCGTGGGACGTCGAGG